>JAOUCL010000165.1 GCA_029859805.1 Rhodospirillales bacterium | reverse complement strand
TCTTCGCGATCGACGGCTCGCGAGGCGGCGACGGCGTGGTCGCCGGCAAGGCGATCAAGAGCGTCGCCGACCTCAGGGGCAAGAGGGTCGCCTTCGCCGAGGGCTCGGTCTCGCAGTTCTTCCTCAACGTGCTGCTGAAGGAGGCCGGTCTCGAGCAGTCCGACATCGAAGCGGTCCACATGAGCGCCGGGGATGCCGGCAGCGCCTTCGTCTCCGGCCAGGTCGACGCGGCGGTTACCTGGGAGCCCTGGCTGACCCCCGGCAAGCGCGCCGCGCATGGCCGGCTCCTGGCCGACAGCTCCGAGAGACCGGGGCTGATCACCAATGTCGTCCTGGCCCCGGCCAAGGCCATCAGGGACCGGGAGGCCGAGATGAAGGCCCTCTACAGGGGCTGGAGCCGGGCGGTCGAGTTCGTCAGGTCCAACCCCAGGGAGGCCAACGCCATCATGGCCAAGGGACTGGGCGGCTGGCTCAAGAAGCCCGCGGCCTTCGCCGAGGCCCTCAGGGGCGTGGTCTTCTACGACGCGGCGATGAACGCGGCCTTCTTCGGGACGGACGTGGCTCCAGGCGACCTCAGCAGGACGATACAGCAGGCGCTCGACGTCTGGTCGGGCCTCGGCAAGCTGCAGGTCCAGGTGAGACCCCGGGACCTGGTGAACTACAGCGCCGTTGACTAGCGGCCCGCTCATGATGGCGAAAGGTTCGACGGCATGACCGTGATCGACGTGCACACCCACATGCTGGACCGTCAGTGGCTCGCGCTGCTGCGCGAGGCGGGCGCGCCGCGCTACGAGGTGGCCCCCGTGACCGAGGATCTGGAGGGCATCTACCGGGACGGCGCGCTCTTCATGACGCCGATGCCGGGCCACTTCGACTACGGGCTCAGGGTCCGGGACATGGACGCCGCCGGCGTCGACCTGGCGATCGTGTCGCTGACCTGTCCCAACGTCGATGGGGGCGGCGCCGAGGTCAGCCTGCAGGCCGCCCGGATCATGAACGACAGCATGGCTGAGGGCCAGGCCGCGCATCCCGGGCGCATCCGCTGGATGGCCTCGCTGCCCTGGGAGTATCCGGACCTGGCGCTGGGCGAGCTGGAGCGCGCCTGCACGGCGGGCGCGGTCGGCGTCATGGTGCTGGCCAACGTCGCCGGGCGCGCGCTGACCGAGGCGGCCTTCGCCCCGATCTGGCGGGAGATCGACCGCCGCGCTCTGCCGGTGCTGGTGCACCCGACCGAGCCGCCGGGCACGCCCGAGATGGACATGCGCAGGTACAGTCTGGCCTCCACGGTCGGCTTCATGTTCGACACCACCCTGGCGATCGCGCGCATGGTCTACGACGGCTTTCTCGACCGCTACCCGGCCTTGAAGATCATCGCCTCGCACGCCGGGGCGACTCTGCCCTATCTCGCCGGCCGCATGGACCGCTCCTTCGAGATGACGATACCAAGCAGGGACGTGATTTCGACCCCGCCGTCGGACTACCTGCGCCGCATCTACTACGACGCCGTCACCTACCAGCAGGAGGCGCTCGAGCTCTGCATCGCGGTGGGCGGCGCGGACAAGGTGATGTACGGCTCGGACTACCCCCACGACATCGGCGACATGGCGGGCTGCCTGGCGCGCGTCGACGCCTTGCCCGCCGACCAGCGCGAAGCGGTGCGCCACGCCAACGCCGAGCTGATCTTCGGGCTTTAGCCGGAGCGCGAATTCCGCTAATTCGGGGACACGCCAATTCTGGGACACAGTACTAATTTCTCAGTTCGGGGACACAGTACTAATTTCTCGCCGCTGCTGGGCACCGCCCCGCGACTGGCGCAGGTCCGAGGTCTCGGCCGGACCGAGGTCGAGGCAGGCGCGAAGGCGTGCACCGGCCGCCCGCCCGGCATGAGGAGAAATTAGTACTGTGTCCCCGTTTTATGGTTCCCGCGCCAGGCTCACAGCAGCCCGAGGGCGCGGAAGCTGGCGTGGCCGCTTTTGGCGATGACCACGTGGTCGTGGACGCTGATGCCGAGCTTCTCGGCGGCCTCGCGGACCTCGCGGGTCATGGCGATGTCGGCCGCCGACGGCGTCGGGTCGCCCGAGGGATGGTTGTGCACGAGGATCAGCGCCGAGGCGCCCAGCTCGAGCGCCCGTTTCACGACCTCGCGCGGGTAGACCGGCGTGTGGTCGACGGTGCCGCGCTGCTGCGCCTCGTCGGCGATCAGCCGGTTCTTGCGGTCGAGGAACAGCAGGTGGAAGCGTTCGACCGCCTCGCGCCCCAGGGCGATGCGACAATAGGCCAGCAGCTGGTCCCACGAGGAGATGACGGGCTTGTCCGCCAGCTCCTCGCGGGCCATGCGCTTGGCCGCTTCGTGGGCGATCTTGAACGTCGCGACCGCCGAATCCTTGACGTAGGCGATGTCCGCGAGGTCCCGGGCATCGGCGGCCAGCACGCCGGCCAGACTGCCGAAGCGGGCGATCAGCTGCTTGGCAATCGGTTTGACGTCGCGCCGGGGTAGGGCGCTCGTCAAGAGGTACTCGATGACCTCGTAGTCGGCCAGGGACTGGGCGCCCTTGTCGAGTATGCGCTGGCGCAGTCGTTCACGGTGCTCAAGGTAGTGTGGTTTGTCCTCGCCCACGCCCATTCCCCGCCGGTCCTCGGTTGGGCGAAGTATGGCACGGCGCCGCCCCGCCCGCCACAGGTGCAGAGGCGGCAGCCCGCGCTACGCGCCGTAGGGCGGCTGGTGCCAGTCGTTGGGCGACAGGGTGAAGATCTCCGCGCCGGTCGCGGTGACGCCGAGCGAATGCTCGAACTGGGCCGAAAGCGAGCGGTCGCGGGTCACCGCGGTCCAGCCGTCGTGCAGCACCTTCACCTCGGGCTTGCCCGCGTTGATCATCGGCTCGATCGTGAAGAACATGCCCTCGCGCAGCACCATGCCGGTCCCCGCCCGGCCGAAGTGCAGCACGCTGGGCGCCGAGTGGAACACGCGGCCGAGACCGTGGCCGCAGAAGTCGCGGACCACCGAGCAGCGGTTCTTCTCGGCGAAGCTCTGGATGGCGTGGCCGATGTCGCCCAGGGTCGCGCCGGGCTTGACCACTTCGATGCCGCGCATCATCGCCTCGTAGGTCACCTCGGTCAGGCGGCGCGCCTTCACGCTCGGCTCGCCGACGAAGAACATGCGGCTGGAGTCGCCGTGCCAGCCGTCGACGATCGGAGTCACGTCGATGTTGAGCGCGTCGCCCTCGATCAGCCGCTTATCGTTGCTGGGGATGCCGTGGCAGACCACGTGATTGACCGAGGTGCAGATGGATTTCGGGAAGCCGCGGTAGTTGAGCGGCGCCGAGACCGCCCCGCGCGCGGCGATGAACTCGTGGCACAGGCGGTCCAGCTCGCCGGTCGTGACCCCCGGCTTCACATGGGGCGTGATGAAGTCGAGCGTTTCGGCCGCCAGGCGCCCGGCGCGGTGCATGGCCGCGAAGTCCTCGGGCCCGTGGATCGTGATCTGCCGGTCCTCGCCGCCCGTTCCGCCGGTGCCGGGGCGAGACGGGCGCGTTGCCGGGACGCTCTCGCCTTCTCTCATGACCTTCATCCTACTCATGTCGTCGTCCGCCTACGTGCGTCCCTGCGCGTGTCACAGCGCCAGTGCCAGGCCGCGGTCCAGTTCGATGGCCTCGGGGGCCACCTTGCAAGTGTAGCACATCGCCTCGACGCCGCGACCCAGCGCCGACTGCAAGGCATCCTGATACCCGGGATCGATGTCGCCGGCAATCTCGAGCCGCGCGCAGTCGCTGCGCTGGACCAAAAAGAACATGACGGCCCGGGCCCCGCTTTCGGCCATCTCGGACAGCTCCGCCAGGTGTTTCGCGCCGCGCTGGGTGACCGCGTCGGGGAATTCGGCGGCCTCGGCGCCGCGCTTCAGGGTCACGCTCTTGATCTCGACATAGCAGAGCGGGCGGCCATCGTGCTCGAGCAGGATATCGATCCGGCTGTTGCGGCCATAGCGCACCTCGCGCAGCAGACCGCCGTATCCCGCCAGTTCGGGGACCTTTCCGGCGGCCAGCGCCTCGGCGACGATGGCGTTGGGGTGGCCCGTGTTGATGCCGACCAGACCGCTCCCGGCGTCCACGAGCTCCCAGGTATACTTCAGTTTCCGCGCCGGGTTGCGGGCCGGCGACAGCCACACCTCCATGCCGGGCTCGGCGAGACCCAGCATGGAGCCCGGATTGGCGCAGTGGGCCACGACCTGGTGGCCGGAGGGCAGCTCGACGTCGGACAGAAATCGCTTGTAGCGTCGGACCAGGCGGCCACGGATCAGCGGGTCGGGAAATCTCATGGCGAGAAGTTAGGCGCGGGCGGCGGCGCTTTCAACCGGACCGACCTTGCAACTCGGGCGCGCGCGGTCCAGGTTACCTTCCGCCGCGGCGCTGCGCGGTCTTGGATTTGAGACCATGAGACCTGTCCTCCTGCTGTCTTGGCTGGCTACCGCCCTTCTGCTGATTGGCTGTACCTCCGCATCCGAACCCCCTCGCACGCCAGCGCCGCCCCCCGATCTTTCGACCGTCGGCGGCGCGGCGCCGGCCCCGCGCGGCACTGGGGGCGGCCAGGGCAGCAGCGGCGGTGGTCCCGGGTCCGGGAACCAGCCGCCTGCCGCCGGGTGGTACAAGCCGGGCGTGTCCCGCACGCAGAAGGCGGCCGACATCGAGTCCTGCTACCACGCTGCCTGGGCCCAGGTGGACAACGACATCCGCATCGACGACGACATCGCCGCGGCGCGGGACCAAGTGAGCTCATACCAGAGCCGGCACGGGGACCTGACCCGGCGGGTCGACAGCCACTACTATTCGAAGCAGCGTGCCAGCCGTTTCGAGGGCTGCATGCGGTCCAGGGGCTATAGCCACTAGCAATGTCCGAGAAGATCGTCACGGCCTGCGTTCTGATCATCGGCAACGAGATCCTCTCGGGGCGGACCCGGGATGCCAACCTCGGCTTTCTGGGCGAGCGGCTCACCGTTCTCGGCATTCGCCTGATGGAGGCCCGCGTGGTTCCCGACCAGGACGGGGTCATCATCGACACGCTGAACGACGTCCGGCAACGCTTCGACTACGTCTTCACCACCGGCGGCATCGGTCCGACGCACGACGACATCACGGCCGAATGCGTGGCCAGGGCCTTCGGCGTTCCGCTGATCCAGCACCCGGAGGCCCGGGCGATCCTGGAGGCGCACTATCCGCCCGGCGAGCTGAACCAAGCGCGCCTGCGCATGGCCAACACGCCCGAGGGCGCTACGCTGATCGAGAACCCGGTCAGCAAGGCGCCCGGGTTCCAGATCGGCAACGTCTTCGTCATGGCCGGTATTCCTTCGATCATGCAGGCCATGTTCGAAAGCCTGAAACACCGCCTGACCGGCGGAGCGCCGCTCTTGACCAAAGCGGTGGCCGCCGCCCTGCCGGAGAGCTACCTGGCCCCCGGCCTGACCGCGGTCCAGGAGCGCTACCCGGAGGTCGAGATCGGCAGCTATCCGTTCTACAGGATGGGCGTATTCGGCGTGCGCCTGGTGCTGCGGGCAACCGCGCCGGAGCGCTTGACGGCCGCGGCCGGCGAGGTCAGGGAACTGGTGCGGAAACTGGGTGCAAAGCCCGAAGACCCCGACGAGAAATAGGCGAAGGATCGGCGCCATGGCCAGGCTGAAGCCCTTCGAGCGCGACGCGATCGGCTTTCTGCTTCGCCACCTGGGCGTCGGCGTGATCGGCAGCGCCCTGTTCGGCGGGCTGATTCTGTGGAGCGACCTGGCGGGCATCCGCAGCTTGGCCCTGGCCGAAGAGGGTGGCTGGCTGGCCCTGTGCCTGCTGTTTTTCGGACTGTTCGTCACCTTCGGCTCGCTCGCCATGGGCGCCGCCATCATGGGCCTTGGCCGCGGAGAGGATTGAGACCAGAAGGGGAAGACGGTGGAGTCGACCCTGACACCGGAACAGGCTAAGGCGTTCTACGACCGCTTCGGCGCCAAGCAAGACCGGCAGGGGTTCTACGAGAACCCGGCGCGGCGCGATCTGATCGCCCAGGCGGACTTCGAGACGGCCGCCGCGGTGTTCGAGTTCGGCTGCGGGACCGGCGACTTCGCGGCGCGGCTTCTGGCCGAACACCTGCCGCCGCGGTGCGCCTACACGGCGGTCGATATCAGCGACACCATGGTCCGGCTCGCCCGCGCGCGCCTCGCGCCCTGGCGGGACCGGGCCCGGGCCGATCGATCCTCGGGATCGACCACCCTGGAAGCCGCCGACGGCGCGTTCGACCGCTTCGTCTCCACCTATGTACTGGATCTGCTGAGCGACGAGGACATCCGGGGCCTGCTGGCCGAGGCCCACCGGATCCTGGCGCCGGGCGGGCGCCTGTGCCTCGCCGGCCTGACTCACGGTGCGGGGCCCATCGCGTCCCTGGTCAGCGGTCTGTGGCAAGCGTTCTTCGCGTTGCGTCCGGCGCTGCTGGGCGGCTGCCGGCCGATCGCGCTCTGCGGCTACCTCGCCCCCGACCGCTGGCGGATCGAGTACCGCAACGTCCGCACGGCCTTCGGCATCAGCTCCGAAGTCGTGGTGGCCGCGCGTCTGGACCGAAAGGCCGGGCGGCGAGAGTAGGGGGAAATCTTCGCAGCCGTGGAGATGGATCGAGCCGCGGGGAAGGGTCTAGAATGATCGGCTGGCGACCCTCGGCCCGCTGCCCGGGGTTCGGATCGGCAATGAGTCTCGGGAGCGGCCACAACCATGTCCTCGGTCCGCATAGCGTTCATCGGTTTCGGGGAGGTCGCCGCCGTCTTCTCGGCGGCGCTGCGCGCGAAGGGCGCCGAGGTCGCGGCCTATGACCTGCTGCTCGACCAAGCGCATGGGCTCGTTTCGCTGGAACGCCGCCAGCGGGCCGAAGGCATCGCGTTCCACCCCCTCGCCGAGGCGGTCGCGGGCGCCGACTACGTGCTCTCCACGGTGACGACCGACTCGGCCGAGGGCGCGGCGCGGGCCTGCGCGGCGCACCTCGCGCCCGGACAGGTCTATGTCGACCTCAACGCCACGGCCCCCTCGGTCAAGCGCGCGGTCGAAGGCATCGTATGCGCCGCCGGGGCCGGATTCGCCGAGGGGGCCATTCTCGGCGCCGTGGGGGTCACCGGCGCGGCGACCCGCGTCCTGATCGGCGGGCCGGACGGCCGCAAGACCGCCGGGGCCCTCGCCGGCCTCGGCCTCAACGCGGAGTTCTACAGCCCCGAGGTCGGCAAGGCGGCGATGTTCAAGATGCTGCGCAGCGTCTTCTCGAAGGGCCTCGAGGCGCTCGTGCTGGAGCTCCTGGTCGCCGGGAAGCGGGCGGGTCTCGAGGAGGAGCTGTGGCGGGACGTCACCGAGCTGCTGGAGCGCAACCCTTTCGAGCAGGTCGCCGCCAACTGGGTGCGGAGCCATGCCCTGGCCCACGAGCGGCGCTATCATGAAATGGTCCAGGTGGCCGGGGTGCTGCGCGAGATCGGCCTGGAGCCGATAATGACCGCCGGTACCCAGGCGCTGTTCGAACGCTCGCTGGCGTTGGGCCTTAAGGAGGCCTTCTCCGAAAAGCCGGAGACCATGGGCGAGGTGATCGAGGTCATGGAACGCAGGCTTCGCGAGCTTTCGCCCGCCCCGCCGGACGCGGGGGCGGCCCGCAAGGAGGTCGAATGAAACCGAACGGAATGAAGGCCAAGCTGCTCGCCGGCGAGCCGGCATTCGGCGTCTCGGTCATGATCCCCTCGCCGCAGGTGGTCGAGATGCTGGGCAGACTCGGCTTCGACTGGGTCCTGATCGACTGCGAGCACGGCACGATCTCGCTCGAAACCGTCGAGCTGATGGCCATGGCCGCCGAGGCCTGCGGCATCACGCCGATCGCGCGTCCGGCCACCGGGAGCGCCGAGCACATACTCCAGGTCATGGACCGGGGCGTCCTGGGCGTGCAGGTCCCCCATGTCTGCACGGCCGGGGACGCCCGCCGGGCGGTCGAGGCCGTCAAGTATCACCCGCAGGGCCGGCGCGGCCTCGCGGCCGGGACCCGGCCCTCGGGCTACGGCTTCGCGGGCGCCATGGCGGACTACGTGGCGGTCGCCAACCGCGAGACCCTGGTCTGTGTCCAAATCGAGGACGAGGAGGCCGTGCGAAACGCCGATGAGATCCTCCGGGTGGACGGAATCGACGTGTTCTTCATCGGGCCCTCGGACCTGTCCCAGTCCATGGGCTATCCCGGCGACCCGAAGGCCGCGCCGGTCCGTGACGCCATCGACGCGACGCTGGCCAAGATCCTGGCTGCCGGCAAGATCCCCGGCCTGCCGGGCGGCAGCGAATCGGTCCGCGATATCCAGGACAAGGGCGCCCGCTACATCTACACCCACCTGACCCGCCTGCTGGCGCGGGGCAGCTCGGACTTCCTGAGCGCCGCAAGAGCTAACCAAGAATAGGGACAGTCCCTATTTTTCGCGGCGTCAGTCGGCGGGCCGGAGCGCGGCCGCGCGGGCCTCGGCATCTCGCCGGGCCGCCGTTCCGAGTTCGGACGAGAGCTTGTCGCGCAGCTTTGCCGCGCCGGGCTCGCCTCCGTCGGCGGCCAGGATGAGCCAGGCCAGCGCCGCCACCTTGTCCTCGGCGATCCCACGGCCTCCGATCAGCATGACGGCGAGCTGCGAGGCCGCGGCCGCGACTCCGGCCCGCGCGGCGGAGTCGTAGAGGCGGGCTGCCGTGAGGGGGTCCGCCTCGACGCCCTCGCCCCGCTCCAGCAGGATGGCCAGGTTGTACTGGGCCACCGGCAGGCCCCGGACCGCGGCGGCATCATACCAACGGATCGCCTCGGCAAGGTCCGCCGGCCCGCCCATTCCCCGGTGCAGAAGCACCGCCAACCTGAGCTGCGCGAGCGCATGCCCCTGCTCGGCGGCACGGCGGTACCAGAGACGGGCCGCGACCGGGTCCGGCGCCGTCTCGACCCCCGTCTCGTGGAACCGGCCGAGCCGGTACTCCGCCTCTGCGGAGCCCGCCTTGGCGGCCTTCTCGTGCCAGCCGATGCCGTATTCGTAGTCGACCGGCTGCGCCTCGACCGTCGCCGGCCATAGCACGGCGGCAAGCGCCGGCACAAAAGCAGCGATTCCGACCTTTAAGATTGATTTCCCGATCATGGGCATCCTGCCCACCGTCCGACCAATTGTGCGCCGGCAAGTTAGCGCACTGCCTGGAGTCGCGCAAAACAACTGATGCCACGGACCCGAAATTCGGGACTAACGCCAAACCTCGAAAGCCGTGATTCGTGGCCATCCTTCGACAGGCTCAGGATGAGGATTCGTGTTAGAAATCAATAAGTTCCTCATCCCGAAATTCCTCACCCTGAGCTTGTCGAAGGGCGAGGGACGAACCATGCCGGCCGGCTCGGCGGCTGCCGTATCCGGCGCTACCCGTTCACGTCGACGACGATGCGGCCGCGCACCCGGCCCTTGAGGATGTCGCCCGCCAGGCCCGGTAGGTCGCCCAGCGTCGCCTCGCTGGTGAAGCCGTCGAGCTTGTCCAGCGGCAGGTCCCTGCCCAGGCGCTGCCACGCGGTGTTGCGCTCGTCAGGCGGCGACATGACCGAATCGATGCCGAGCAGGTTGACCCCGCGCAGCAGGAAGGGGATCACCGTGGTCTCCAGCGTGTTGCCGCCGGCCAGCCCGACCGAGGCGACCGAGCCGCGATGGGCGATCTGGGTCAGTACCCGGGCGAGCGTCGTGCCGCCGACCGAGTCGATACAGCCCGCCCAGCGTTCCTTGTCGAGCGGCCGGGTCGGGGCTTCGCTCAATTCGGCGCGCTCGACGATGGTCGTGGCGCCAAGGGCGCGCAGGTAGTCGTGGGTCTCGGTCCGGCCGGTCGAGGCCGCGACCCGGTATCCCAGATTTGCCAGGGTGGCGACGGCCACGGAGCCGACGCCGCCGGCCGCCCCGGTGACCAGGACCTCGCCCTTGTCGGGCGATACGCCGTGCGCCTCCAGCGCCATGACCGCCAGCATGGCGGTGAAGCCCGCCGTGCCGATGGCCATGGCCCGCTTGGTGCTGAGCGCCTCGGGCAGGGCAACCAGCCAGTCGCCCTTGACCCTGGCCTTTTGGGCGTAGCCGCCCCAGTGCGCCTCGCCGACCCGCCAGCCGGTCAGCACCACCTTGTCGCCGGGCGCGAAGCCCGGGTGGCTGCTCTCGGCGACCGTGCCGGCGAAGTCGATGCCGGGCACGTGCGGATAGCTGCGCACCAGACGGCCCAGGCCATTCAGGACCATGCCGTCCTTATAGTTGAGGGTCGAGTACTCGACCGCGACCGTCACGTCGCCCTCGGGCAGGCGCGACTCGTCCAGGTCCTGAAGCGAGGCGGCCACCTTGCCGTCGCTTTCTTCCAGCAGCAGAGCCTTGAACATGCCTTTCCTTCCTCCATCCGGTCCCCGGAGGCAGCTACTAGCGCAGCGGCTCCAGAATTGAAACGTAATTGGCCACCGCCGCGCCGCCCATGTTGAAGATGCCGGCCAGCCGGGCGTCCGGCACCTGCATGTCCCCGGCCTCGCCCCGGACCTGCTGGGCGGCCATGACGTGCATGGAGACGCCGGTCGCGCCGATCGGATGGCCCTT
>JAOUCL010000444.1 GCA_029859805.1 Rhodospirillales bacterium | reverse complement strand
AGCTGCTGGGTCAGCTCATCGCGCAGGGACTTCAGGATCGCGAGCTCGGCGAGCTGGGACTGGATCTTCTCCTTGTCCGCGTCGATCACCTTGTAGGCGTCCTCGAGATCGGCCGCGACCTTGGCCGAAGCGTCCTCCGAGGTCGCCAGCTTGGCGGTCAGCTCGTCGCGGAGCGCCTTCAGCATGGCGAGCTCGGCCAGCTGCACCTCGATCTTCTCCTTGTCCGCCTCGATCGTCTTGTAGGCGTCCTCCAGCTCGGCGGAGACCCGGTCCGAGCGCGCCTCGGCCTGGGTCAGCGCGCTCTCCAAGGTGTCGCGCTCCTCGGCCAGCGCCGCCAGCTGGGCCGAGAGCGATTCCTGCCGCGACAGCGAGGACTGCAGCTCGGAGGAGAGCTGGGCCACGTTGATGCGCAGCTCGGCGCTGCCCGCGCGCTCGAGCGACAAGAGGTCGGCGAGCTCCGAGACCTGGCGCTCGAGGCGCTGCAGCGCCTGGTCCTTGCCGGTCAAGGCCGTGCTCAAGAAGTACTGGGCGACCATGAAGACCATGAGCACGAAGATGACGACGAGAAGCAGCGTCGCGAGACCGTCGACGAAGCCCGGCCAGATGTTGATCGCCCGCCGCCGGCCGCCGCGCCCCAGCGCATACATCGCTCAGCCCTCCGCCGGACGTGTATAGAAGGAGGTCAGGACCCCGCCGTGCCCTGCGCGCGGCCGGGCAGGGGAATCGCACGTTGGTGCGGTGTGTGTTTCGCGCCCTTCGAGACGCACCCTTCGGGCGCTCCTCAGGACGAGGGCATACGGAAAACTCCATGCTTCGACAAGCTCAGCATGAGGTGGCTGTTTGTTGCCAATGATGCCCCTCATCCTGAGCTTGTCGAAGGATGAGGAGCCGCCGTCCTTCGCCAGGCTCAGGATGAGGGGCGGCGTCTCGAACCATGGCCGTCGTACACCGCTAGAGGAAATCGCCCTCCGCTCCCGGAGGGCGAGGGTATACGGGGCGGCGCCTTGCGGAGATATCGATCGGGCGTGCGTCATGGCGTGCCGGGGGGTCAGCCCGCCTCGCTCTCTTCGGCGATGGCGGCGATGGTGCGGGCGAGCAGGCGGATCTCGCTGCGGATCTCCTGGACCATGTGGTCGCGGCCTTTCGCGGTCTCGCCGAGCAGGCGCTCCAGGTGGCCGTCGAGGTTGCGGATGTGCCCGCGCGTCTGGTCGTCCAGCTTGAGCGTCGACATGTCGAGGTCGGCGATGCGGTCGAACACCGGCTTGAGCTCGACCTGGCTCTCGGCCAGGCGCAGCAGTACGTCCTGCTCGCTGCGCATCTGGTCGCCCAGCATGCCGAGGCGCTCGGTCAGCTGGGCCAGGTTGCGGTTGCCCTGGACCCGGTCCTCCTCGCCGCGGGTGATCGTGCGCTGCAGGGTATCGAGGCTGTCGGCGGTGCGCTCCAGCAGGGCCTGGATGTAGGCCGGCACCGACTCCCCGCCCTCGCCGAAGCTGCCGCCGCCGCCCAATTTCGTGACGCCCGAGAGCCACTCCTCCAGGTCGTTGACGAAGCGGTTGTGGGCCTGGGCGGCCTGCAGCTCGAGAAAGCCCAGGACCAGCGAGCCGGCGAGGCCGAACAGCGAGGAGCTGAAGGCCGTGCCCATGCCCGACAAGGGCTTGGAGAGGCCCGACTTCAGGTCCTCGAACATCAGCGCGGGATCGGCGGTGATGCCGCTCAGGCCGGCGATCGTCTCGCCGACCGCGTTGACCGTGGTCAGCAGGCCCCAGAAGGTGCCGAGCAGGCCGAGGAAGATCAAGAGGCCGATCAGATAGCGCGACAAATCGTGGCCTTCCTCGATGCGGCTCTGGATGCCGTCCAAGAGGGTGCGCATGGACATGGTGGAAAGCGACAGCTTGCCGCGCTTCTCGCCGATCATGGTGGCCATGGGCGCAAGCAGGCGCGGCGGCCGCTCCTCGGACAGGGTGCCGGGGAAGATCAGGCCGCCCTGGCTCTCCCGGCGCAGGTGCTCGAGCCAGTGGATCTCGGGCCGCAGCATCAGGACCTGGCGGAAGATGTAGAGGATCCCGAAGATCAGCACGCCCAGGATCATGCCGTTCAGCGCCGCGTTGGCGAGAAAGGCGTCCTGCAGGTGCGGGGCGAGGAACACGCAGACTCCCGCCACGATCAGCAGGAAGACCACCATGTGCATGAGATAACGCTGTGGACGGGTCATGTTCGGAAATCTTGCCTCGTGGGCTCCTTATAATCGCCGCAGTCTGCGGGCCGACTGCGGCGAAACTTTGGCACCGGCCCCCTGCAGGCCCCCCGTGTCGGCCACCCGTGCCGGCCACCCGCGCCGGCGGTCAGCGCCGGGCCTCCACGACGTCGACGCGGTCGGCCGGCCCCTCCTTGACCTTGCCGCCCAGGGCACGCACGTCGACGCGCCCGGTCGCCACCCCTTTTTCGACCAGAAAGGCCCGGACTGCAAGAGCCCGCGACAAGGACAGGCGCCGGGCGCGGCTCGCGCCGGTCTCGCCGCCGGCGTAGGCGAGCAGCTGGATCCGCCGATCCGCCTCGGCGCGGAGCTGTCCGGCCAGGGTTTCGAGGTCGCGCTTCGCCTGGTCCGACAGCTCGGCCGAGCCCGCGGCGAAGACGAAGCGGTCGGGGGCCAGGGCGGCCCCGGCCGGCGGCAGCGCCGCCCTCTGGGTCGCGGCCGGGTCCTGCCGCCGGGTGGCGGGCGGCGGCTCGGGAGGCGGGGGCGTCGCGGCCGGCGGCGCCTCGGCGGCCGGAGCCTCGGGCGGCAGGGGGGGCACGGGGGGCTGAGGCGTTGCGGGGGGCGGGGGCGTTGCGACCGCCACCGCGGTGCCGGCGTCGGTGGCGGCGTCGGTGGCGGGGTCGGGCGCCGGGTCGGGCGCCGGGCTGGTCGCCTGGCTGGGCGGGGGCGGCGCGGGAGTCGCGGGCGGCGTCTCCGTGACGTCGGGCGCCGGAGCAGGAGCCGGAGCAGGAGCCGGAGCAGGAGCCGGAGCAGGAGCCGGAGCAGGAGCCGGAGCAGGAGCCGGAGCAGGAGCCGGAGCGGGGGCCGGAGCGGGGGCC
>JAOUCL010000442.1 GCA_029859805.1 Rhodospirillales bacterium | reverse complement strand
GATAACCCAGGTGCAGCGGGATGGCGGCCGCAAGTCGGGTGTCGCCGAGCTCGGCCACGATGGCGTAATCGAGCGGCGCCGGCGATTCACCACTGAAATATAACGAGCTCAAGGCGAGTTCCAGCGCACTGCCAGGCGCCCCGAACAGGAGCGGCGTCGCCGCCGCGCGGGCGCGCAGGCGCTCGGAACTTCGCTCGAGCACCAGTTCCAGGGCCAGCGGCAGGAAGACGATCACAGTGATGGCGGCGATCAGGATGCCGGTCTTCCAGCGATTGAAGACCAGGTAGCGCCAGGCGAGATAGACGACGTCCCTCACGCCGCCTCGGCTCCATGGAAGTCACGCATCTGGACCACGCGATCGAAGGGTTCGAGCAGGTCGTGGTCGTGGGTCACCATGACCAGCGTAGCACCGTGGCTTGCGACCTGCCCGAGCAGCAGATCCAGCACCCGCCGCTTGTTCTCCGGATCCAGATTGCCTGTCGGCTCGTCGGCGAGGATCAGGTCAGGTGCGGCGATCAGCGCCCGGCAGATGGCGGCCCGCTGCCGCTCTCCGTGGGAGAGCTGGTCCGGGTACCGCCGGAGCCGCCCGCCGATGCCGGTCTCCTCCGCCAGCCGGGATAGCCGCGCCCCGGTGTCGGCATCCGGACGGAGCGACGGGCTGATACGGTAGGGCAGCAGCAGATTCTCCTGAACCGTGAGGTATTCAAGTAGTTCGAAGGCCTGGAAAATCAGACCGATGCGGTGGATCCGGAAATGCCGGCGCGCCGCATCCGGCAATCTGGAAATCTCCTGACCCGCCACCGTGACAGAACCTGCATCGGGCACCCGTATTCCGGCCAGCAGGTCCAGCAGCGTGGTCTTGCCTGATCCGCTCGCACCGAGGATCGCCACGCGCCCGCCAGCGGGCACGTCGAACCGGGGCACTACCAGGCGGAACCCGCCGCGCGGAAAGCGGAAGTCAAGATTCCGGATGCTGATCATTGCGGTTTGCCCTGAGGCCTGGCCGAGCTTCCATTTAGCCGCCGACTCCCCGTCCAGTAAAGGACTTGGGTGGCTGAGGCGGATCTACTGCGGTGGGCAGACCGCCGGAGCTCGCGAGCTGCCGTCCCGAGCCATTGCCCAGGCCCGGCAGCAGTATGAGGAACGGGAACGGTTCGAACAGACCTGACACTTTTCTGCTGCCTCGACACCCTTATGCTGCCTTAAGGACACAGGAACACGCCTTCGTCACCTGTGCACCGAGTTCGCGTCGCTGACCTTCGTCCAATTCGCGATTCACGGCCCCAACGGCGGCCAGCGCCAGGCGCGCACCCACCGGGAACGCTCGTCATTGTCCGCCACCCATGTTTCTGAAAACACTAGCTCCACTCCCCCCTCATGCCCGGCTGTTTCATCGCCTGGTCAACATCCGCACTCGGATTTCGGCCAGCCGTCGACGCTTGGCCCTCGACATGGGCGGTATCGCTGCGCCCTCGGCGGCCTGATAGATGGCGAAGAGGCGCACACGCATCTCCCGTTCGTCCCCCTCGAAGCCTAGCTCGGCAAAGGCCGCCTCGAAGAGATCGAGTCGGAGGCCGAAGGTCCTCCTCGCGTGGCGCCCGATCGACGGATCTTCACGCGCCCACTGGCGGATAGCCTCATCGTATCGGCCCAGGTCAACGTCGATGACCATCGTGGCGATCGCCAGCAGTCGATCGTCCACAGGCATCGAGAGGATCTTCGGATTGCTCGTCACCGACTCGGTAAGCTCGCGAGTCCAGTAATCGAACATCGCGGCAAGCAGCTCGCCGCGATTCTTGAAATGCCAGTAGAAACCGCTCCGGGCGACCCCGAGCTGCTTTGCCAGGACATCCACGCGGACGCTGTGTACGCCACCCGCAGCCAGCGCCGCGAGAC
This sequence comes from Rhodospirillales bacterium, assembly GCA_029859805.1. Taxonomy (GTDB): domain Bacteria; phylum Pseudomonadota; class Alphaproteobacteria; order Kiloniellales; family JAKSDN01; genus CAMYKD01. The sequence goes on along the minus strand of JAOUCL010000442.1, from coordinate 1,179 downwards.
CCGCCTCGAGCCAGTCCGACTTGGAAACGCGGCGGTTTTTCACGACGGTTGACATGGGGAGTCACCCTCTGGTCCGAATTACCGAGCATGATAGACGAGCGGGGTCTTTTGTGTACACTACTGTGCAAAATTACTGTACAGTAGTGTACACATTTACTAGAATTGTGAGCAGCTGGTGAACAGCGGCGGGACTTATCACGCGGGCCGACCCTCATTGCCCATTGCAGACAGGAGACGGAGTATGAAAGCGCGCAAGACGATGGCCGCAACGATCTTTGCCCTGGGGCTTGTCGCCGGGCTGATGCTTGCCCGTAATGACGTGCGGCCGATCTCGACCGTCGTGGCAAAGACGGAGCAGACAAAACTCCCGATCTCCCCTGTGCAGGCGCGAGCGCGGGACACTTACTATCCCAACACTGAGAATCTCGCCGAAGACGAGATGCGGGTGATCGCCTGTGGCACCGGCATGCCGACCACTCGGGCTGCCCAGGCCGCCGCCTGCTTCCTGGTCGAGCTCGGCAACGGCGACAAATTCATCTTTGACATCGGCACCGGCGCGGCCGAACGCATTTCGTCTCTGCAGATTCCCTACGATTTCCTCGACAAAATCTTCATCGGTCACCTGCACGCCGACCATTTCGGTTCGCTGGCAGAGATGTTCATCGGCGGCGCCCTCATGGGGCGGCAGCGGCCGCTGCGGGTCTGGGGCCCGAGCGGTCCCACCCCAGAGCTGGGGACAGCGTATGCCGTCAAGAAGATGGAGGAGATGTATACGTGGGACCTTGCGGGCCGTGTGGGTCTGGTTGACTTCCGTGGCTACTCGATTGAGGTCAACGAATTCGACTACAAGGCCGAGAATGCCGTCATCTACGAGCACAACGGCGTCAAGATCCGTTCTTTCCCGGCCATCCATTCACTCGACGGGCCCGTCAGCTTCAGCCTCGAATGGAACGGGCTGAAGTTCGTGTTCGGCTCCGACACCTACCCCAACAAATGGTTTGTGGAGTACGCCGCAGACGCGGATCTTGCGGTCCACGAGTGCTTTGTTGCTGCCCCCGATCTGGTGACAAAGATGCGGTTCACGCCCGAATCAGCGCTGATGGTCGGTACCCAGATCCACACCGCCCCGGAAGCGTTCGGCAAGGTGATGAGCCAGATCAAGCCGCGCATGGCGGTTGC
>JAOUCL010000443.1 GCA_029859805.1 Rhodospirillales bacterium | reverse complement strand
GATCTCGCCGGACGTCTGGTAGGGGCGCCCGAACGGCGCCGAAGTCCGCCATGATCTAAATCATTGCGAATCTGCGCTATTACCGCGCCAGGTTCCATGTGGACTTGCTATTGTAATCCATGACCGAAACCGAGACCTGCCGCGCAGGCGAACGGGGGCGATCTTGACGCGCGAGGGGACGGACCGGCGGCGAAGGGAGGGTGGCGCGAAACCCGGGCCGATCGACGTTGCCCTGGCCGACAAGAATCCCCTGGTCCTGACCGGCCTGAAGCGGATTCTGGAGGAGGACGAGCGCTTCAACCTGGTGGTTACCGCCAGCGACGGCGAGCGCTTTCTCGAGGCCTTGGACCGGGTGCTTTTCGATGTCGCGGTCATCGGCTGGGTCATGCCCTACTGCGACGGCCATTGCGTGCTGGAGAAGCTGAGGACCCGCCCCAACGCGCCGCGCATCGTCGTCTATACCGGCAGCGCCGACCCACAGGTCTCCCGCGAGGTCATGGCCCTCGGTGGTGCCGGGTTCTGCTCCAAGAGCGATCCGCCCGAGGTTCTGCTCGAGACCGTGGCCTCGGTCGGCGCGGGGCGCATGGTTTTTCCCTACGTCGACGTGGGCGCACTCGACGAGGATCCCCTGCACAGCCTGACCACGCGCGAGCGCGAGCTGCTCGCATCCCTGGCGGGGGGTGCCTCCAACGCGGATCTGGCCAAGGCGTTCGGCGTCTCCATCAACACGGTCAAGTTCCACCTGAGGAACCTCTACGACAAGCTCTCGGTGCGCAATCGGGCGCAAGCGGTCGCGCGGCATGCCGAGGCGAGGCACCGCCGATCTTAGGCGCCACCTACCCGAACGGGTAGGTTTTCGCCCCACCGAAAGATATTTCCGGGCTATCCGGGCGAACGTTTCGCGGCCTGCAGGACCTGTCTAGCGTGTCGGCAAGATCGAAAACACGCTTGGGGAGGAGGCCCATGTCGGCGACCACGCAGCCGACGAACCCGGAATTCATCTACACCCTGCGCCACGTCACCGAAGTGGCCGCGCGCGCGGCGTACGACTGGATCGGCCGGGGCAACAAGGAGGAGGGCGACGCCGCGGCGGTCGACGCCATGCGCGCGGCCCTCAACCAGCTTCCCTTCCAGGGCACGATCGTCATCGGCGAGGGCGAGAAGGACGAGGCGCCGGAGCTCTACAAGGGCGAGCGGCTCGGCAACGGCGGCTTCGAGGCCGACATCGCCGTCGATCCGGTCGAGGGCACCTCCTATCTGGCCAAGGGCCTGACCAACGCCATGGCCACGATCGCGATTGCGCCGCGCGGCACGATGTTCGATCCCGGCCGGGCCTTCTACATGGAGAAGTTCGCGGCCGCGCCCAAGGCTAAGGGCATGATCGACATGTCCTGGCCGGTGGCCCAGAAGCTCGAGGTGCTGGCCGAGGTTCTGGGCAAGCGGGTCGCCGACCTGACGGTCTATGTCCTCGAAAAGCCGCGCCACCGGCAGCTGATCGAGGACATCCACGGCGCCGGCGCGCGCGTCGCGCTCTACCCCGCGGGCGACGTCGCCGGCGCGCTCATGGCCGCCATTCCGAACTCCGGGATCGATGCCCTCATGGGCACGGGCGGCACGCCGGAGGGCATCCTCTCGGCCTGCGCCATCCGCGGCCTGGGCGGCGAGTTCCTCGGCCGCATAAACCCGCAGCTTCCGAGCGAGACCGCGGCGGTCAAGGCCGCCGGCCTCGATACCCATCGTTGGTATGGCCTCGAGGAGCTCGTCGGTTCGCAGGACGTCCTGTTCTGCGCGACCGGTATCACGACGGGCCTTCTGTTCGACGGCGTCGAACGGCGGGACGACCAATATCGCCTGCAGACCTTGATGATCTCCGGCACGACCGGAGAACGGCAGATACTGACCAGCTATCTGCCGGTCGATGGAACTGCTTGAGCCAGACAGGGAGCCGGAAATGCCCAAGAACCGTGTCTCGCGCCCCATCATCCTCGGCATCGTCGGCGATTCCGCGGCCGGCAAGACGACGCTCTCCGCGGGGATCGCCGGGATCCTGGGGGCCGACCGCGTCGCGGTGATCTGCAGCGACGATTACCACAGCTATTCCCGCGCCCAGCGCGCCGAGAACGGCATCTCCGCGCTCGATCCCAAGGGCAACTACATCGATATCCTGGAACAGCACCTTCAGCTGCTGCGCAACGGCAAGCCGATCCTGAAGCCGGTCTACAATCATGACGGCGGCACCCTGGACGCGCCCGAATACGTCGAGCCGAAACCCTATATCATCGTTGAGGGCCTGCTCGGCTACACCACCCGCGCCATGCGGGACTGCTACGACGTGAAGCTCTACCTCGATCCTGAGGAGGAGCTGCGGGTGCGCTGGAAGATCCAGCGCGACACCGGCAAGCGGGGCTATACCGAGGAGCAGGTTCTGGCCTCGCTGGAAAAACGCAAGCCCGACAGTCCCGCCTTCATTCACCCGCAGCGTACCTTTGCGGACATCGTCGTGCAGTTCTATCCGCCGGCCCAGCATTCCGAGGAAACGGGCGCGCATCTCAACGTCCGGCATATTTTGCGGCCGACCCTGCCGCATCCGGACCTGACACCCCTGCTGGATCCGAGTGCGAACTCGGGACTGCACCTGGAGCTGTCGCGCGACAGCGACGGCAAGCCGGTCGACGTTTTGGAGATCAACGGCAACATCCCCTGCGAAAGGGCGGTGCGCATCGAGGAGCTGCTGTGGACCCTGGTGCCCGAGGCCAGCCACCTGCGCGCCAATGTCGGCGCCTACTCCAACGGCGACGGCAGCGAAACAAGCCACCCCCTGGCGCTGACGCAGTTGTTCATCGGCTACCACATGGTCAAGGCCGCGCTCGGCGAGCACGCGATCTAGAAAGGGCGGACCAATGGCAACCCTGGATTTGGCAACGCACTCCGAGACACCCGACACCACGGCCGAGACCGAAGTCGGCCACGGCGATCTTGCGAACGCGGTACGATTTTTGGCGATGGACGCGGTTGAGCGTGCGGGGTCTGGTCATCCCGGGATGCCGATGGGGATGGCGGACGTTGCGACGGTTT
>JAOUCL010000441.1 GCA_029859805.1 Rhodospirillales bacterium | reverse complement strand
CCGGTGCAACAGGAGGTGCAGAAGGCTATTGATACCGCAGAGGGCGGGCCGCGGCCGATGACGTCGATCGAGCGCTTCGCCTTCTACGAGCGCGCAAAACAGGCCTACTGCGTGATCCAGACGGGCGAACGCCGCTTCTACGGATGCTTTGCCTTCCGCAAGGGCGTCATCCCGCCCGAAGCGGGTTGAGCAAAGACGCCCGATGGCCGGCAAAATCGTGATCCTTGGCGTCTTCGTGGCCGATACGGCTTACCGAGCCGATCGGCCGCCGCGCATGGGCGAGACCATCCTCGGCAACAGCTTCGCGCTCGGGCCGGGTGGAAAAGGCTCGAACCAGGCGGTCGCGGCAGCGCGGCTCGGTGCCGATGTGGCGTTTCTGTCCAGGCTTGGGCGCGACCCCTTCGCCGATATGGCGCTCAGGACCTGGGAGGCGGCGGGGGTGACCCCTGTGGTGACCCAGAGCGACGAAAGTTACACCGGCGCCGCCTACATCTTCGTCGAGGAGGCGACAGGCAACAACGCCATCATCATCTGCCCGGGCGCAGCGGCTACCATCTCGTCGGCCGATGTCGAGGCCAACGCCGAGCTGATCGGCTCGGCGGTTGTCTTCGTGACCCAGCTCGAGCAGCCCATCGAGGCGGCCGTCCGCGCCCTCGAAATCGCCAGGGAGGCCGGGGTGCGCACCATTTTGAACCCGGCGCCGGCCAACAGCCTGCCCGACGGCATGCTCGCCCTCTGCGATTTCGTCACCCCGAACGAAAGCGAGACCGAGGGCCTGACGGGCGTGGAAGTCAACTCTGCGGACGATGCCCGGCGTGCCGCCGACGTCATTCTCTCCAAGGGCGTGGGAGCGGCGGTCATCACGCTTGGCGAGAATGGCGCGCTCTTCCATACGCAGGGGCTGTCGGAGCTTGTCCCGGCCTTCGACGCCGGACCGGTGGCGGAGACGACGGGCGCCGGGGACGCATTCAACGGCGGGATTGCCGTGGCGCTGGCGCGGGGCGACGACCCCGTCACGGCCGTTCGGTTCGGCTGCGCTGCGGCCGGCATTTCGGTGACCAGGCCCGGTACGGCACCCTCCATGCCGACTTTGGCGGAGGTCGAAGACCTCCTTCGAAGGAGCCGGTAGCCCTTCTACACGACGGCGGTACCTGTCCGCTATCTGACGATCGTTCGCCGCTCTCGCTTCGACTATGAAGTGAGGCGGCCGATCTGCACGAACCAGCTCGCCAGCGCCGCGTTTTCCGATAGCTCGCGAGGCGCTTCGATGCGCCGCAGGCTCATCTCGTGCGGAGCTGCCTTCGCGCCCGCGATGAGCGCCAGGGAAGCCGCGCCGACCGCCGTGCCGTTCGCGACCTCCGACGAAAAGACCTCCTGCGCGGGCAGGCAGGCAGCCAGGGCCTCGAGAAAAGCATCGTTGTCGCTGAATGGACCGTCGACGATCACGCGATTCGTGCTGCCGATCTTCCTCAGTGCGAGCGCCGACATCTGGGCGCAGTAGAGAGAGGCAAGGCTTGCGCGCTCCCCGGTGTCGTGAAGGTCGCCCTCAACGCGGCCTTTGCCCATGGTCTGCGGCGCGGGGCCGCCGGACGCGGTGAAGGACGGCCATGCCGCCACGCCGCGGGCCAGCAGGCCACATACCGTCTCGGATGTACCAAGGTGCGGCGGCGCACCATCGGCGATGATCTCGAACTCGCGGCCGCCCATGAAACGGCAGGACGCGATAGGATCGCCGAAGACGGTCGTGTTCGAGACTTGGTCGAAGGCGGGATCGAGAGTCATGAGATCGACTCCCTGAACAAAGCCAATTATCCAGGTCCCGGTCGAGAGAAGCGTGCAGGACTCTCCCCTTAGATAAAGCAGCAGGTTGGCATTGGAATCGTGCACGCCGTTCAGGACCCGCCCCGCGCCGCGCAAGGCAAGGCCCCGGGCCGACCCGAGCACCTCCCAGGCCGGTCGCAACGGAGGAAAGCGGGAGGCCCAGCCTCTCTCTCTGGCAAGCCTTGAATAATCCTTGGTCGAGGGCGCCCAGAGATGGGTCTGGGCGCCCATTGCGCTGACCTCGTTCGCCTTCCTCCCGCACAGGCGGAAAGCCAGGTACTGGGCGAGCGGCAAGATCGCGGATGTATTTGAAAACGCATGCGGAAAAATCGTTTCCTGCCAATAGAGCTGGCGCGCGAGCGTCAGGCCGAGCGGATTCGTCGGCGCGAAGACCTCGCCGAACTCCGGCGCGATGGCGGCGTAGCCTTCCACGATCGCGGGTGGCGGCTCGGCCTCATAGCTCATGATCGGCAGGATGAGCTCCCCCGCGTGGTCGAGGAGCGCGGCCGCCGAGCCGTGCGTACAGGGAACGATGGCATCAATCGGTCGGATGGAATCGAACTGCGGCAGGATGTTATGGACGAATTTGAGGAGGGGCTCGGACTCAATGTGGAGATACGGCGGGCCTTCCCGACGTCCGGAGGGCACGGATTCTTCTGCCAGCAGGGTGAGACTGTCATCGAAGAGGAGCGCCTTGGCATTCGTCGCTCCGACATCCAGTACGGCAATTCCCCGAAGACCTTGTCGATTCGTCGGCATGTTTCCTGCCTCGAACTTTGGATCGTCTGTCGACGACGTTATTCAAGCATCTGGGACACTGGCTATCCAATCCTGTGATTTGCCGTTAAGCACGCGACCTCTGGTGCCGCATTGGATAGGAAACTGGAGCGAAATGCCGTGGCAGGCCGAATATCGGCTTGTTCAATTGCGGCGTGGGACGATGATGGAAGCTTGGCTCCGGCGACCGTAAGGGGAGAGTTGCAATGCCGCACGACGGAAAACCGCTCTACGCTGCACGACTGAACTCCTTCAAGGTCGGGGCGGAGCATTACTGGCCGGGCAAGAACAGGATTACCACGGTCGATCTCCTGGAGCGTGCCGCGGCTGTCGACGGCCTAAACGCGGCCGACTTGAACTTTCCGGATCATTTCGAGGGAACGGGCGCTGTGGAGCTCTCGAGCGCCATGGATCGGCTCGGCGTTCGTCTCAACGGTCTGGCGATGCGCTATTACAGCGATCCCGCTTTCAAGCTCGGCGCC
>JAOUCL010000164.1 GCA_029859805.1 Rhodospirillales bacterium | reverse complement strand
AGGGGGTTCGGGATGAGGGGGCTCGGGATGAGGGGGCTCGGGATGAGGGGGCTCGGGATGAGGGGGCTCGGGATGAGGGGGTTCGGGACGAGGAAGCTCAGAGTGAGGGCGAGCGGTTTCAAGGAGTTGACCTCATCCTGAGCTTGTCGAAGGACGAGGGCAACGGGCCGCCGCGGACTCCTTCAGCAGCCTGCCTAGAGCCGAATCCCAATTTCAGGCATCGAGGCGGGCGCCGAAGCCGCCTTCGAACAGGGCCTGTTCGGCGGCGTCGCAGATCTCTTTCAGGGTGAAGGGCTTGGAGACGACCTTGCAGATCAGCTCGTCGAGGTTGTGCGCCCGTTGCCGCTCCGCGGAATAGCCGCTCATCAGCAGGACCGGCAGCTGCGGGTAGTCGCGCGCCACCTTGAGCGCCAGGCCGATACCGTCCAGGCCGGGCATCACGATATCCGTGATCAAGAGATCGTAGGTCTTGTCGGTGAGCGATTCGAGCGCCTGGACGCCGTCCCCGACGGCAGCCACGTCGTGGCCGCGAATGGTGAGCGCGCGGGCAACGAAGTTCTGCACCGACAAATCATCTTCGGCAATCAGGATTCGCGCCATCCGTGCTGCCTTCGGCTCCTTCCCAGCGGCCCTTGCGGGCCGGTCTCGTGGCCACCCCTTGGTGGGCGCGAAGCTACGAGACCAGGGTTAATGTTTCCTTAATCCCGGCCCGAGCGGAAAACAGGCTCCCGGCGCGCGGCTCGGCAGACTAGGATGGTTCCCGTCGCCGAACCCGTCTGGCAAACGGCGGCGGAGATTCAACACGCTCGCCCCTGGAGCCGACGCCATGCCATTGGACAACAGCCCGGTCATCGAGACGCTCGGCCGCTTCGCCCTGGAGCTCCGGTTCGAGGACATTCCCGGGCCCGTGGTCGCCCAGGCCCAGAGCCTGCTGCTCGACCTCGTCGGGGTCGCCGCGGCCGGGGCGGCGACGGACGGCGGGCGCATCGCCCGCGACATGGCCGCGACCTTCTTCCTCGCGGACACGCCGGAGCGCTCGGCCCGGATCCTGTTCGACGGCAGGCCCGCGAGCGCCGTCGGCGCGGCCTATGCCGGCGCCACACAGATCGACAACTTCGACGGCCACGACGGCTATGCCCCTTGCAAGGGGCATATGGGCGTCGCGGTCCTGCCGGCGCTGCTGGCCTTTGCCGAGACCGGCGCGCCCGTCTCGGGCCGGGAGGCGCTGGTCTGCCTGGTGCTGGGCTATGAGATCGCCTCACGCGCCGGACTGGCGCTGCACGCGAGCGTTCCGGACTATCACACCTCGGGCGCCTGGAACGCGCTGGCGGTCGCCGCCATCGGCAGCCGGCTGCGGGGCCTGGACGCCGGGCGCCTGCGCCAGGCCGTCGGAATCGCCGAGTACCACGGCCCGCGCAGCCAGATGATGCGCGAGGTCGACAACCCGACCATGCTGCACGACGGCTCGGGTTGGGGAGCGCTGGCCGGGACGACCGCGGTCTTCCTCGCCGAGCGCGGCTTCACCGGCGCCCCGGCCGTCACGGTCGAAGAGGAGGCCGTCGCCCACTTCTGGAGCGACCTGGGCACCGTCTGGCTCACCGCGGAGCAGTACATCAAGCCCTATCCGGTCTGCCGCTGGGCGCACGCCCCGATCGACGCGGCGCTCATGCTGCGCCGGGACCACGGGCTTTCCGGCGACGACGTGGCGGCCGTGGAAATCGCGACATTCCATGAATCCGCCCGCCTCGCCGCCGGCATGCCCGACAGCACCGCCATGGCCCAATACAGCCTGTCGTTCCCGGTGGCGGCCGCCCTGGTGCGCGGCCGCGTCGGACCCGACGAGGTGCTGGCCAGCGGGCTCGCCGACCCGGCGATCGCCCGGCTGGTCGCCAAGACCACGGTCCGCGAGGAGCCGAGCTACGACGCGCGCTTTCCCGAAGGGCGCTGGGGCGACGTGACGCTGGTGCTGAAGGACGGCCGGCGGCTCTGCACGCCCGGAATCAACGCCCGAGGCGGGCCGGACGCGCCGCTCGCCCCCGGCGAGGTGACGGCCAAGTTCCGGGACTTCGCCGAGCCGGTGCTCGGCCGGACGCGGGCGGGCGAAATCGAGGACGCCGTCGCCACGCTGCACGATCCGGAGAGCAGGCTTGCGCCGCTGCAGGATCTGGTGCTGACGGGGCTTATACCAGATCCAGGAAAAGCTGACCCAGCCCACATGCTTCGAGACGCCGCCTCCGGCAGCTCCTCAGCATGAGGCAAGACGTTGATATAAAATACCTAACCTCGTCCTGAGCGTTCGAAGAACGCGTCTCGAAGGATAAGCCATGAGTGACGGTCTTCGGGATTTGGTCTTGGCGCTACTCGACGAATACGAGACTGAGATTGCCCTGGCCGGGCGGATCGGTCGTCGCGGTTTCGAAAGTGGTGATACCGCCCGGCGGCAGCTCCGAGGAGTCTGCCGCGAAGGTCCAATTGGCGAGCTCGGCGCCGCCGGCATCGATTAGGCTGGCCCGCAGCCGGGGTACCGGCCGAACTCGATCGGATACGTTGGCGACGACCCCTCGGACGATCAGCTTGCTCTCACCGTCTATCGACCGGCGGACCGAGGTGACGTCACGCAGGTCGAGGCCGTCGCCGATCATCTCCTGCAGCCCCAGCCGCTCGTAGTACGCCGCGGTTCCGGGCGCCAGCGCCATGATCTTGTCCCGGGCCACCACCAGGCCGCCGACCAGCGCCACCAGGAACAATGTGAGCAGGATCCAACCCAGCACCTGGGACGGCGGCCTTTTTTCTGAGGTCGCCACAGGCTTGCGCTGTCGGCGCCGGCGCTGTTCGTCCAGTTTGTCGAGAGTGTCGGCGCGCGCCGGCCGGCTATCGCTCCCAGGCGCCGCCGCGGTGCCCGGCTGGTCTTCTTCGGCCGGCCCGGGGCCGGGCGGCGTTTCGTGCCAACTGTGCCCGCAGTTGCCGCAGCGCACGCTGCGGCCGGCATCGCCGAGCAGCGCCGCGTCCACCTTGAATTTGGCGCTGCAGGAGGGGCAGTCGAGAATCATACGGAACGGACGTGCCAGGGACCCATGCCGATATTCTTATATGGCCGCCAACTGGGCAACGCAAGGCGAGAGCCGAACGCTTTACGGCCCTGGCGCGGCTGTGTCATTCTCGCCGCCGCCGGAGGAACAAGGACAATACCGCCGTGGTTCGATTCGAGGACGTCGCGACAAATTACGGCACCGGTCCCGACATTCTGCACGCGGTGTCGCTGCACTTGAGTCCGGGTTCGTTTCACTTCGTTTCCGGGCCGAGCGGCTCCGGCAAGTCCTCGCTGCTCAGGCTGATGTACCTCGCCAACCGCCCTTCGAACGGCCGAATGACTCTGTTCGGCCGCGACGTGGAAGGCCTGACCCGCGACGAGCGGGCGATGCTGCGCCGGCGCATTGGCGTCGTATTCCAGGATTTCCGCCTGTTGAAGCATCTCAGCGTCGCCGAGAACGTGGCCTTGCCGCTCCGGATCGCCGGCCGGCGCGAGGACAAGATCCGCGAGCACGTAACCGAGTTGCTGGCCTGGGTCGGCCTGGCGGACCATTTCGACGACCTGCCGGCTACTCTGTCGGGCGGTCAGCAGCAGAGGGTGGCCATCGCGCGCGCGGTGATCGGCCAACCGAGCCTACTGTTGGCCGACGAGCCGACAGGAAATGTCGATGACCGCATCGCGGTGCGCCTGCTCTATCTGTTCGAGGAGCTGAACAAGCTGGGCACCACGGTGGTGATCGCGACCCATAACCAGGCGCTCGTTTCGCGCTTTTCCCATGCCGTTCTGGCACTCGGCGAGGGAACGGTGCGGGTGGAGCCGCCGCCGGACAGCAAGGCGCGCGACGCCGCCGAGGGGAGCATGGCCTGAATGCGCCGCAGACCCGCGGACGTGCCGCTCGCCAAGGACGTTTCGGACCGCTTCCTGCCTTGGCTGGTCGCCTTCATGGTGTACTTCGTCGCCCTGGCGGTCATCAGCGCGACGACGATGCACAAGTTGGTCGAACGTTGGGACAAGGGCCTGTCCGGTCAGCTCACCGTAGAGGTTCCGCCGCCGGGTCCCGGGGTGTCCGAGACCGAACGGCGGGGTCGGATCGACCGTGTCGTCCAAATCCTGAACCGGACCATCGGCGTCGAGGAGGTCGCCCTCTACGGCGCAGAGGAAATCGCCGAGCTGCTGGAGCCGTGGCTGGGCGCCGGTCTGGCCGAGCAGGACTTGCCCCTGCCCGAAATGATCGCGGTCACTATCGATACCGAAGCCCCGCCGGACTTGGCGGTGCTCGCCGAACAGCTGGACGAGGCGGTGCCGGGAACCTTGCTGAACGACCACAAGCGCTGGCTCGGCAAGTTTCTCGACTTGGCGCGCACCATTCAGATCTTCGCCGGGGCGATCGTTCTCCTGGTCGGCAGCATTGCGGTCATGGCGGTGGTTTTCGTGACGCGCACAGGCCTCTCGGTCCACCGGGAAGTCATTGAAATCCTTCATCTGATCGGCGCGCACGACCCCTATATCGCCAGGCAATTCCAGCGTCACGCGCTCGCGCTGGGGCTGCGCGGCGGCGCGATCGGGTCGGTGTTCGCGCTGGCGACCATCCTGGCGATCGGCCAGGTGCTCGGGCCGGTCGAAAGTGCGTTGCCGCCCGTCCTGTCGCTGTCGGCCGCGGAGTGGGGCCTCTTGGTCCTGCTGCCCATCGTGACGGCAGCGGTGGCCATGGTAACGGCCCGATTGACCGTGCTCGGCACTCTGACCCGGATGCCCTAAGTAGGTGCGAGATCGGACATGTTGATGCGCAGGCCACGACGCCGGATCACCTTGCGCCTCCTGGTGCCGGCCGGGGTCGTGCTTTTCGTACTGTGGATTATCGGCCTCCTGTGGTTTGCCACCGTGTTGCCGCGCGAGGTCGGCACCGCGAAACGTCAGACCGATGCCATCGTCGTGCTGACCGGCGGCAGCGCGCGCTTGTCGCAGGGCCTCGACCTGCTGGCCGAACAGCGTGCCCGGAAGCTCTTCATTTCCGGGGTCTATCGCGGCGTCGACATGGCGGAGCTGTTTCGCGTCAGGCAACAGTCGCCGGACGAGTTCGCCTGCTGTGTGATCCTCGGGCACGACGCGGACGACACACGCGGCAACGCCGTAGAGACCGCCGCCTGGATACGCGAGCAGGGGTTCGGCTCGCTGCGCCTGGTGACCGCCAATTACCACATGCCGCGCAGCCTGCTCGAATTTCGCCACGCCATGCCGGACATCGAGATCGTTCCGCACCCGGTCTTCCCCGAAAACTTCAAGCAGGACGAATGGTGGCTGTGGCCGGGCAGCGCGAGCCTCGTCGCCTCGGAGTACAGCAAGTATCTCATCGCTTTCCTCCGCACCATGGTCGCGGGACCGGCCGAATGACCGCGATTCGATCGCTCCTGTTCAACGTCGTTTTTTTCGGCTGGACGGCAGTGGCGTCGTTCTTCGCCTTCCTGACGTTTCTTCTGTCCCGCAGCTCGTACCTGGTCCATAGGGTCGCACGCATCTGGTCGGGTGTCGGCTTCGTCTTTCTGCGGGGCATCTGCGGTATCGAATACCGGATCCGCGGCCTGGAGAACTTGCCGGACGGCCCCTGCATACTGGCGGCGAAACACCAGTCGGCTTGGGATACCATGATTTTCGCGCACCTGGTCGAGAACCCGTGCTTCGTCCTCAAGCGAGAGCTGTTGCAGGTCCCGCTCTTCGGCTGGGCCCTCAAGCAAGCCGGGATGGTCGGCGTCGACCGCGCCGGAGGCGCCTCGGCCCTGAAGCGGATGGTCGCCGAGGTGCGCCGCCGGCTGGCCGAAGGCCGCCCGATCGTGATCTTTCCCGAAGGCACGCGCGTGGCTCCCGGTGTGCAGCGCCCCTATCTGCCGGGCGTCGCCGCGCTGTATACGTCGCTCGGCGTGCCGGTCGTTCCGGTCGGCCTGAATTCGGGTCTGTTCTGGCGCCGGCGCAGCTTTATGAAGACGCCGGGCTGCATCCTGCTCGAGCTGCTGCCGCCGATCGAACCGGGCCTGCGGCGGCGCGAGTTCATGAAACGGCTCGAGGAACAGGTCGAGGGCACGAGCAACCGCCTGATTGCCGAGGCCGGCGTGGAACCTCCCGCCGCCGCGGAGCCGCGGGAACTCAAAACAAACCAGGAACGTTGACCCCCTTCCGGGGCTGTCCTATCCTACCGGGCGGACACCGGTTTTTCCTGTCTTTAAAGGGCGTTATACGAAAGGAGCCCTGGAGCCATGCCGCCGGTTTCGGGCCTGTCTCAACGGATCTGGGACATGAAATACCGCCTGAAGACGGCGGCGGGCGAGCCCGTGGACAAGACCGTCGAGCAGACCTGGCGCCGCGTCGCCCGGGCGCTGGCCAAGCCGGAAAAGGAGTCGAAGCTCTGGGCCGGGCGCTTCTACGAGGCGCTCGACGGCTTCCGGTTCATTCCGGCCGGCCGCATCCTCGCCGGGGCCGGGTCCGGGCGCAACGTCACCCTGTTCAACTGCTTCGTCATGGGGAACATCCCCGACGACATGGGCGGCATCTTCGAGCACCTGAAGGAGGCCGCGCTGACCATGCAGCAGGGTGGCGGCATCGGCTACGACTTCTCGTCCCTGCGGCCCAAGGGCGCGGCGGTCAAGGGCATCGGCGCGGACGCTTCGGGGCCGCTCAGCTTCATGGACGTCTGGGACGCGATGTGCCGCACCATCATGAGCGCCGGATCCCGCCGTGGCGCGATGATGGCCACGCTGCGCTGCGACCACCCGGACATCGACGACTTCATCGTGGCCAAGAGCGAACCCGGCCGGCTCAGGATGTTCAACCTCTCGGTCCTGGTGACCGACGCCTTCATGCAGGCGGTCAAGGAGGACGCGCCCTGGGAGCTCGAGTTCGCCGGCAAGGTCACCCGCACGGTGCCGGCGCGCGAGCTGTGGGACCGGATCATGCGCGCCACCTACGCCTACGCCGAACCCGGCGTAATCTTCATCGACCGGATCAACCACAAAAACAATTTATGGTATTGCGAAAAAATTAACGCGACCAATCCTTGCGGAGAGCAACCCCTGCCGCCCTACGGCGCCTGTCTGTTGGGCTCGATCAATCTGGCGGCCCTGATCGAACGCCCCTTTGAAAGCGGCGCCGCGCTCGACCTGGCCGGGCTCGAGAAGACCGTGCCGACCGCCGTGCGCATGCTGGACAACGCCATCGACTGCTCGCGCTTCGCGCTGGCGCAGCAGAAGCACGAGGCGCTCGCCAAGCGCCGCATCGGCCTCGGCATCACCGGGCTGGGCGACGCCCTGATCATGTGCGGCGTGCGCTACGGCAGCGCCGAGGCGGTCGAGCTGACCGGCGGCTGGATGCGCGCCCTGCGGCGCGCCGCCTACCTCGCCTCGACCGAGCTGGCCCGCGAGAAGGGCGCGTTTCCGCTGTTCGACAAGGAGCGCTACCTCGAGGGCGAGACGGTCCGCGAGCTCGAGCCCGAGGTCCGGCAGGCGATCGCCGAGCACGGCATCCGCAACGCGCTGCTGACCTCGGTGGCGCCGACCGGGACGGTATCGCTGCTGGCCGACAACATCTCCTCGGGCCTGGAGCCGGTGTTCGGCTTCAGCTACAGCCGCGCGATCCTGCAGCCCGACGGCTCGCGCGTGCAGGAGGAGGTGAGCGACCACGCCTACCGCCTCTACCGCAGCCTCGAGGGCGAAGACGCCCCGCTCACCGACGCTTTCGTAGACACCCAGAGCCTGGAGCCCTCGGCCCACGTGGTCATGCAGGCCGCGGTGCAGAGCGCGGTCGACAGCTCGGTCTCCAAGACGATCAACCTGCCGGCCGGCATCTCCTTCGAGGCCTTCAAGGACGTCTACAGCCAGGCCTACGCGCTGGGCTGCAAGGGCTGCACGACCTACCGGCCGAACCCGATCACCGGCGCGGTCCTGGAGGCGCCGGCGAGCCCGGCGGGCGCCACGGCCGCGCCGGCGCAGGCGGCCGAGGGCGAGGGCCCGGACGGGCCGATTGAGGCCGGCGGCGTGGTCTACATGACCCAGCCGCTCGCCCGGCCCGAGGCGCTGCCCGGACGGACCTACAAGCTGCGCTGGCCGGAAAGCGACCACGCCATTTACATCACCATCAACGACGTGATGCAGGACGGCCGGCGCCGGCCCTTCGAGATCTTCATCAACTCCAAGAACATGGAGCATTACGCCTGGACCCTGGCGCTGACCCGCATGATCAGCGCGGTGTTCCGGCGCGGCGGCGACGTGTCCTTCGTGGTCGAGGAGCTGAAGGCCGTGTTCGACCCGCGCGGTGGCGCCTGGCTCGACCGCAAGTACGTGCCCTCCCTGCTGGCCGCAATCGGCGAGGTGATCGAGCGCCACATGATCGATATCGGATTCTTGCCCGGGGCGCAGGAGGCACCCGCCGAGGAGGAAGCGGCGGTCGTCAATCTCGCCGAAGGCCCGCGCCCCGGCCCGGCCCATCGGCAGTGCCCGAAGTGCGGCGCGGCCGGCCTGATCCACCAGGAAGGCTGCGACCTCTGCACCGCCTGCGGCTATTCCAAGTGCACGTGACGGAGGACCGCCGATGAGGCGGCTGTGCCGGCAGTGCCGGGCCGAACTCGGCGTCGACGACGACGCCTGCCGGGTCTGCGGCGCGCTCAACCCGGTGCCCCTGCCCTGGTACACGCCCGTCCTGAGCGCGGCCATGCTCGCGATCTTGGTCTGGCTGCTGGTCGACGTCGACGCCCTGGTCCGCTTCTTCCAATCGGATTGAGCGGCCGCGCGCAGCAGGCGCTTGAGCTGCTCCGGCTTCGGCTGGCGACGCACCCATCCTAGCACGCGAAGGGCCACGACCGGCCCCCGCATATGTCCGCTCCCGGTCGGGAGCCGGGAATACGAGACGGCAGGCCCGAAGGGGCGGCCTGAGAGGTGATGACCGAACTCCAACACCGGTTTTCTAGGAACGCCAATTTCTGAACCGCACGATGAAGAGCAGAAGCGCAGCACCGATAAAGGCACTGATGATCATGCTGAATTTGTCAGACTCTGAAAAAATCCTGAGAGACAAATAACCCCCGATGAATGCACCGGTCGTGCTGATGACAACGTGCCCGAGCAGCCCAGGAAGAGCATTCTTCACGTAAATGCTCGCAAGCCATCCCACGACATTCCCGATGCTGATAATGATCATCATGCTGTATGGGTCCATCGATGGGCACCCCAAGCAATCGGCGGAAATCGGCGTCGACGCCCTGGTCCGCCTGCTCGATCCAGACTGAGCCGCCCCGTACCCGCGTTCAGTCCTCGCCGCGCGCCTCGACCACGCTGAGCAGGCGCTTGAGCGGCCCGGCGCCGAGGCCGAGGCCCTCCAGGTGACGCACGGTATTGGCCAGGTAGTCGGTGCAGGCGCCCCGCGCGCCGTGGCCCTGGAGGATCAGCCGGGCGGTCTCCTCGAGGGTCAGGCGCCCGGTGTACTGCTCGTGCTTCCGGTCGACCACGAAGCCGGCGGCGGACACGGGGCCCTCTTGGGTCTCCACGGCGAGCCAGGTCGGGAGGTAGACCCCGGTGATCATCTCGCGCTCGTGGAGATAGTCGAGCACGCTCTCGCCCTCGGCGGCCGGCACCCGGAACACCAGGCCCCGGCAGGACCCGCCCCGGTCGAGGCCGAGCACCAGGCCGGGGCACTCCGGCGTGCCGCGGTAGCGGTGCGAGTAGACGCAAAAGCGCCGGTGATAGCCGTGCAGCACGGCGACCCGCACCTCGACGTGGGGAAACCCCGGATGCCACATCAGCGAGCCGTAGCCGAAGACCCAGAAGTCCTCGCCCGGCGGCGGCGACAGGTGCTCCCGGGTGTTCGGCTCCGAAGCGGGCGTTTCGGCAGGGATCGGCGAGTCTTTCGGCACGGTCGGGCGGCTCCGGCTTCGAGGGGACGACGCGCCTATCCTAGCACGCGAAGGGCCATGACCCGCCCCCGTATATGTCCGCTCACGGTCCGGTGGCGGAAGCACGAAACAGCGTGCCCGAAGGGGCGGTCGTGACCCTAAGCAGACTCCGGCAGTTCTGCCGGCACCAGAATTATTAGGGAGTGCTGTATCGGTCCGGCGCGCCTTGTTGGGGCAGAAACTTACCATTATGGTCGGTCTGAGCGGGCCTGTTCGTTGGGGAATCCAAGAAGCTTAAGGGGAAAGGCAAACATGAATATTCGCAAGGCTCTTTATAGAAATGCGATCATGATCGGGATCGGCGCGGTCGCCTTTACTTACTCACTTGGAACGGCAAACGCCCAGCAGTTCGACGCCCCGTACTACGAACTGGAGAAGAAACACGCTGCCAAGTGGGCCGAGGAAGACAAGGCCATCGACGCGAAACTCGCCGCGCTGGAGAAGAAGTTCGGCAAGAAACCGAACATCATCTACATCCTGGTGGACGACATTGGCTACGGTGAGCTGGGCGTGCAGGGTGGCGGGGCGATGCGCGGGGCGCCGACGCCAGAGCTCGATCGCATGGCGCACGAGGGCGTTCTGCTCAACGGCTTCTACTCCGAACCGTCCTGCACGCCGACGCGCACCGCCCTCATGACCGGGCGTCACCCCGTCCGGACTGGCCTGACCGATGTGATCTTCCCGGGCAACCCGGCGGGCCTGTCGCCGGAAGAAGTCACCCTCGCCGAAGTGC
>JAOUCL010000440.1 GCA_029859805.1 Rhodospirillales bacterium | reverse complement strand
GTCGCGATCAGACCCAGGATCACCAGAACCACCAACAGCTCGACCAAGGTAAAACCCCGGGGCCGCCGCCGCTGTTTCGCCATGGCATCGTCCTCCGCGCGCACGGCGCGCTCACAAGCCGGACAGGTCATAGGAACTCATGATCGCCATCAGAATCGAGCCGATCATCAGCGCGATCACGAGACCAAGCACAATGATGATCACTGGCACCAGAAGGGCCAAGAGACGATCGATCGTCCGCTTGACCTCGTCATCGTAGATCTCCGCCACGCGCAATAGCATCGAATCCAGCTGTCCGCTCTCCTCGCCAACCTGGATCAGCTGGACCGCCAGGACCGGAAACACGCCAGCCTCCGCCATGGGAACTGCAAGGCCCTCACCCTTCGTCAGGCGCCCCCGAATCTCGGACAACGCCCCGCCGACCGCGCGGTTGCCCAGCGTCCCCAGGGTCATCGACACGGCATTCAGCACATTCACCTGATTGGCCAGCAACGTGCCGAGCGTCCGCGCTAGGCGCGCGACCTCGATCTTCACCAGCAGATCGCCCAACAGCGGCAGGCCAATGAGCCAGCGGTCCCAACGCAAGCGTCCCTCCGGCGAGGCGTTGTGGCGCCGCACGGCGACCACCAGAACAACCAAAGCGACCGCCAGAGCCCACCAGAAATCCCGCACGAAATCCGAAACCCCGATTACCACCTGCGTCAGGAGCGGCAGGGCCTTTCCCGATTCCTCGAACAAGGGCCGGAACTGCGGGATCACCAGCGTCATCATGACGATCAGGGAGCCGACCGCCAGGATCACGACCAGGATCGGGTAGATCAGTGCCGACTTCACGCTCTCGCGCAGGGCCTGCGCCCGTTCCAGTGTCTCCGCCAGCCGGGTCAGCACGACCTCCAGTCCGCCACCCGCCTCGCCGGCGCGCACCATGCCGGAATAAAACCCGGGGAAGACCTCGCCCTGCGCCTCCAGCGCCTCCGCCAGGCTCGCGCCTCCGCGGACCCGATCCAAGAGCCGGTCCACCAAACGGCGCAGCGGACCCTGGGGCGACAACGTGCTCAGAATCGACAAGGCCCGGTCCAGCGGCAGACCCGACTGCAGCAACATAGACAGCTCGCGCGTCAAGAGTGCGACCGCGCCTTGCGATATTCCCGCGCCGCGCCGCGCCCTGCCGCGTCGCAGGAGCCCAGCCCGCCGGCGCTCCTCGGCCCGTATCGGCACGTGTCCCTGGCTGCGCAGCCGCTCGACCACCGCCCTGCGGTCGTTCGCTTCCAGCTCGCCCTCGATCACCTCCCCTTCGGCCGTCACCGCCTTGTAGCTGTACCAAGCCATGGATCACACGTCCCGCGTCACCCGCAGGACCTCCTCGATCGTGGTCACCCCCTCCAGGGCCTTGAGTATCCCGTCGTCGTACATGCTCACCATGCCCGCCGAAAGCGCCGCGCGCTGCAATTCCTTAGACTCCGCGCGGCGCAGAATCAGGCGCCGGACCTCGTCGTCCACCACGAGCGTCTCCATCACGCCGGTGCGCCCCCGGTAGCCCGTGCCGTTGCACCGCTCGCAGCCGACAGCGCGCCACAGCATGCTCTCCCCGCCGGTGCCGTAGCGCTCCAGGCCCAGCTGCTCGACGAGCTCGGGCAACGCCCGCTCCTGCACCCGACAATCTTCACACAAGCGGCGCACCAGACGCTGCGCCGCTACCCCGGTCAACGTCGAGGTCAGCAGGTAATCCTCGACACCCATATCCAATAGCCGCGTGATCGTCCCCGCCGCGTCGTTGGTATGCAAGGTCGACAACACCAGGTGGCCGGTCAGCGCCGCCTGCACCGCTATCTCCGCCGTCTCGACGTCGCGGATCTCGCCGATCATGATGATGTCCGGGTCCTGGCGCAGGATCGAGCGCAACACATGGGCGAAGGTCAGGCCGATCCCCGGCTTAACCTGGATCTGGTTGACCCCCTCGAGCTGGTACTCGATGGGGTCCTCCACCGTCAAGAGCTTCTTCTCCGATTTGTTCAGCTGCACCAATGCCGCGTAGAGCGTCGTCGTCTTGCCGCTACCCGTCGGGCCGGTCACCAGAAAGACTCCGTGCGGCCGGTCCAGGATCTCCTCGTAGGTCTCCAGGTTGTGCCCCGTTACCCCCAAGGCGGCAAAGTCGAGCTCCACCCCCTGACGATCCAGAACCCGAAGCACGACCCCCTCCCCGTGCATCGTCGGAATGGTCGACACGCGCAGGTCGATCGGCACGCCCCGGATCGCCAGCTTGATCCGGCCGTCCTGCGGCAGGCGCCGCTCGGCGATGTTCAAGCGTGCCATGATCTTGATCCGCGATATGAGCGCCGCCCGGAACCGGCTCGGCGGCGGATCGACC
The DNA here is from genome assembly GCA_029859805.1 of Rhodospirillales bacterium. Taxonomy (GTDB): domain Bacteria; phylum Pseudomonadota; class Alphaproteobacteria; order Kiloniellales; family JAKSDN01; genus CAMYKD01. The sequence goes on along the minus strand of JAOUCL010000440.1, from coordinate 731 downwards.
TCCGCCAGCACCCCGTCGATCCGGTAGCGCACCCTCAACCGGTTCTCGAAGGCCTCGACATGAACGTCCGAGGCGCGCGCCTCGACCGCCCTGCTGATCAGGTGGTTGACCAGTCGGATCACCGGCGCCTCGCTGGCCAGATCCTTCAGACGCTCGACGTCCAGGTCGAGATCCAGCGCCTCCTCGCCCTCCTCGCCGACCTCCTCGACCAAACGGTTCAGCCCGCCGCCGCCCTGGCCGTAGAGCCGCTCGATCGCCGCTTCGAGCTCCGAGGGCTCGGCCACGCAGACCACGAGATCCGCACCGGAGATCAGGCGCAGGGCATCGATCGCATAGCTGTCCAGGGGATCGGCCATGGCCAGAACCAGGCCCTCCGGGCCCTCTGCGATCGGCAGAACGTGCGATTCGCGCAGAAACCGCGGGCTCAACCGTTCTTCGAGCAGCGGAACCTCCGGGAAGTCCGCCGAGCCCACCAGGGGCAGGTCGAGCCGTTCGGACAGCGCCTCGGCCAGGTCCCGCTCCGAAACCAGACCGAGCTTGGGCAGCAGAACGTGGAGACGCTCGCCGCTCCCCTCGGCGAGCCGCCGGGCCCGCTCCACCCCGGCCCGCTCCAGCCGCCCGCGCTCGATCAAGAGGTCGCCCAGCGACGCCTCGAATGCATCCAAATCCTCGACCAGCACTGCCATGAACGACCTCATTCCAACGACGCCCGCAGGGGCCGGGGGGCCCTT
>JAOUCL010000439.1 GCA_029859805.1 Rhodospirillales bacterium | reverse complement strand
GATGATGCAGGGCGCGTTCTTCTTGCCCTGCTCGAACATATCGCGCACCCGAGACGCGCCGACGCCGACGAACATCTCGACGAAGTCCGAGCCCGAGATGGTGAAGAACGGCACGTTCGCCTCGCCGGCGATCGCGCGCGCCAACAGCGTCTTGCCCGTGCCCGGCGGGCCGACCAAGAGACAGCCCTTCGGGATCTTGCCGCCAAGACGCTGAAACTTCTGCGGATCGCGCAGGTACTCGACGATCTCCTCCAGCTCGACCTTCGCCTCATCGATCCCCGCAACGTCGTCGAAGGTCACACGGCCGAGCTTCTCGGTCAGAAGACGCGCGCGGCTCTTGCCGAAGCCCATCGCCTTGCCGCCGCCCGACTGCATCTGGCGCATGAAGAAGATCCACACCCCGATCAGCAGAAGCATCGGGAACCAGGAGACGAGGATCGACAGCAGCGCGTTGCCGTCGTCCTCCGCAGTCGCCTCGATGCGAACGCCGCGCTTCAGGAGAACGCTCACCAGGTTCGGATCCTCAGGCGCATAGGTCTGGAACGACCGGCTGTCGTTGAAATGGCCGGTGATCTGCTGGCCCTGGATGACCACGTCGCGGACCTGGCCGTCCTCGACCTCGGCGATGAATTCGGAGAAGGCCATCGGCTGCGCCGTGCCACGGGTTGCCGTTCCCTGGAACAGGTTGAAGAGCAAGAGGACGAGCAGCACGACGAAGATCCACAATGCTGCGTTCCGGCTGAAATTCACAGTCGCTATCCCTTCTTGACAGATCCACCCTCGGCCGTCCGCCGGTCGGATGGCAGAAGCCTAGAGCTTCAGCTTAGCATAGAGATAATGCACCGCGCGACCTAAGCAACTGTAAAACGTGATCCGGTCAGGGCGTTTTCCGGCGCGAACCGGCATTTCTTCAGGGCCGGGGCTTCCTCGGGAACGCGGCAATAGCCCAGGTGCGGCACCATGAGAAGGCCCTGGCGGTCCGAAAGAGCCGGCAGACCGGCCCGCGCGGCAGACGGAATCACGCCTGCTCGAGCCTGGTCGAGACCGTCGGAGATCCCGGCCCGACCCGCCTCACCCAAGGGACCGAGCGCCAGAGACCCGCGCCCCCCCCCAGCATCCCGCGCGAGCACCACTTCAAATCGTCCATCCCAGCGCAATTGCGCGCCCGGAAATAGGGGCACCACCGCCGCCGCCGCGGGCTCCCGCACAATCAGCAGCCGGCCGCGGCGCGGCAGAATGCGACAGCCTGCCAGGGTGGCGCCACGGCCCAGGCCCGTGCTTAGACGGTCGTACAGGCGCGAGAGACGTTCGAGACGCGGTGCATAGGCCCCGCCGCCGATAGCCATCAGCACGCGTGCCAGGGCCCGCTGCCCGGTCTCCGGACCGGCGCCGACCAGCGGCCCCGGCTCGAGCCAGGCGTACCCGGACGGGTCGACCGCAACCGCGCCGGCCAGCAGCGAGGCCACCGCCCGCTCCAGGGCCGCGCGGGCCCGGCCCAGGTGCCCTGCGGCGGCGGCCAGGCGTGGCGCCGTCAGGCCCCGAGCCTCGAGTTCCGGCCGGAGACGGCGCAGCCGGGTGCGCACATAAGCCGGGTTCCGATTGCCCGGATCCTCGATCCAGGGATGGCCGCGCTTGCGAAGCGTGGCTTCCAGACGTGCCTTGGGGACGGACAGAAGTGGGCGCAGAAGCCGCAACGCGGCCAGCTCCCTCACGACCGGCATGCCGGCCAAACCGTCCAAACCGCTGCCGCGCCCGAGGCGCAACAGCAGGGTCTCGGCCTGGTCGTCCCGATGATGGCCGGTGGCCAGATGCAGCACCCCGTGCCGTCGGCACCATTCGCTCAAGAGAGCGTAACGTGCGACTCGGGCGGCGGCCTGCTGGTTGCTCCGGGGCTTGGGCCCTCGCCACGCGAGCAGGTGATGCTCGAGGCCGAGCGCGGCGAGCCAGGCGGCGACCTGACGGGCCTCCGCCGCGGAGTCGGCGCGCAGGCCGTGGTCGACGATCAGGGCCACCGCGCCGCCGCCCCGCGCCGCCGCCCAGGCCTCGAGAAGCAGGGCGAGCGTCATACTGTCCGCCCCGCCGGACACGCCCACCGCAATCCGCGGCGCCGGTTCGAAGGGGCCGAAGGGCGCCATCAGGCACGTCATGTCCCGGTCGGTCAGGGCCACGGCCGACCGCGCCAACGGCTCCGCCGCCCTGCCCTCGCCGCGGTCGGCGGCGGCCGTCACGGACAGGCTAGGCGTTTCTGCTCGCTCTTGGCTTGCCGCAGTATCGTCGGCGATGCGCCCCTGTAGCGCTTGAGCAACTCGCTGAAAGTGCCGCACGCATCGGATGTCTGCTTGAGCGCCGCCAGCGATTTGCCGAGCTTCAACAGGTTGTCCGGCGCCTTCACGCTGTCGGGATAGGTCTGGTACCCTTCGGCGAAGGCCACCGCAGCTTCGGCATACTGGCCGCGGACATAATAGGTTTCGCCCAGCCAATACTTCGCGTTGCCGGCCAGCGGATCGCTCGGATACTGCTCAAGGAAAGCGGTCAGCGCGCGCTCCGCGCCCGGATAGTCGGTTTGGCTGAGCAGTTTGAACGCGTGATCGTAGTCTCCCTTCGGCGTGCCTTCCGGCGCCGTGCCACCTTCCTGACCGCCAGGTGCGACAGCGGCCAGCTCGCCTTCGGAGATTGTGCCCAACACCTTCGGGCCCTCGTCCCATGCCGGTTGTTCGGACCCGGTCTGTCCGGCAGCGGAATCCGGCGTCTGCCCTTCGGCCGGTTGCAGCGCGACGCCGGTCTCGAGGAGCTGCAGACGCTCGTCGACGTCCTCGACCAGGCGGTCCAGCCGCTCGGTCACCTTATTGATCCGGAACGACTGCTCCTCGATTTGTCCGGTCAGCGTCCGCAACTCCGTCTCGAACTGCGAAAGACGCACTTCGACGCGCGCGGCCTGGGTCCCGGATAGCTCGGCGCCCGCGGCAGCGGCCGGCGGCATTTCGCCCCGGTAAACGTGACGCTGCAGTGTATTCAGGTCGCGTTGCAGTCGTTCGATTCGGTTGAGCAGGCTGTTCAGGTTGGTCTCCTGAGCCTGCACCGCCGGCATCGCGGCCAGCATCGCAA
>JAOUCL010000001.1 GCA_029859805.1 Rhodospirillales bacterium | reverse complement strand
CCTTCGGCCTTCCGGCCTATGTCCTGGTCAAGGTACTGCAACCGGCGTTCTTCGCGCGTGAGGACACGGTGACACCGCTCAAGGTCGCCGCGATATCGGTGGGTGCCAACGTCGTGCTTGCCATTGGCCTGTTCTGGCAAATCGGCTTAGTCGGTCTGGCCCTGGCTACCGCCATCGCTGCTTGTCTCAATGCCGGGTTGCTCGCGATCCTGCTGCACCGCAGGGCGTACCTCGCGCCCGACGCCCGCCTCAAGGCCCGCCTGCCGCGCATCGCGATCGCGAGCCTGCTGATGGGGGCAGCGCTCTGGGCCGGGCAACGGCCCTTGGCCGGCTGGTTCGACGACGGCCTGTGGAGCGGCGTCGCGGGCCTCGTTGTCCTGGTCGGGGGGGGACTGGCGTCTTATGGTCTGCTCGCCCTGCTTCTTGGCGCGGTCGCGCCGGCCGAGCTGAGGGCGCTGCTCTCCCGCCGACCGTGACCGGCCCCCTTGACCCTGGGGGGCCGAGCGGCGATAACGCCGCGGCCCGATCGGCGGCAAGCTCGGAATTCGGCGGACAGGGGCAATGAAGCGCATCTTCTCGGGCGTCCAGCCCACCGGCAATCTGCATCTCGGCAACTACCTGGGGGCGATCCGTAATTTCGTCACCCTGCAGGACGAGTACGACTGCATCTACTGCGTCGTCGATCTGCACGCGATTACCGCCTGGCAGGAGCCGGGCGAGCTGCGCCGCGCCACCCGCGAGGTGACCGCCGCCTATCTGGCCGCCGGCATCGATCCGCAACGCTGCATCATTTTCAACCAGAGCCAGGTCCCGGAGCACGCCGAGCTGGCCTGGATCTTCAACTGCGTGACGCGGCTCGGCTGGCTGAACCGCATGACCCAGTTCAAGGAGAAGGCCGGCAAGCACCGCGAGAACGCGAGCGCCGGACTCTACGTCTACCCCAATCTCATGGCGGCGGACATACTGGTCTACAAGGCGACCCACGTACCGGTTGGCGAGGACCAGAAGCAGCACCTGGAGCTGACCCGCGACATCGCCCAGAAGTTCAACAACGACTTCGGCGTCGAGTTCTTTCCGCTGACCGAGCCCTTGATCCTGGGCGCGGCGACCCGTGTCATGAGCCTGCGCGACGGCGCCAAGAAGATGAGCAAGTCGGAGGCCTCCGACATGAGCCGAATCAACATGACCGACGGCGCCGACGCGATCCAGAAGAAGGTCCGCAGGGCGACGACCGACCCCGACCTGCTGCCCGGCCCCGAGGTTCTGGGCCCGGACGAGGAGCTGCCGGAGGAGACCCGCCGCGGCCGCCCGGAGGCCTACAACCTGCTGGGCATCTACGCGGCGCTCGCCGACAAGCCCCTTGCCGGGGTGCTGGCGGAATTCGAGGGCGCCCAATTCTCCCATTTCAAGGCGGTGTTCACCGATCTCGCGGTCGCCACGCTCGGCCCCATCGGCGCGGAGATGAAGCGCCTCATGGACGACCCGACTACGGTGGACCGGGTGCTGGCGGATGGGGTCGAGCGGGCCCGGGCCATCGCGGGGCCGATCCTGAGGGAGACGCACGATATCGTCGGTTTCCTGCGCCCCGGCTAGGCCTTGCGGCGATTTCTTGAAAGAAGACCCAAGAATGTCCCTTCCAGACCATTGGCGGATCGATTGTCGCGCAGTAAGCTTCCACAAGACGTACGGCCTCGTTGCACTTGGCGCTTCGTTTGTTCCATCCCGGTCAATCCCCGGTCCGTCATGACCCTGACATCCGACACCGCGGCCCAGTGATCCACTGAGCGATGCAGATCTACCTGCCCATTGCCGAGCTCTCCGTGGACGTCTTCTTGCTGCTGGGCCTGGGCGGAGCGATCGGCTTTCTTTCCGGCCTGTTCGGGGTGGGCGGCGGCTTTCTGATGACCCCCATCCTGATCTTCATCGGCATCCCGCCGCCGGTCGCCGTCGGCACCGAGGCCAACCAGATCGTCGCGTCCTCCGTTTCGGGCGTGTTGGCGCACTGGCGGCGTGGCAACGTCGACTTCAAGATGGGCGGTATCCTGCTGCTCGGCGGCTTGTTCGGCTCGACCTTGGGGGTCTGGCTGTTTGCGATCCTGCGGCAGCTCGGCCAGATCGACCTGGTGATCAAGCTCTGCTACGTCACCTTCCTCGGGGTGATCGGCGGCCTGATGTTCGTCGAGAGCCTGCGCGCACTGGGCCGGCGCCGTCGCGCCACGGCGGCGCGCGACAAGATGCACAAGCACACCTGGATTCACGGCCTGCCGCTCAAGATGCGCTTCCGCAAGTCGAAGCTGTACATCTCGGCGCTGCTGCCGGGCGGCGTGGGCGTGCTGGTCGGGGTGCTCTCGGCGATCATGGGCGTGGGCGGCGGCTTCATCATGGTGCCGGCGATGATCTATCTGCTCGGCATGCCGACCGCGGTGGTCGTCGGCACCTCGCTGTTCCAGATCATCTTCGTCACCGCCAACGTCACCTTCCTTCAGGCCTATGCCAACCAAACGGTGGACGTGGTGCTCGCCATCATTCTGCTGACTGGCGCCGTCATCGGTGCCCAGTTCGGCGCCAGGGTCGGCGCCAAGCTGCGCGGCGAGCAACTGCGCATCCTGCTGGCGCTCATGGTGCTGGTCGTCTGCGGCAAGCTGCTCTACGACCTGACCGTGACGCCGGCGGACCTCTATTCGATCGGGGGGGGCGAATGATCCGTGTCGTCGCCCTGCTGGCCGTGCTGTTCGCCGCCGCGCCGCTGCGCGCGGCCCCCATCGTGGTCGACCTGTCCGAGCACCTGGTGGCGATCACCGCCGGCTTTGCCGGCGCCGAGGTGCTGCTGTTCGGGGCCGTCGACGAGCCGGGCGACGTCGTCGTCATCGTGCGCGGCCCGACGCGGCCGATGATCATGTACCGCAAGAGCCGGCACTTCGGAATTTGGGTCAACGCCGATCATATGACCTTCGAGGATGTGCCCGCCTACTACGCCATCGCGAGCACGCGGCCGCTTGAAGAGATCGCGGCACCGACGGTGCTGGCGCGCAACGAGATGGGGGTCGAGAACCTGCGGCTCGATCTGCCGAGGGCGAAGGCCTCGCCGAACGTGGCGCAGGACTGGCGCGAAGCCCTGATACGCAACCAGCAGCGTGCCGGCCTCTACCCGGCGGAGGTGGGGCGAGTGGGCTTCCTCGGAGATCGCCTGTTCCGCGCCCGCCTGGCCCTGCCGGCCAATGTCCCGACCGGCACCTACGAGGCCAAGGTCTATTTCCTGCGCGATGGTCAGATCGTGAGCGCCCAGACGACGCCGCTCTTCGTGAGCAAAGTCGGCTTGGAGGCGGAGATTTTCGACTTTGCATACGACCAGAGCGCCCTCTACGGCATCATTGCGATTCTTGTGGCACTGATGGCAGGATGGCTGGCCCACGTTGCATTCCGGAGAGCTTGAAGCTGCGATGAACGACGGCCCCGGCAGTTCCAACGACCGTGTCTTCCTCGTCGTTGTCGACGACAGCGAGGAAATGGGCGTTGCGCTGCGCTACGCTTGTCGTCGGGCGAGCAACACCGGCGGGCGGGTGGCGCTGCTCTTCGTCGTCGAGCCCACGGATTTCCAGCACTGGATGGCGGTTGGCGACCTGATGCGCGAGGAGGCGCGCAACGAAGGCGAACAGCTGTTGCAGAGGCTGGCGGCGCGGGTCAACGAGCTGACCGGCACGCTGCCGGTGCTCTATGTACGCGAGGGCTCGCGCCGGGAGGAACTGATGAAGCTGATCGACGAGGAGCCCAGCATTTCGATCTTGGTCCTGGGCGCCAGCATCGACAAACGCGGCCCCGGACCCTTGATCGAGGCGCTGACCGGCAAGTTCGTCGGCAAGCTCCGGGTGCCGGTGACCATCGTGCCGGGCAACCTCGACGAAGAGGACATCGACAGCATCTCCTGATTTGGTGCAGGTCCCGGTTTGTCAGCGGCCCCGCGTGGCCCCTGCCGCCTCGGGCCCGAAGTCGACCGTTCGCCCGCGCGCTTGATCTTTGCCCTGTCCTGACCCACATTGAATGGACCCCAGGACAAGCCCGTCGGGAGAGGCAAGATGTTCATACAGACCGAAGCGACGCCCAACCCAGCGACCCTCAAGTTTCTACCGGGTCGCGACGTCATGCAGAGCGGGACGGCGAATTTTCCGGACCGCGAATCGGCGGCGCGTTCGCCGCTCGCCGAGCGCCTGTTCCAGGTCGATGGCCTCACCGGCGTGTTCCTCGGCTCCGATTTCATCACCGTGACCAAGGCCGACGATCGGGAGTGGCACCTCTTGAAGCCCGCCATCCTCGGCGTCATCATGGAGCACTTCACGGCCGGCCGGCCGGTCGTCCTGGGCGAAGAGCACCAGAGCACGCAGGGGTCGGACTCCGAAGAGGACTCCGAGGTCGTCGCGCAGATCAAGGAGCTGATCAATACGCGGGTCCGGCCGGCGGTCGCCCAGGACGGTGGGGACATCGTCTTCCACGGCTTCGAGAACGGGGTCGTGCTCTTGCACATGCAGGGAGCCTGCGCGGGCTGCCCAAGCTCGACCGCCACGTTGAAGATGGGCATCGAGAACATGCTTCGTCATTACATTCCCGAAGTCGTCGAGGTGCGCGCCGTCCTCTAGGATGTGACCCCCACGGCTGGCCGCGCCGCGGGGGCGAGGGCGGGCCAGGGACCGGCCTGGGGCAGGCAGGGGGAATGGGGCGAGATATCGAGTATTCGTTGCTGCCGCCGGCCGGCCGGGTGCTGTACACGACCATTGGCGGCGTCTGTGTCCTGGCGGCCCTGGTTGCCGCTGGGGTGGCGGCTACGATTCCGAGCGAGGCGGACCTGGCGAGCATCGGTTCCCATGCCGGGATTCCAAGCTTGGTCGGGTCGGAGAGGCTTCCGGTCCAGAGCTTGGTGCGTCCGGCCGATTCCGGACATCTGCAGTCGGTCTTCGAAACTCTCGACTACGATCTGAAAGCGGTGCGCAGCGGCGGCGCCACTGTGCCACGGGTCTATGTCACCGCCTTGCCAGAGGATTTGTCCCAGGTGGCACCGACCGAAAAGCGCAAGGCGCTTTTCCTGAGTTCTGTGCTGCCCCTGGTGCTGATGGCGAACGAGGAATTGTACGAGCTCCGAGCGAGGATTCGGGCTCTGCGCGAGCGGATGCGCGAGCCCGGCGGCCCAAGCGAGGACGACGAGGCGTGGCTGCGCCGGGTGAGCGCCCGGTACAGTGTCTCTGCCGACCAGGGCATCGACGAGCTGCTGCGCCGCGTCGACGCGGTGCCCGTGAGCCTGGCGCTCGCGCAGTCGATAGAGGAAAGCGGGTGGGGCACGTCCCGTTTCGCGCGCGTCGGCAATGCGCTCTTCGGCCAGCGCACCTGGGCAAACAGGGTGGCGGGCGTGGTGCCGGCCGGGCGTGACCGGGACCAGACCTTTCGGGTGCGCAGCTATATGAACCTCATGGGGGCCGTGCGTTCCTATATGCACAACCTGAACACGCACCCCGCCTACGCGTCCCTGCGCGCGGCGAGGGCCCGTCAGCGTGCGGCCGGACAACCGGCCGACGGCTATGCCCTGGCTGAAACGCTGCTCGGCTATTCCGAGCGGGGCGAAGCCTATGTCGCTCAACTGCGCGGTCTCATGCGCGTCAATGGCTTGGCCGCGTTGGAGCGGGCGCGCCTATCGGCCACAGCCAAGGCCCGGCGCGTCGCCGGCTGATGCCTAGCCACTTGGCACGTAGAACTGGCGTCCAAGCCAGCGCCAGCGGCCCTCCGGCCCCGGCAGGGTGCAGTTGATCCGATTGCGGCCCGGCTTGAACGCGTCGGAGAGCCGTACCTCGACCCGCCGGCTGCCCAGCTGCTCGATGTCGAGCGTCTGACCGATGGCATAGCAGGCGATCCTCTCCAGATTGCCGAAGCCCTCCAGCACCGTAAATCCGTAGGGCGGCGGGTTGTTTGCGGCGCTCAACAGCGGGTCGTTCGGCGTGACGTCGACCGTGGGCATGGGCAGGGAGTTTGCCACCAGGCGAAAGCGCTGGAGGTCGCCGTAGGACTCGTTGAGCGGAAAGCGCGGCAACGCGTAGCGGTCGGTGGTTCGGGCTATGGCGCCGGAATGCTGCCCGAACGCGGCCGTGAAGCCCAGTTCCGCCACAAGATCGCGCAAGGCCCGCCCGTACTCGCCAAAAGGATAGGCGAAAAGTTCCGGGGTGACGCCGAGTTGCTCACGAATCTCCGCTCTGCCACGGGCGATTTCCCGGCGGGTTTCCGCCATCGATTGTCCGATCATGCTGCGATGCGTGACACCGTGGGCGGCGATCGTCACGCCGCCGGCGGCGACCATCTCGCGAAGCTGGACCCAGCTCATATAGCCCGGATAATTGCGGTCCACCGGCTCTGTGGCGACGAACAGCGTGAAGGGCAGGCCTGCCTCCCGCAGTCGAGGCCAAGCCTGGGTGTAGACCGACAGGAAGGCGTCGTCGATGGTAATCGCGAGGCTGCGCGCCGGCAGCTTGCGCCCGGCGGCCAGCGCGGCCACGATCTCGGGCAGTGGCAGGACGTTGTAACGCCCTGACGTGAGTTCTTCGATGTGACTGTCGAACTGGTCGAGTCCGATATTCGTGGCAGCATAGCGGTCCTCGCCGAAGCGGTGGTACATGACCACAACGGCGCCGTTATCCGCCGCGGGCTCGGTTGCCGAGACATCGGCCCCGGCCCCGGGCCAGACATGGCCGGCGACAAACAGGGCGGCGGTCCAGCGCCGGAGTGTGGCGGTCGCGTTCTGCATAGTTGTGGCGGTCCTGAATAAGCCGGCGGTTGCCCGGGCGCACTTTACCCTCGGCCTGACAGCAGGCTCAAGATGCGCGGCCCGTGGCACAAAGCTTCGCTGGCGTGATGGTTTCGAAGTTCGTCACATTCGACGTGACGAACTTTGGCAGCTGAATCACACCAGAATCCGACAGTTAGTGTCCCTTTGAATCCGAAATTCGATCGATCGAATTTCGGATTCGGGACATTAGGGGGCTTGCCGGGCGCGACCGGGCGGTCCAATTTAACATTGCGGTCGGAGTTCGGCGATCGGCCGCGCGCGACAGACGAGAGGGACAACGGTGAGCAATATCCTGAGCGACGCGAGCTTGGATCAAATGTTCCGGAACGCCCGCACCCATACGGCTTGGCTCGACCAGGGGGTCAGCGACGTGCTTCTGGAAGCGGTCTACGATCTGGCGAAGATGGCGCCGACCAGCGCCAACTGCAGCCCCATGCGTGTGGTCTACGTGCGTTCGCCGGAGGCGAAGGCGCGGCTCAAACCCGCGCTGGCCGAGGGCAACGTCGCTAAGACCATGGCCGCACCGGCTACGGCGATCATCGCCCATGACCTGGAGTTCTTCGAACGTCTGCCCAAGCTGTTCCCGCACACCGACGCACGCGCCTGGTTCGTCGGCAAGCCGCCGGAGCACATCCGGGACACGGCGTTCCGCAACGGCAGCCTGCAGGGCGCCTATTTCATCATGGCGGCGCGCGCACTTGGGCTCGACTGCGGACCGATGTCGGGCTTCGACAACGAGGCCGTCGACCGGGAGTTCTTCCCGGATGGGAAAATCAAATCGAACTTCCTGTGCAACCTGGGGCATGGGGATCACGACCAGCTGCGCCCGCGTGCGCCACGCCTCGATTTCGACGAGGCTTGCCAGGTGGTGTAAGGGTCGATCGGGAGTCGGGCCGGGACATCGAGAACCCAGAAGGGAAGGCGGAGCAGATGCATCAAGCCGACCGCCTGACGAAGGCGCACGGCTGAGGCCGCCGGCTTTTGGCAAGGGCGCGCCGCCTCTTGGCACTCGATGCTGCTGGATCCGCCTGCTCGGCGGCTGTCTGGGCGGACGGCTATGTCCTGGCGCGGCGCTTCGAGGCCATGCGGCGCGGCCAATCCGAGCGGCTTGTCCCGATGATCCAGGCCGTCATGGCGGAGGCGGGCCTGGAATACCCGGGGCTTGAGGCCATCGCGGTAACCTTGGGGCCGGGCGGATTTACCGGGGTGCGCATCGGTCTGGCCACGGCCCGCGGGCTGGCGCTGGCCTGTGGCCGCCCGGTTCTGGGAGTCAGCAGCTTCGCGGCGGTGGGCGCCGCCGTCACGGCGGAAGAGCGGCGGGGCCGTCGGCTGGCGGTGCTGCTCGATGCCAAGCGTGCCGATCTCTACGTGCAGGCTTTCGGCGCAGACTTGGCGCCATTGGCCGAGCCCGCATCCCTGCCGCCCGAGGACTTGGCCAGCCGTCTGCCGGCCGGCCCGCTGGTGCTTGCCGGGGACGGGGTCGCCCAGGGGTATCGCGAGCTGGCCGAAGCGCGGGGCGGCGACCTTCTGGTTTCCACGGCTCCGGGGCACGCCGATGCGGCGCGGGTTGCCGAGCTGGCAGCGGCCTTGTCCCTGCCCGGGCCGGGTGCTCAAGTGCCCGTCCCGCTCTATCTGCGACCGCCGGACGTGACCTTGCCCGCCGGCCCGCGCAGGTCATGACCGGCGCCGAAACCGCGATCCGACCGGTGGGGCTATTCGACGCGGCGGTGATTTCGCTGCTGCATGCCGAATGTTTCGACGAAGCGCGTTGGGACGAGCGTGCGGTGACCGAGATCCTTGCCCTGCCCGGAGCCTACGGCTTCATCGCCTTGGAGCACGAGGTACCCGGGGGTTTCGTGCTGGCGCGCGTGGCTGCGGACGAATGCGAGATTCTGTCTCTGGGCGTCCGGCGCGCCTCCCGGCAAAGCGGCCTGGGTCGCGAGTTGCTGCGGGCGGCTCTCCGCTTCGCGAATGCATCCAGGGCACGGGCCGTTCACCTCGAGGTGGCGGAGGACAACTCGGTGGCGCGGCACCTCTATGCGGTCGAGGGCTTCACCGTCACGGGCCGGCGGGGCGACTACTACCGTCGCGCGGGATCCACGGAAATCGCGGCCCTGGTGCTCAGCCGCGACCTGCCCTGACCCGCGGCCGTTGGCATGGAGGGCCGGTGTCCGGCCACGGCAAGCATTGCGGTCCGGGATTGGCGCTATCCTTGGCCTGGAGGACCATGTGCAAAGCAGGCGCTAGTAGACGCCGATCCACTGGGCCGACTAGCATTGCTGTTTATTTGTTTGTATTGTTCAGTTGTTTTTGGATATAATAAATCCCATATAGAGCCGAAGCAGTGAAATGGGGCGCTAGAGGGCTATGACAGAACAGACAAAACTTGGCGAGATTCTATCTCTAACGACCAGTATCGTGGCGGCACATGTGTCAAACCACTCGGTCCCGGTCACCGATCTTCCGCAACTCATTCGGGACGTCTATCAGACGTTATCGACCGTCGAGGGTGGCGGCGACCTGGAGGCCGAGCGCCCGACCCCGGCGGTTCCGGTGAAGAAATCGGTGACGCCGGATCACATTGTTTGTCTTGAGGACGGGAAAAAGCTGAAGATGCTGAAACGCCACCTCAAGACGGCCTACAACATGACGCCGGAAGAGTACCGCGAGCGCTGGGGGTTGGCGGCGGATTACCCGATGGTGGCGCCGAACTATGCGAAGCAACGCTCGAAGCTCGCAAAGCAGATTGGCCTTGGCACACGAGCCCGACGAAAGCGAGCCTGACCCCTTGCGGCCGGAGAACCGGTGCCAAGGGGCGTCTGCTTGGCTATACGCGCAAGATTGGGCCCACCTCTTTGCGACGGAGCGATGACTTCGCGGATCGAACAACTCTGTGCCGAGAAGGGCCTCAAGATGACCGAGCAACGTCGGGTCATCGCGCGAGTCCTATCGGAGGCCACCGACCATCCGGATGTGGAGTTGCTCTATCGGCGGGCCGCCGAAGTCGACTCGCGAATTTCAATCGCCACGGTCTATCGCACAGTGAAGTTGTTCGAGGAGGCGAGTATTCTGGAGCGGCATGATTTCGGCGATGGGCGTGCACGCTATGAAAAGGCTTCCGAAGGCCACCACGACCACCTGATCGATGTGAATTCGGGCGAAGTCATCGAGTTCCGCAACGACGAAATCGAGAGTCTGCAGCAGCTGGTGGCGAAGAAGCTGGGCTACCGGTTAGTTGGCCACCGTCTTGAGCTGTACGGCACGAAAATCGACCCGGAAACTCCCGGGCGCGAATCCAGGCAAAACCGTCCAGCCAAGCGAAACGGATGACGAAATTTGCGTCTTCGTGCCGAGCACTCGAGAACTCAGCGCCGATCAAGGAGAGGCAGCGGGCAGGCAGAGCAGCCGGATGGGCTTCGGCAAGGCGGCGGGCGGTCAACCGGTCGAAGTCCGGGACAAAGTCCAGGATGTTGGACATGGCACTGAAGCGACAGTGCGGATTCGAGACGAAGCGGGACCGCTTGGCCACGGCCTTCCGCCACCGGCCCAGTGGTTTGTGAATCGGCTTTGACCAAGAAACTTTTCATCAAGACGTACGGCTGCCAGATGAACGTCTACGACTCCGCGCGCATGGCGGACGTCTTGGCGCCGCTCGGTTTCAAGATCTCGGTCACGCCGCGGGACGCGGATCTGGTCATCCTGAATACCTGCCATATCCGCGAAAAGGCAGCGGAGAAGGTGTTCTCTGAACTGGGCCGTCTGAAGGGCTTCAAGGTCGAGAAGGAAACCCTCGGCGGGCGCATGCTGATCGCGGTCGCCGGCTGTGTGGGCCAAGCCGAAGGCGACGAGGTTCTGCGCCGTGCGCCGCAGGTCGACATCGTTCTCGGCCCGCAGACCTACCATCTCCTGCCCGAACTGGTGGCACGGGCGCTCGGGGCCGTGCCCGGTGCGGGAATTCTCGAGACCGATTTTCCGGTCGAATCGAAGTTCGACCACCTGCCCGAGGAAGCGGCCTCCCGGGGACCGGCCGCCTTTCTCTCGGTGCAGGAGGGCTGTGACAAGTTCTGCACGTTCTGTGTCGTGCCCTACACGCGCGGCGCCGAATTTTCGCGCCCTGTGGGCGAGGTCGTGGCAGAGGCCGAACGGTTGGTGGCCGCCGGTGCAGTGGAGATCACGCTGCTCGGTCAGAACGTCAACGCCTACCATGGTTCGGCGCCCGACGGCCGCGACACCTATGGTCTCGGCCGGTTGATCCGGCGTCTGGCGCAGATCGACGGCCTCGAACGTCTGCGTTACACCACGTCGCACCCGCGCGATATGGATGACGATCTGGTCGCTGCCCACGGTGACGTGGGCAAGCTCATGCCCTACTTGCACCTGCCGATCCAGTCGGGATCGGACCGGATCCTGGCGGCCATGAACAGGCGCCATTCGGCCGACGACTATCGCCGCGTCGTGAAACGGCTACGGGCCGCCCGTCCGGACTTGGCGTTGTCGTCGGATTTCATCGTCGGGTTTCCAGGCGAGACAGCCCGCGATTTTGCCGAGACCCTGCGCCTTGTCACCGAGATCGGCTTCGCCCAGGCCTATTCGTTCAAGTACTCGCCGCGCCCCGGCACCCCGGCGGCGTTGGCCGAAGTGCAGGTGCCGGACGCCGTGAAGAACGAGCGCCTGGCCATGCTTCAAACCCTGTTGAACGAACAACAGGCGGCCTTCAATCGGGCGAGCGAAGGGCACACCATGGCGGTTCTACTGGAGCGAACGGGACGCCGCGCCGGGCAACTCGTCGGTCGCAGCCCCTACATGCAGGCGGTTCACCTTGCCGCGCCACCGCGACTGCTGGGCCGGATCGTGGAGGCGCACATCGGGTCCGGGCACCCGAACAGCTTGGCCGGCAGCCTGGCTGGCGGCCGGTGCGGCAGGCCCGCGGTCCACAGTGGCGCCGCGGATTCGGGCGATGGCCTTTCGGAAGCCACGATATGACAGCCGCGCCGCCGCCACCGGATACCGGGCAACCCGAGGTCCTCAAGTTCGATGACAACAGCTTGCTGCCTCTGCTCTATGGTGAGCATGACCAGAATCTCGCACGTATCGAAAGCCAGTTGGGCGTGTCCGTGGCATCACGCGGCAACCGATTGGCCGTCTCGGGTCCCACAGACGCGGTCAAGAGCGCCAATATCGCGCTCGAGGCGCTTTACGCACGGTTGAAGAAGGGCCTGCAGGTGGGCGACGCCGAGGTGGACGCGGCGGTGCGCATGGCGCAGAGCGCACCCGACCCGGTGGCCGGTGCGACCGCGGCCAAGGCGATCCACGCCGATCACTTGACGATCCGCACCCGCAAGCGGCATGTTTCGCCGCGCTCGCCGGGCCAGGCGGCCTACATCGATGCGCTCGCGACCCACGAGTTGGTCTTCGGATTGGGCCCGGCAGGGACCGGGAAGACCTATCTGGCGGTGGCCATGGCGGTTTCGCTCTTGATGGGCGGAAAGGTCGAGCGGATAATTGTTTCCCGGCCGGCGGTCGAAGCCGGAGAGCGGCTCGGCTTTCTGCCCGGAGATCTGCGCGAGAAGGTCGACCCTTATTTGCGGCCACTCTACGACGCGCTCTTCGAGATGCTGCCCGCCGAGCAGGTCATGAGCCGGTTGTCCAGCGGGGAGATCGAGGTTGCGCCACTGGCCTTCATGCGCGGGCGCACGCTCAGCAACGCGTTTGTCATTCTCGACGAGGCGCAGAACACGACGCCGGTGCAGATGAAGATGTTCTTAACCCGTTTCGGCGAAAACAGCCGGATGGCCGTGACCGGCGACCCTTCCCAGATCGACCTGCCCAAGGGGCAACCTTCGGGGCTGCGCGATGCGGTCGAGCTCTTGACCGGTATGAACGGCGTGGCTTTCATCGAGTTCACCGATGCCGATGTGGTCCGTCACTCCCTAGTGACCCGCATCGTGCGCGCCTACGAGGCGCGAGATGCGGCGGAGGGGGCGGGTGACACCAAAGGATTGGACGGCAAATGAACGGGCCCGCCAAGGGGCGATGGCACCCCGGCTTCACGCACTGAGATGAGCGAAGAACCTCCAAGTCCCAGCATAGAAATCGCCGTTGTGGCCCAGGATCCGACGTGGCTCGAGATATTAAATGAGCCCGAGGAGGTGGCCGGTCGAGCTGCCCGGGCTGCCTTGCGGCATCAGGGTGCGGCGGATTTCGCCCTCGCGAGCCGGAAATCACGGAAATCGGGGGACAGGCTCGGGCCGGCGGAGCTTGCGGTGGTGCTGGCCGACGATCGGCTGGTTCGAAGCCTGAACCGTGAATACCGGGGGCGGGACACAGCGACCAACGTCTTGTCTTTTGCCGGCCTGGACGGGCCGGCCGAGCCCGGGACGCCCCGCCTGCTCGGAGACGTCGTGTTGGCACGCGAGACTGTGGTGCGCGAAGCGTGCGAGCAGGGCAAGACCCCGGCCGATCATCTTGCGCACCTGGTGGTGCACGGGGTGCTGCACCTCCTCGGCTACGATCACCAGACCACCACGCAGGCCGAGACGATGGAAGACCTGGAGCGGGCGGTTCTGGCCGGGCTGGGAGTCGCCGACCCCTATCTGAGTCCCGAGCCAGCAGGCCCGTCGAGCCCGGGCCGCGGGGCTCTGTCATGACCGATTTTTCCGGCAGCAGGACCGCGCGGAATAACGGGCAGGGCGCCGAGACCGGCAGGCTGAGCCGTATCTGGCACTGGCTGCGTGGCCTGTTGCGCGGCCGGAACGGCGATTCGGCTTTGCGCGATACGATCGAGGAAATCATAGAGGAGATCGAGGAGGCCGAGAGCGAAGAGGCGAGCGCGACGCCGATCTCCGACGACGAGAGAGTGATGCTCGCCAACCTTCTCAAACAGCGTCATCGCACGACCTACGACGTGATGGTGCCGCGGGCCGATATTGTCGCCGTTGAGGTCGGCACCAGCCTGCAAAAGCTTTTGAAGGTCATGGGCAAGGTCGGGCACTCGCGTCTGCCGGTTTATCGAGGCACCCTGGACGATGTCGTCGGCCTGGTCCACATCAAGGACGTCCTACCCCTTACCGCAAAGGCCGAACGCTTCAAACTCGAATCCATCACCCGCCGGGTGTTGTTCGCCGCGCCCTCCATGCGAGTGCTCGATCTCTTGCTTGAAATGCGCGAATCGCGCGTCCACATGGCCCTCGTGGTCGACGAATTCGGCGGCATAGACGGGCTGATCACGATCGAGGACCTGGTCGAGGAGATCGTCGGCGAAATCGAGGACGAGCACGACGTGGACGAAGGGCCCAAGCTGACCGCGCGGGCCGATGGGTCACTGGTCGCCGACGGGCGGACGACGGTCGAGGAGTTCGAGGAGCGGGTCGGCCCGGTCCTCTCCGACGAAGAACGTGAGGAGGACATCGACACGCTGGGTGGCCTGGTGGCCGCATTGGCGGGGCGCGTGCCGACGCGCGGCGAGTTGTTGGTCCATTCGCCGTCGGGAATATCCTTCGAGGTGATCCAGGCCGACCCGCGGCGGGTCAAGCGCTTGCGGGTCCGCAATCTGCCGCCGCTAGAAGAGGCAGCGCAGGGCGGGTGAACACGCGTGCGCAGGTTCCCGCTGAAACGATGAACATGGGCGGCGATGACTGATTCTCTTGCGAAGGCGGGGTCCACCCAACATTTCTTCGCCCGGGTCGCCGGGGTCCTCGCTGGCCTCACCGGCTGGCGGCGCTATCTCGCGGCGGCGATGCTCGGAGCGGTGGCCAGCGCGGCCCTGCCGCCGGCCCATCTCGTGCCCCTGCTTTGGCCTGCGTTTGTTGGCCTGCTGTGGTTGCTCGACGGCAGCAAACGGCCGCGCGGCGCGTTCTTGGTCGGCTGGGCGTTTGGGACCGGGCACTTCCTCGCCGGACTTTACTGGGTCGGGATAGCCTTCCTGGTGGACGCCGAGCAGTTCGCCGCACTGATTCCCCTGGCCGTGGGAGCGCTTGCCGCTGGGATGGGCCTGTTTCCGGGGCTCGCCGCCCTGGCGGTCTGGGCCAGCCGTTGCCGCGGCCTGGGCCGGGTGCTGCTTCTGGCGGCGGCTTGGCTCGCCACGGAATGGGTGCGATCCTGGCTCTTCACCGGTTTCCCGTGGAACCTGATCGGCAGTGTCTGGGTGTTCTCCGACGCCATGCTTCAGCTCGGAGCGCTAACCGGCGTCTGGGGCCTCTCGTTGCTCACCGTGCTGACCGCGGCGGCGCCCTCGACCTTGGGCGACGCGGCCGCGCGCCCGTTAAGGCGGTGGGCGCCGACCTGCGTCAGCTTGTTGGCGCTGGCGCTGGTGTGGTCCGGAGGTGCATTGCGTTTGGCCGCGGCACCGGTCCCAGGCAGCGACGCGGTACCCGGTGTCA
The DNA here is from genome assembly GCA_029859805.1 of Rhodospirillales bacterium. Lineage (GTDB taxonomy): Bacteria > Pseudomonadota > Alphaproteobacteria > Kiloniellales > JAKSDN01 > CAMYKD01. The sequence goes on along the minus strand of JAOUCL010000001.1, from coordinate 50,192 downwards.
TGTTGCGGCTGGTACAGCCCGGTATCGATCAGTCGAGCAAGTGGCAGGCCCAGCTGCGCAGCCAAAACATAGCCGACCAAATGACCATGAGCGCTCGCAATACCACGGACGACATCACCCACATCGTCTGGTCGGAAACAGCGATCACCTACAGCCTGGCGAACGACCCGGACCTGAGGCGCGTGCTCGCCCGGATCGTGCCGCCGGACGGTCTGTTGCTATCGGGTGCGGTGCGCCGTTCGGCGGGCGCCGGCCGGCTGAGTGTGTGGAATTCGTTGCACGCTCTCGACTCCTCGGGCGAGATCCGCGGCACCTACGACAAGTTCCACTTGGTTCCTTTCGGCGAGTACGTACCTTTCAGATCGTTATTCGGGTTTGCCAAGCTGACCCAGGGCCGCATCGATTTCAGTCCCGGACCGGGTCCGCGGACGCTCGAGTTACCAGGCTTGCCGCCGGCCGGCCCGCTGATCTGCTATGAGGTGATCTTTCCCGGGCAGGTGACCGAGCCCGACAGACGGCCGGCCTGGCTTCTCAACGTGACGAACGATGCCTGGTTCGGCACCAGTTCGGGCCCCTATCAGCACTTTGCGAGCGTCCGACTGCGCGCCGTCGAGGAGGGTCTGCCCGTCGTGCGGGTCGCCAATACGGGGATCTCGGCGGTTGTCGACAGCTATGGACGCGTGCTCCATCGCCTTGGGCTCAACCGTGTCGGCGTGATCGATTCGCCCCTGCCGCGTCCGGCCGACGCTGGGACGCTTTATTCGCGGGTCGGCAATTGGATGGTTCTAATTCTCATTGCGATTTTCGCGGTACCGGCCTTTGTGTTGCGGTTATTTTACAATTCCTGACAATATTTCTTGGCGGATTTGGGCTCGAATCGCTTTGCGCTATTGACCGGAATACCATGGTATGCCTAGAACCAAGCGATCTGTTCCAGGATTGTAGCCAAGGAGCCTATCCAGATGGTGAGAGGGGGGGAGAGCGGTGTGGGCCGCGGAACCGGCGTGCCAAACCCAGTGGATGTGCATGTCGGCCGGCGGTTGCGTCTGCGCCGTACACTATTGGGCCTGAGTCAGGAGAAGCTGGGAGCGGCGATCGGCCTGACTTTTCAACAGGTCCAGAAATACGAGCGCGGCTCCAACCGAATAGGGGCCAGCCGTTTGTTCGATCTTTCGCGGGTGCTCGATGTGCCCGTGGGGTTCTTTTTCGACGACATGTCGGAAGAGGTCGCGGCTCGATCGCCCGGGCAGTCGCGCGGCCGGATGGAGCCGGTGGATGTCGAGCCGAGTCCCATGGCCAAGCGCGAGACGCTGGAGTTGGTGCGGGCCTATTACAAGATCCATAATCCGGCTGTGCGCAAGCGCCTGTTCGAGATGGTCAAGGCCCTCGCGGCGGGCGAAGCCGGTAAAGAGTAAAGGCGCCCGCCGGGCTGGCCGCCTCCGAGGTCGCTGGCCTGTAGCAGGGTTCCTATCGATCCGGGTCGCCGCCAGCGAATGTGCTTGACGGGAATTTTCCCAAGACGGCAACATGCCGTGCGGCTGGAACGTACTTGGTCGCCGACACTTATGACCCCGGGCGGACGAACAACGGCGCGGGGCTGTCTCAAGAATGGGCGCCCTGTTCCGGGGCGGCCGAACTACGGCAGCGCGATGGAGTAGGGCGTGCGTATGGGGAAATTTCTGTTTACCAGCGAATCCGTCGCAGAAGGTCATCCGGACAAGGTTTGCGACCGAATCTCGGATGCCATTGTCGATAGCTATCTTACCCAAGACCCACACGCTCGCGTGGCGGTGGAAACTATGGCCACGACGAACCGCATCGTCCTGGGGGGCGAGGTGCGCGGGCCGGCCTCGGTGACCGCGGAGCTCATCGAAGAGGTTGCCCGCCACGCCGTGAAGGATATCGGTTACGAGCAGGACGGTTTTCACTGGCGCAATGCCCTCGTCGAGAACCATATTCACGAACAGTCCACCGATATCGCCTTGGGAGTGGATGCTTCCGGCAACAAGGATGAGGGTGCGGGCGATCAGGGGATCATGTTCGGCTACGCGTGCCGCGAGACCGAACAGTTGATGCCGGCGCCGATCCACCTGTCGCACAGTATCCTGCGGTCGCTCGCGGAGGCGCGCCACTCGGGCGCGGAACCGGGACTCGGACCCGATGCCAAGAGCCAGGTCACGCTTGAGTATCTGGACGGCAAGCCGATACGGGCCAGTTCGATCGTGGTGTCGACCCAGCACAGCGATACGCTCGATCAGGCAGAGGTTCGCGAGATCGTTCGCCCCCACGTAGTCAACGTGTTGCCCGAGGGGTGGATGTGCCCGGAGGAGGAGTTCTACGTGAACCCGACCGGGCGATTCGTGATCGGCGGGCCGGACGGCGACTGCGGCCTGACCGGGCGCAAGATCATAGTCGACACCTATGGGGGTGCGGCGCCCCACGGCGGCGGCGCCTTTTCCGGAAAGGATCCCACCAAGGTCGACCGCTCGGCCGCTTACGCGGCGCGTTATCTGGCCAAGAATGTGGTCGCCGCGGATTTGGCGGAGCGCTGTACCATCCAGCTGTCCTATGCGATCGGCATTTCCAGGCCCCTTTCGGTCTATGTCAACACCCACCGGACCGGTCGGGTCGACGAAGACAGGTTGTCCGCCACGCTTCAGGAGATGGTGGACCTCTCGCCGCGCGGTATCCGCGAGTGCTTGGCACTCAGCCGGCCGGTATACGCGCGCACTGCGGCTTATGGACATTTCGGCCGGGCGCCGGATCCCGATGGCGGCTTTTCCTGGGAGGCCCTGGACTTGGTCGAGGATCTGAGGTCCGCCTTCGGCGCTTAGAGGTCGCCGGTGTCATGACCGGCAGGCGTGGCGGATCCGGCGCGTCGTCGGGGCGATCGGGCTCTCCGCGGCGCAATACCCACGGCCGCCGTCGTGGCCGCCCTCTGCGCCGGGGGTTGAAGACCCTACTGGAGACTCTGCTGCCCCGCTTGCAGGTCACGCCGCCGGCCTCCGGCCGGCCGATCGACCCGGCGGAGCTCTTCGGCGGCATGCCGGGCCAAGTCTGGCTCGAGATCGGCTTTGGGGCTGGCGAACACCTGGCCTGGCAGGCCGCCCAACATCCGGAAGTCACGATTCTCGGCGCCGAGGTCTTCGTCAACGGGATCGCCGCACTGGTCAGGCGGATTGATGCGCTGCAATTGGCCAACGTTCGCGTTTTTCAGGGTGACGGGCGGGACCTGCTCGATGTCCTGCCTGAGAATTCGCTGTCCCGAGTCTTCATTCTCTTTCCCGACCCCTGGCCCAAACAGCGCCACCATAAGCGCCGCATCGTTCAGGCCGCGTTGCTGGACCGCTTGGCGAGCGTCATGAAGGACGGCGCGGAATTGCGCATGGCGACGGACCATGCCGACTATCTGCGTTGGATGCTTGAGGTTGCGACCGCGCACCCGGCGTTCCTGTGGCTGGCCTCTGGGCCGAGGGATTGGCGCGAGCGACCTGCGGACTGGCCGGCCTCGCGCTACGAATTGAAGGCGCTTGGCGAAGGCTTGGCGCCTACCTATCTAAGGTTTGTCCGCCGACGGCGTGGCGCGCCCTAGCACCTTGGGGCCGAGCGGCGCCCGGAGAGAAAATCCTTGCGGGACGGCAAGGTTAAGCGTAGATTGCCGCCGACCATAAGGGTTGGCGTGGCGATCGACGATGACGCCATGTCGGGCTCTCACGAACGGTGGGCCAGCGGCCCACTTTTTTATTTCGCTAGACTGGGGAGGGAGACGTCGCGTGTCCGAGGCCTTCCCGGCAGGTGGGCCGGCCCTCGCCAAAACCAGCGAGGGCAAGGCGGCGGAGGTCGAACGCTTGATCGCCCCGTCGCTTGCCGAGATGGGTTACGATATTGTGCGGGTTCAGTTATCCGGCGAGCGTCGCGCCAAGCTGCAGGTCATGGTAGAGCGCCACGACGGCGGTGGCATGACCGTGGATGACTGTGCCGGCGTGAGCCGCGCGGTCGAGGCAATTCTCGATGTGGCCGATCCGATTGCCGGGACGTACGTGCTCGAGACGAGCTCGCCCGGCATCGACCGGCCGCTGACGCGCCGCGGCGACTTCGAGCGGTTTGCCGGCTTCGCCGCCCGCATAGAGATGCGCATGCCGATCGGCGGCCGCCGGCGCTTCAACGGCCGTCTTCTCGGGCTGGATGGCGACTTGGTGTGCCTCGCGACCGAGAGCGGCGATTTTGCCCTTCCGTTCGCTGACATGGCGAAGGCGAAACTGGTGCTCACTGATGATCTGCTCGCGGCCAATCAGGCGCAGAGCAAGGACTGAGCCGAAAGAGACCAAACGGGGATTCGGAATAGCAGCAATGGATACAACCGCCCTTTCCAGAACCGAACTTCTGCAGGTCGCCGATGCGGTCGCCCGCGAGAAGAGCATCGAGCGCGACGAGGTGCTCGAAGCCATGGAGCAGGCAATCAGCAAGGCTGGCCGCGCAAAGTACGGTCACGAACACGACATTCGCGCCGAGATCGACCGCAAGACCGGAGAGATCGGGTTGCGCCGGTTCCGCGAGGTTGTCGAGGAGGTCGAGAGCGAGTTTACCCAGCTTACCCTGGCCGAAGCGGAAGCGCGCGAGCCCGGAATCCAGTTGGGGGATTTCATCATCGAGGAGTTGCCGCCCATCGATTTAGGCCGTATCGCCGCTCAGACCGCCAAGCAGGTGATCGTCCAGAAGGTGCGTGAGGCAGAACGTGCGCGGCAGTACGAGGAATACAAGGACAGGGTCAGCGAGATCGTCAACGGCATCGTCAAGCGCAACGAGTTCGGCAACGTCACGGTCGACCTCGGCCGGGCGGAGGGCTTGATGCGCCGCGACGAATCGCTGCCGCGAGAATCCTTCAGGACCGGTGACCGCGTGCGTGCCTATATCTACGACGTGCGCGAGGAGGCCCGCGGACCGCAGATCTTCCTGTCGCGCTCGCATCCGCAGTTCATGGCGAAGCTTTTTGCCCAGGAGGTTCCGGAGATCTACGACAGTATCATCGAGATCAAGGCGGTTGCCCGCGATCCGGGCAGTCGGGCCAAGATCGCGGTGATCTCGCACGATTCGGCTATCGATCCGGTCGGCGCCTGCGTCGGCATGCGCGGCAGCCGCGTTCAGGCGGTGGTCAGCGAGCTGCAGGGCGAGAAGATCGACATCATCCCGTGGTCGCCGGATACGGCCACCTTCGTGGTCAACGCCCTGGCGCCGGCGGAGGTGACAAAGGTGGTGCTCGACGAGGAGCAGGGCCGGATCGAGGTCGTCGTTCCGGATGATCAGCTTTCTCTCGCGATCGGCCGGCGCGGCCAGAACGTACGTCTCGCCTCGCAACTGTCGGGATGGGAAATCGACATTCTGACCGAGGAGGAGGAGTCGCGTCGTCGCCAGGAAGAGATCCGCGCACGCTCACAGATGTTTATAGATGCCCTTGACGTGGACGATGTCATCGCCCATTTGCTGTTGGCGGAAGGCTTTGTCAGTCTTGAGCAAGTCGCCTTCGTACCGCTTCAGGAACTGGCCGAAATCGAGGGTTTCGACGAGGAGGTCGCCGAAGAGCTGCGCATGCGCGCCCGGACCTACCTCGAAGAGCAGGACCGCAAGTTCGACGAGGAGCGCCGTGCTCTCGGCGTGACGGACGAGGTGGCGGCGCTTGAGGGCGTGAATGCGGCCATGTTGGCCACGCTCGGCAAGAACGAGGTCAAGACCCTCGACGATTTGGGCGATCTGGCCAGCGACGAGCTGATCGAAATACTCGGCGAACAGGCGCCGGGGGTGGAGGAAGCCAACGCGATCATCATGGCAGCCCGCGCCCATTGGTTCGACGACGAGCCCGTGGTCGAGGGCGAACCGGCGGACGATGGCGAGGGTTTGGCGGCGACGGAGCCCGCCGAGGCCGAGCAGGACTGAGCGGAGGAGCCATGACGGCGACCTTGACCCGGCGGCCAAGTGCTCCGCGGCCCGCGCAAGCGGCCGCGGATGGAGGGCGGGTTTCGACCAGACGCTGCATTGCTAGCGGAGAGCTTCGTGATGTGCGCGACCTGCTGCGGTTCGTCATAGCTCCCGATGGTGGCGTGGTTCTGGATCTCGCCGGTAAGTTGCCGGGCCGTGGTTTGTGGTGTTTGCCGCGGCGCGATATGATAGACAGAGCCTGTGGGCGCAACCTTTTCGCTCGGGCGGCAAAAGCGTCGGTCAGCGTGCCGGGCGACTTTGCCGAGCAGGTAGTCCGGGCTTTGCGTCAGCGCTGCCTCGATCTGATCGGTCTGGCGCGGCGGGGGGGGTTGGTGACCGCCGGCTACGAGAGGGTCAAGTCAAGGCTGGCTGCCGGACGGGCTGCGGCCCTGGTTCAGGCTGTTGATGCGGCCCCGGGCGGACGGCGGAAATTGTCCAACTTGGCCGGATTGGCAGTGCCCGGCCTGCCGGTCGTGGAGGTCTTTACCGCCGGGGAGCTGGGCCGGGTTCTCGGGCGGGACGCGGCGGTGCATGTGGTCTTGGCGCCCGGCGCCCTGACGGACCGCTTCATCTCGGAAGTTGCGCGGTTGAGCGCGGCTGCCGGCATCGAAAACACCGATACCAAGACGTGAGCGCTTGAGTGATATGACGACGAGCAATGACAAGAAACCCTTGAAGCTGAACCGGCCAGGCCGGCTCGAGCTTAAAAAGACCGTCGAGACCGGTCAGGTCCGACAAAGCTTCAGTCACGGGCGCTCAAAGACGGTCATGGTCGAGGTCAAGCGAAAGCGCACCTTCGCGCCCGGGGCCGAAGGCCGCATGACTGAGGTTGTTGCCCAACCAGCCGGATTGGACCAGGCGGCCGGCGAGAGCGCGGTCGAAACGCTGGAAAGGAGTTTCGAGGCGGCGGCGGAGGCGGTGCGCCATCTGACCGAGCACGAGCGCGCGGCGCGACTGCACGCCTTGGAGAGCGCAAAGCTGGAGGAGGAGCAGCGCCGGGTGCGGGAAGCGGCCGAGGCGGCTCGTCTCGCCGAGGAGGAGGCCAAGCGCCAAGCCGAGGAAGCCGCCAAGCGCGAGGCCGAAGCCAAGGCCGAAGCGGTCTCCTCACCGGAGACGGTGGCGGCGGCGCCGACTATCCCCGACGCTGCGGCCTCCGAGATTACTGTCCCAGAACCGGCCCGCGAGGCCAAGCCGCGGCCCGCCGCCGAACCGAAGCCCCCCGGCAAGGCCGGCCTCGAAGAGGAGCTCGGCGGCCGCGTCAAACGCAAGTCGGCGGCACCCAAGCCGAGTACGACACGGCGCGGTCAGCAGCGCCGGCGCCATGGCAAGCTCACTATTACCCAAGCGCTGGACGGGGGAGAGCGCGAGCGCGTGCGTTCGCTGGCCTCGGTCCGTCGGCGCCAGGAGAAGCTCCGCGCCGCGCAGGACCGACAGGCGCACCAGTTGCCGCACAAGGTCATTCGTGACGTGGTCGTGCCCGAGACGATCACGGTGCAGGAACTGGCCAATCGGATGGCCGAGCGCGGCACCGAGGTGATCAAGGCGCTGATGAAGATGGACGTGATGGCGACGATCAACCAGCTGGTCGACGCCGATACCGCCGAGTTGGTGGTCGAGGAATTCGGCCATCGATTCAAGCGTGTTGCCGCGTCGGACGTGGAGCTGGGTCTGAAGGGGGCGCCGGACGAGGCGGGTGAACTGGCACCGCGGCCCCCGGTCGTGACCATCATGGGCCATGTCGACCACGGCAAGACTTCCCTGCTGGACGCATTGCGGGAGACCGATGTCGCCGCGCACGAAGCCGGCGGCATCACTCAGCACATCGGTGCCTATCAGGTAATGCTCGGCTCCGGCGACAAGATTACCTTCATCGACACGCCGGGCCATGCCGCCTTCACCGAGATGCGTTCGCGCGGTGCCAACGTGACCGATATCGTCGTTCTGGTCGTGGCCGCCGACGACGGGATCAAGGACCAGACGATCGAGGCCATCAACCACGCCAAGGCCGCCAAGGTGCCGATCATCGTGGCGATCAACAAGATGGATAGGCCGGAGGCCGATCCTGACCGAGTCAAGCAGGGCCTGTTGCAGCACGACCTGGTGGTCGAGGACCTGGGGGGCGAAGTCCTGGCCATCGAGGTCTCGGCCAAGGAAAAGCAGAACCTGGACAAGCTGCAGGAGGCCATCCTTCTGCAGGCCGAACTGCTCGAGCTGACGGCGAACCCGACACGCAGCGCCGAGGGCATCGTCATCGAGGCCAAAGTCGAGCGCGGGCGCGGGTCCGTGGCCACCGTCCTGGTGCAGCGCGGCACCCTCAAGGTGGGCGACATCTTCGTGACCGGCAGCGAATGGGGCCGGGTGCGCGCAATGGTCAACGAGCGCGGCGAGAGCCTGGAAGAGGCGGGTCCGGCGGTGCCGGTCGAGGTGCTGGGTTTGAACGGCACACCTTTCGCCGGCGACGACTTCGTGGTCGTCGAAAATGAGAGCCGCGCCCGCGAGATCGCCTCGTTCCGGGCCGGCGCCAAGCGCGACACCTCGATCGCCGCCCAAGGGCGCGGCAGCCTCGAGCAAATGCTGTCGAGGATCAAGGAGGGTGAGGTCAAGGAACTGCCCGTTGTCGTGAAATCCGACGTACACGGCTCGCTCGAGGCGATCAACAGCAGCCTGGAGAAGATGGGCAACGAAGAAGTCAAGATCCGGGTGCTGCACGCCGCGGTCGGCGGCATCAACGAGTCGGATGTCACCCTGGCGAACGCGACCGGCGCGACGGTTATCGGTTTCAACGTGCGGGCCAACCCGCAGGCGCGGGACATGGCGCGCCGGGACAACGTCGATATCCGGTATTATTCGATCATCTACAATGTTCTGGACGACCTGAAGGCGGCGCTGTCCGGCCTGCTCGCGCCGCAGCAGCGCGAGAAGTTCCTCGGTTATGCCGAAATCCGCGAGGTCTTCAATATTACCAAGGTCGGCAAGGTCGCCGGCTGCATGGTGACCGAGGGATTGGTCAAGCGGGGCGCCAAGGTGCGCCTCCTGCGCGACGACGTGGTCATCCACGACGGCACGCTGAAAACCCTGCGCCGCTTCAAGGACGAGGTCAAGGAAGTCAAGGAAGGCTATGAATGCGGCATGGCCTTCGAGAATTATCACGACATCCAGGCCGGCGACCGGATCGAATGCTACGAGGTCGAAGAGGTGGCCCGGGCCCTATAGTCCGGCCCGTTGGTGGCGGTCGAACTTCAGTCGGAGACGGAATATGGTTCGGAGCCGGGGCGCGACCCCGAGCCTGCGTCAGCTGCGTGTCGGAGAGGAGCTGCGCCACGCTTTGGTGCGCGTCCTAGGCCGTGGCTGCCTGGCCGATCCGGCCGTGGCCGAGGCCAACATAACCGTAACTGAAGTCAAAGTGAGCCCAGACCTGAGGAACGCCACGGTCTTCGTTACCCCACTGGGGGGTGCGGATCTGCAGGCGACCGTCAACACGCTCAACCGGGCGGCGCGCTTCCTGCGTGGCGAGCTCAGCCGCGAAGTTTCGCTGCGCCATACGCCACGTCTGACGTTCGCAGCGGACCTCTCATTCGATCACGCCGCGCGGATGGAGGGCCTTCTGGCGACCGCCCGGGTGCGCCGTGACGTACCGCCCCCGGGCGATGAGGATGGGGGTCATGACACGTAAACGCCGCGGCAAAACGGTTAACGGCTGGATCGTCATCGACAAGCCGGCCGGCCTGACCTCCACCCAGGTCGTCGGTAGGGTGCGCCGGACCCTCGACGCGAAGAAGGCCGGGCACGGCGGCACCCTGGATCCTTTGGCCACAGGTCTGCTGCCGATTGCGCTGGGCGAGGCGACCAAGACCGTCGCCTATGTCATGGACGGCATGAAGACCTACCGCTTCACGCTGCGCTGGGGCCAGGCCACCAGCACCGACGATGCCGAGGGCGAGGTGATCGAAGAGGGCAACCGGCGGCCGGGCGCTGCCGAGGTCGAGGAGGTTCTGCCCGAATTTCTGGGAGTCATTGACCAGGTGCCGCCGACCTACTCGGCGGTCAAGATCGCCGGTCGGCGCGCCTATGACCTGGCCAGGGCGGAGACCGACTTTGAGCTAGGGCCACGCCGGGTGCTGATCGAGCGTCTCGATCTGGTGTCGCTGGACGACGCCGACCATGCAACCTTCGAGGTTCGCTGCGGGAAAGGGGCCTACATGAGGTCGCTGGCACGCGATATCGGGAGGTCGCTGGACAGCCCAGCGCACATCGTCGCGCTGCGCCGAACAACGGTCGGACCGTTTTCCGAAAGCGATGCGATTTCGCTGGAATCTCTCGATGCCCTGGGGCATAGTGCCGCCGCTTCTGAGCATCTGCTCCCGGTCGAGGCCGCGCTGGACGACATCCCGGCGTTGGACTTGACGGAAACCGAGGCGAATTGCCTGCGTCGCGGCCAAGCGGTGTCATTCTTGGCGCGTGCTCACCGCGAGCGGGTCCGCGATCTCACAAGCGGGGCCACGATCTGCGCCATGTCGGCAGGCAGGCCTGTGGCGTTGGCCCGTTTCGAGGACGGCGGAATTCGTCCGGTGCGGGTTTTGAATCTTTAATGTTAGGGAACGATCACGATGTCGATTACCGCTGAGCGGAAGAACGAGGTTATCAACGAATTCGCGACCCACGTAGGCGATACCGGGTCGCCCGAAGTCCAGGTGGCGATCCTGACCGAACGGATCACCAACCTGACCGAACACCTCAAGACGCACAAAAAAGATTTTCACTCACGCCGCGGCTTGTTGATCATGGTCGGGCAGCGCCGGCGAATGCTGGACTACCTGAAGCGTAAGGCGAAGCCGCGCTACGACGCCTTGATCCAGCGCTTGGGCCTGCGTCGGTAACGAGGCGCTGCACGTGTCCGGGACCAGCCAGCGCTGGACCGCCGGACGCGGCCGAGGGCAGGTGCGGGTGAACCCCATCGAAACACGAAATCAAGGATCCGATCGCATACAGGCCGGTGCGACCGGGCGAGACGGCCGGGCCGACGAAAAGGGCGCGGCGGCCGGGGAACTGCGTTTTCCCGAGCGCTGCGACTGCGCCCTTTCCGCGGGTCCGGCTATGGCAAGACGGCCGAGGTTGGAAGGACCAAAGGAACATGTTTAACATCTTTCGCAAGGAAATCGACTGGGGCGGGCGCCCGTTGGTGCTGGAATCCGGTCGAATCGCCCGGCAGGCCGATGGCGCGGTCGTCGTCACCTACGGCGATACGGTGGTGCTCTGCACGGCTGTCGGCGCCAACGAACCGCGGGAGGGCATCGACTTCTTCCCGCTCACCGTGAACTACCAGGAAAAGACCTTTGCCGCCGGCAAGATTCCAGGCGGCTTTTTCAAGCGCGAGGGCCGGCCATCGGAGAAGGAGACCCTGACCTCCCGGCTCATCGACCGTCCGATCCGGCCGCTTTTCGCCAAAGGCTATCGGAACGAGACCCAGGTCATCTGTACCGTGCTCAGCCACGACCTGGAGAACAATCCCGACATCGCGGCCATGATTGGCACCTCGGCGGCTCTGACCATTTCGGGCCTGCCGTTCCTCGGACCGATCGGCGGTTGCCGGGTCGGGTACAAGGATGGCGAATACCTGCTCAATCCGCGGCAGGACGAGCTCCCATCCACCCAACTGGATCTGATTGTGGCCGGCACGCGCGAGGGCGTGCTGATGGTCGAGTCCGAGGCCCAGGAACTCTCCGAAGAGGTCATGCTGGGGGCGGTCACGTTCGGCCATGAACAGATGCAGCCGGTGATCGACCTCATCATCAGCTTGGCCGAGGATTGCGCCAAGGAGCCTTTGGATGTCCCCGCGCCGGCGCCCGAGGTCGAGGCCGTGCGTGAAAGGCTGAGTCAGGGGATCGCCGCACAGCTCGCCGAGGCCTATCAGGAGCCTGACAAGATGCTGCGCCACGAGAAGGTCGGGGCAGCCAAGGAAGCCGGGCTTGAATTGCTGGGCGACGACTCGGCCGCGGTGGCGGTGGCGCCCGGCGTCCTCAAGGCCCTGGAAAGCGAGATCGTTCGCGGGAATATCCTCAAGACCCGCAAGCGCATCGACGGCCGCACGACCGCGGACGTGCGCCCGATCGTCTGTGAAGTCGGCGTGCTGCCGCTCACGCACGGGTCGGCGCTGTTCACCCGCGGTGAGACCCAGGCGCTGGTCACCACCACGCTGGGCACCGGTCAGGACGAACAGATCATCGATGCCTTGGAAGGCGACTACCGGGAATACTTCATGCTGCACTACAACTTTCCGCCCTATTCCGTCGGCGAGGCCAAGCGCATGATCCCGCCGGGACGGCGCGAGGTGGGTCATGGCAAGCTGGCGTGGCGAGCCGTGCGCCCAGTGCTGCCGAACAAGGAGGACTTTCCTTACACCATCCGCGTGGTCTCCGAGATTACCGAGTCCAACGGCTCCTCCTCCATGGCCACGGTCTGCGGGTCGTCGCTGGCGCTGATGGATGCCGGTGTGCCCTTGTCGCGGCCGATCGCCGGCATTGCCATGGGCCTGATCAAGGAGGATGACGACTTTGCCGTGCTGTCCGACATTCTGGGCGACGAGGACCACCTTGGAGACATGGATTTCAAGGTGGCCGGTACGGACCAAGGGGTGACCTCGCTGCAGATGGATATCAAGATCACCTCGATCACCGCCGAAATCATGCAAATCGCCCTGGACCAAGCCCGCGAGGGTCGCCTTCACATCCTGAACGAGATGGCCAAGGCGCTCACCAGCGCGCGCGAGGGTGTCTCGGAGCACGCGCCGCGCATCACCGTGATCTCCATCCCGCGCGAGAAGATCCGCGAGGTTATCGGCACGGGCGGTAAGGTGATCCGCGAGATCACCGAGAACACAGGCGCCAAGATCGACATAGAAGATGACGGGACGATCAAGGTGGCGGCCGTAGACCAGGACCAGGCCCAGAAGGCGATCGACTGGATCAAGTCGATCACCGCCGAGCCGGAGGTCGGTGAGATCTATTCCGGCAAGGTCGTCAAGGTCGTGGACTTCGGCGCCTTCGTGAACTTCATGGGACCCCGGGACGGCTTGGTGCATATCAGCGAGTTGGCGCCCCACAGGGTCAAGACGGTCGGTGAGATCGTCCAGGAAGGCGATACGGTGAAGGTGAAATGCATCGGCATCGACGACCGGGGCAAGGTCAAGCTGTCCATGAAGGCGGTCGACCAGGCGACCGGCCAGGATCTGCAGGCGGCGGCCGGCTAGGCCACCGCTCGGCCCTTGCTTGACCACGGCAGGGCGTACTGATCCACTTGCGCCGGGCGGCCACAAAGCGGGCCGCCCGGTATCGCCAATTCCAGCCCGGCGAACCGCTCCGTTCTTGGAGGTGGCATGGACCTTGAACTGCCGCGCGTGATGGGCCATCGCGGCGCGGCCGCCTGGGCGCCGGAGAACACGCTCGCCTCGATCCAGAAGGCCGCCGACCTGGGGGCCACCTGGGTCGAGTTCGACGTCATGCTGACCGGCGACGGTCGACCGGTCCTGTTCCACGACGACAACCTGAAGCGGTTGACCGGCCTGGACGCGCTGATGGCCCGGACGCCCTACAGCCGGGTCAAGGGGCTCGATGCCGGTCGCTGGTTCTCGCCGATTTTCGCCGGCGAGCCCGTGCCCACCCTCGATGCGGCGCTGGATCTCGTGTGGGACCTGGGCCTGGACGCCAATATCGAGATCAAATCGACACCGGGGCGCGATGTGGAGACCGCCCAGGCCGCACTGGATGTGGTTGCTGCCGGACTCGGCCGGAGACGGCGGCCACCGATGATCAGCAGCTTCAGCCGGATGAGCCTGGCCGCGGCACGGGTGTTGCGGCCGGACTGGCCACGTGCGCTCATCGCTTTCAAGGTGCCGTCCGATTGGCAGACGGCGCTCGAGGCCCTTGGCTGCGCCTCGTTTCATCTCAGCAGCAAGGTTCTGAACCCGCCATTCGTCGCCGAGATCAAGCGTGCCGGCTACCTGGTGGCGGCCTTCACGGTCAACCAGAAGCGGCGCGCGCGCGAACTGATCGCATCCGAGGTCGATTGCCTGATTAGCGATGCCCCGGACAGGATCGCGACGGCGATCGCCACCCTCGATGGAGAAGACGGTCCGGCCTCAGCCGTCCGCCAGGCGGGCCGGTGACGGGATGCCGATCACGTTGTAGCCGGCATCGACGTGATGCACCTCGCCGGTTACGCCGAGCGACAGGTCCGACAACAGATAGAGCCCGGCCGCGCCGACCTCGGTCAGCAGCACGTTGCGCCTCAGCGGCGCGTGGTCCTGGTTCCAGCGATACACGAAGCGGGCGTCGGCGATCGCCGAACCGGCGAGCGTGCGCATGGGGCCTGCCGAGATTGCATTGACCCTGACGCCCTGGGCGCCCAGGTCGGCCGCGAGGTAGCGCACGCTGGCCTCAAGCGCCGCCTTGGCCACGCCCATGACATTGTAGTTCGGCGTCACCCGCTGGGCGCCAAGATACGACAAGGTGACCAGGCTGCCGCCCTCGACCATCAGCGGCTGGGCGCGGCGGGCCAGCGCCGTGAACGAATAGCAGGAGATCGCGAGCGTGCGGGCGAAGTTGCCGCGGGTCGTGTTCAGGTAGCGGCCCTTCAGCTCCTCCTTGTCCGAGTAAGCGATGGCATGTACCAAAAAGTCCAACCTGCCCCAGGCCTTGTCGATCTCCTCGAAGACCCGGCCGATCGTGCCGTCGTCTTCGACGTCGCAGGGCAGGACCAGATTCGATCCGAGCGAGCCGGCCAGGGGCCGGACACGTTTTCCGAATGCTTCGCCCTGATAAGTGAACGCCAGTTCGGCCCCCTCGGCACGGAGCGCGGTCGCGATGCCCCAGGCGATCGAGTGGTCGTTCGCAACCCCCATGATGAGGCCGCGTTTGCCCGCCATCAATGCCGAATTGGCGCTCACGTCAGAGTTCCGCCCTTGATCACTTGCGCCAGGGCCTGTTGCACGCGCCGGGCCGGGTCGACAGCCAGACGCAGCGGTGACCCCGCGGCCGGTTTGTGCCTCATTGAGTCCCCTTGGTTCACGGTTCGTAGCACTTTAGGGCGAGCGAAGCATTGGTGCCGCCGAAGCCGAAGCTGTTGGAGACGACACAGTTCAGTTCGACATCGTCTTCGCGCTCACGCACGATCGGCATGCCTTCGCCCTCCGGATCCAACTCGTCGATGTTGGCGGAGGCGGCGATGAACTTGTGCTCCATCATGAGCAGAGAATAGATCGCCTCGTTGACGCCCGCGGCACCCAGGGCATGGCCGGTCAGGGATTTGGTCGAATTGATCTTTGGCAGGTCCGCCCCGAAGACCTTCTTGATCGCCTTGAGTTCGACGGTGTCGCCGATCGGGGTCGAGGTGCCATGGGTGTTGATGTAGTCCACCGGCGTTTTGCCGAGCGACTGGATAGCCATCTTCATGCAGCGTACGGCCCCGTCACCCGACGGCTGGACCATATCGTAGCCGTCGGACGTGGCGCCGTAGCCGACCAGCTCGGCATAAATCCTGGCACCGCGCGCCAGTGCGCGGTCCAGCTCTTCGAGCACGACCACGCCGCCGCCACCCGAGATGACGAAGCCGTCGCGCCCGACGTCGAAGGCGCGCGAGGCCCGGGTCGGCGAATCGTTGTAGCTTGAAGACAGCGCCGGCATCGCGTCGAAAAGGACCGAAGCGGTCCAATATAGCTCCTCGCCACCGCCGGCAAAAACGATGTCCTGCTTGCCCAGCTGGATCAGCTCCATGCCGTTGCCGATACAGTGGGTGCTGGTGGCGCAGGCCGAGGTGATCGAATAGTTGACCCCCTTGATCCTGAAGGGGACCGCGAGCGTCGCCGAGTTGGTGTTCGACATGACGCGCGGCACCATGAAGGGGCCGACCCTGCGCGGCCCCCTTTCCTTCGCCGTCGCGAAAGCGCGGGACAAATCCTTGGTCGAGTTACCGCCCGATCCCATGATGAGGCCGGTCCGCTCGTTCGAGACCTCATCGCTCTCCAGGCCCGCGTCGCCGATCGCCTCTTGCATGGCGATGTAGTTGAAAGCCGCGCCGTCACCCATGAAGCGACGCAATTTGCGGTCCAAGACAGACTCGATGTCGAGTTTTATCGACCCGTGGACATGGCTGCGGAAGCCAAGTTCGGCGTACTCCTCCGAACGCTCGATTCCTGATCGGCCGGCCTTCAGCGAGTCCAGCACTTCGTGCTTGTTGTTGCCGATGCTCGACACGATGCCGATACCGGTGACGACGACGCGTCGCATGGGCGATTCCCTAAGCCGCTTCCGGCGGGGTGAACAGGCCGACCTTCAGGTCCTTCGCCTCGTAGACGGTCTCCCCGTCCACCTCTATCATGCCATCGGCGATGCCGAGCACGAGTTTGCGCATGATCACGCGTTTCAGGTTCACTTTGTAAATCGCCTTCTTGGCCGTCGGAAAAATCTGTCCCATCAGCTTGACCTCGCCGACGCCCAAGGCCCGACCCCGCCCGGGCGCCCCAAGCCAACCCAGGAAGAAGCCGAGCAGTTGCCACAGGGCGTCAAGGCCCAGACAACCCGGCATCACCGGATCGTTCTCGAAGTGGCCCTCGAAGAACCAGAGATCGGGCTTGATATCGAGTTCGGCAACGACTTCACCCTTGCCGCGCTCGCCACCCTCGGCGCTGATCCTGGTGATGCGATCGACCATTAGCATGGGGGGCAGCGGCAACTGGGCATTGCCCGGACCAAAGAGCTCGCCATGGGCGCACTGCAACAGGTCCTCGTAGCTATAGCTGCCTTTTCGTATTGTCACGAATCCCCGCTTCACCGCCCAGGTGGAGTCACAGCATACCGCAGCGCAGGACATCCATCCGGCACCGTCCCTGACCGGACTATAGCATCAGGTGCTGGCTGTGCAAGCAACGGCGAAGTCGAGGAAGAAACACGAAACGCATATGGCAGGCTGATCTCCCTCTTTGTGCTTTAAACAAGTTCCAAGAAAATCCGCAAGAAGCTGTTTTAACCCTTCTATCCGCACCGTAATTGACTATATTAGCACCATGGCAAGCAACCGTCCCTATAGCTCGATCATCGAACGTCTGAAGAGCGCTGGTCTGCGCCCGACGCGCCAGCGTCTGGCGCTGGCCAAGCTGTTGTTTGAAAAGGGAAACCGGCACGTTACTGCCGAACACCTGCACGGCGAGGCGAGCGCCGCCAACGCGCGCATTTCGCTGGCCACCGTCTACAACGCGCTGCACCAGTTCACAGCCGCCGGCCTGCTGCGCGAGGTCGTCGTCGAGCCGGGCCGTTCCTACTTCGACACCAATGTCAAAGAGCACCACCACTTCTATCGCGAAGACACGTGCGGGCTCGAAGACATCCCAGGCGAGCACCTCCAGGTCGGCGATCTGCCCGCGCCGCCCGCGGGCACCAGCGTGACCCGCGTCGACGTGGTCATCCGTGTAAAATCGGACCTAGTTTAACTCGTCGATTCAATCTGATAAAACCTTTTCTAGAATTACTCTAAGCTATTGACAACGGCCGTGGCTTGGGCTATCTATCGTCGCATGGGGACGGAACCTCCGTCCCGCGGCAGGACCGCTGCCATTTTTCGCAAACCAGCCTCAAAGACACTAGGGAGATAGAGCGATGCCCGCGTTAAAGGGGAGCAAGACCGAGCAGAACTTGAAGGACGCATTTTCCGGCGAGAGCCAAGCCAACCGGCGCTACCTGTATTTCGCCCAGAAGGCGGACGTCGAGGGTTACAACGACATCGCCGCCGTGTTCCGCTCCACCGCCGAGGGCGAAACCGGTCACGCCCATGGCCACCTCCAGTACCTCGAAGAGGTCGGCGATCCGGCGACCGGTGAGCCGATCGGCGCGACCGACGCCAACTTGAAGGCGTCGATTGCCGGTGAGACGCACGAGTACACCGATATGTACCCTGGCATGGCGCGCAGCGCCCGCGAGGAGGGCTTCGACGAGATCGCCGACTGGTTCGAGACCTTGGCCAAGGCCGAGAAGAGCCACGCCGGCCGCTTCCAGAAGGCCCTGGAGACCATGAACGACTGACCGGGTCAGGCCGAACCCAGAGGTTCGCTCGATCCGAGTACGCGGGGCAGGCCAGGGCGCGGCGACGCTTCGCCCTGGCCGCACGCCCTATTTTTCGATCGCATTCTCAAAGGCCAGAGGAAAAAGCCATGCGCGAAGGCAGCCTGGACGCGCCGACGCGGCATCCGATCGCCTGGACCGATCCCGATTTCATAGATCCCGAGAAGATCGACGAGGAACTGCGCCGGGTTTCCGATATCTGCCACGGGTGCCGCCGTTGCTTCAACCTGTGCGACTCCTTTCCGCGGTTGTTCGACCTGATCGACGAGTCGGAGACCGGCGAGCTCGATTCCGTCGCCTCTTCGGACTTCAAGCCCGTCGTGGATGCCTGCACGCTCTGCGACCTGTGTTTCATGACCAAGTGCCCCTATGTGCCGCCGCACGAGTTCGATCTCGACTTTCCGCACTTGATGCTGCGCTATCGTGCCGCCGAGCACGCCCGGGGCGAGACCAGCGCCGTGCACCGGCAATTCACCAAGACCGACCGCAACGGCCGGCTGGCTCGGCTGGCGCCCGGCGTCGTGAACTGGGCCAGCGGAACCTCGAACCGGGTCACCCGGCCGGTCCTGGAGAAGGCCGCCGACATTCATCGTGACGCCGCCCTGCCGGAATTCCACGGCAAGACCTTCACCCTGCGGGACAGAACCGAGGCCGTCGAGGTCAACGCGGCGGCTCCGGCCCACGGACGCAAGGCCGTGCTCTACGCGACCTGTTTCGTCAACTACAACAACCCGGCCATAGGCATGGCCGCGCGCGCCGTGCTGGCGCGCAACGGGGTCGACACCGAAGTCGTCTACCCGTCGTGCTGCGGCATGCCGCAACTCGAGCAGGGCGACCTCGCCAAGGTGGCCGAGAATGCCAGGCGGATCGCGGCCGAGATGAAGCCCTGGATCGAAAAAGGTTACGACATCATCGCCCTGGTGCCGTCTTGCGCCCTCATGCTCAAGTTCGAGTGGCCGTTGATCCTGCCCAAGGACGAAGACATCAAACGGCTGTCGCAGGCGACCTTCGACATCAGCGAGTACGTCGTCGCCATCGCCAAGAAGGAGGGCCTGGCCGAGGGCCTCGGGCCCTTGCCGGGCGGGGTTGCGCTACACATCGCCTGTCATGCGCGGGCCCAGAACATGGGCCAGAAAGCGGCCGAAATGCTGCGTCTCGCCCCTGAGGCCGATGTCGCGGTCATCGAACGCTGTTCGGGTCATGGCGGATCCTGGGGCGTGTTGAAGGAGAACTTCGAGGTGGCGCTCAAGGTCGGCCGCCCGGTGGCGCGCCAGGCGGCCGAGGCAGGCAAGACCTTTCTCGCTTCGGAGTGCCCGTTGGCTGGCGAGCACGTCCTGCAGGGCATCGATCGCCTCGAGGTCCAGGGCAAGCCGGAGATCGACCGCGCGCGACATCCGATCGAACTTCTCGCCCAGGCCTATGGACTCGCGCTCTGACGGATCCCGAAAGTTGGAGGATGACGGAATGATGGCCATGAAGCACGAGATCACCCGCGAGGACATTCTGCCGATGGAACGCTATGCCGGTGAACGCAAGGAACGCCGGACCAAGCTCGTCGAGGTCAAGAAGCACCGGCGCATGCCGGTCGGACCGGACTGCACCTTCTACTTCGAGAACTACGAGACAATGTGGCATCAGGTCCACGAGATGCTGTTTATCGAAAAGGGTGGCGAGGAGCAGATTCCCGATGAACTGGCAGCCTATAATCCCTTGATCCCGAAGGGCCGGGAGCTGGTTGCCACGGTCATGTTCGAGATCGACGACCCAGCGCGGCGGCAGGCCGTGCTAGCCAAGCTGGGCGGCGTGGAAGAGACGGCCTTCCTGCGGTTCGGGGGCGAAACGATTACCGGGTTGCCGGAGGAGGACGTCGATCGCACGACCGCCGCCGGCAAGGCCTCGTCGGTACAGTTCATCCATTTTCCCATGACCGCCGAACAGGCCGCGGGCTTCAAGGCCCCGGACACCGAGGTCGTGCTCGGCTTCGGTCACTCGAACTACAGCCACATGGCAGTCCTGCCCGAGGCGACCCGCGCCGCTCTCGCCGAAGACCTGGATTAGGCCTCCAACCGGACGTTTCGCGAGCGCCGAGGCGGAGGCCCTGGACTCTCGCACCCAAGCATGTTATATGAACAATTGTTCACATGAATGAACGTTTTATTAATGAACCCGACCAGCCAGGATGAAACGCGTGTCGATGATTTGGCGGAGGTGTTCCGCGTCATGGGCGACGCCAACCGTCTGCGCATTCTCGTGCTGGTGCTGGACCGGCTGCGGCCGGTGGGAGAAATCGCGGCGGCCACCGGCCTGTCGCAGTCGCTGGTCAGCCATAATCTCGGCCGTTTGCGGGCCAGCCGGCTGGTACGCGCCGAGCGGCGCGGCAAGCAGGTCTTCTATGTGGCGGCCGACCAGCATGTGCGGACGGTGCTGAGGGACATGCTTGAGCATATCGGCGAGGTCGACCGGCCGGGCCCACCCTTGGGGCGGGCGTGACATGGCGGGCGGTTGCTGTGGTGACAGCTGTGCCGCGCCGGCGCTTGGCGTCCAGCGGCGGATGCTCGGGGTGGTGCTGACCGTCAACGTGGCGATGTTCCTGATCGAGGCGGGCGCCGGCTGGGGTGCCCAGTCGGTGGCGCTGCAGGCCGACGCCCTCGACTTCTTCGGCGATTCGCTCAACTACGCCACGGCGCTCTACGTCCTGTCCAAGCCGCTCTCCTGGCGGGCCGGCGCGGCCCTGGTCAAGGGTCTTGCGATGCTGGCCTTCGGGCTATTCGTGCTCGGCTCCAGCGTGCACAACGCGGTCCTGGGCGCCAGCCCCGAAGCGCCGGTGATGGGTGTCATCGGCCTGCTGGCGCTTTGCGCCAACCTGGGCTGTGCGCTGCTGCTGTTCCGCTTCCGCGGGGGCGATGCCAACCTGCGCGCGGTCTGGCTGTGCAGCCGCAACGATGCCATTGGCAACCTCGCGGTCCTCGCGGCGGCCGGGGGCGTCGCCGTGACCGGTGCCCATTGGCCGGATCTGTTTGTCGGCCTGGTCATCGCCTCGCTCGCGGCCTGGGCCGGGCAATCGGTCCTGCGCCAGGCATGGCAGGAGCTGGCGGGACACCAAGCCGCGGCCGCGGAGTAACGGCGCAATTCCAGGGGGTTGTCGAGGCCGGAGCCTCCAACGGCACACGCCATGGGGCCGATACCTCTGATTTTCTTTAAATTTGACACAATCGTGACCGCCGTCACATTGGCAAGCTGTCCCCGGAACTACTTCCAAAACAAGGGAAGAGGTTCAATTGCGGGGCACACCGACAATGGCCAAGTATCGCCAGAACGTTCTTTCAGATCCGGCGGTGACCGTCTCTTACGTTTTACTATCCGGAGTCGTGAACCCGCCGGGAAACCATCCCCTCCTTGCGCTTTCGTTACATGGACCCCGGCGTTCGGCGTCAGGAGGGTTGGTCGTATGACGGACCAGTCGGAAGCCATGAAGCGGGCCTGGATCAAGGCCGAGCAGGTCGCTGCCCTGTACCGCCAGGACAAGTTCGTCCTGCTTGCAAATGCCGTGGTCTCCGCCCTTGTCGTGGCCCTGTTCTGGCATTGGCTCGGCCTGCCCGCGCTGTTGTGGCTCGCTGCCGTCTGGGTGATAACCCTGGCGCGTGCCGGCCTATCCTATGCGTATCGCAAGCGACCCGGGGGCGCGCAGGACGCTGGGCGCTGGGCGACGTTTTTCACTGTTGGATCGGTGGCCAGCGGGACTGCCTGGGGCATCGGCTGCATGCTTTTGTTCATTCCGGGCGAGCCCGTCGCGGAGCTCGTCCTCGCCTATGTCGTGGCCGGAATGGCGGCCGGTGCCATCGTCACGCTCAGCATCTGGCTGCCGGCGGCGCTGACCTTCCTGACCCTCATAGGCCTGGGGCAGGCCGGCGCCTACCTGTTACAGGGTGACGCGCGATACCTCGTCCTGGCGGCCATGGCCTGCCTGATGTGGGCGATTTTCTGCGCGGTCGCGACTCGTTTCAACCGATCGCTCGTGCGATCCCTGAGCCTGCGTTTCGAAAACCTCCTCCTGGGCGACAGACTGGAGCGCGCGCACCTGAGCGAAGTCGGAAGCCAGGCCAAATCCCGGTTCTTTGCCGCCATGAGCCACGAGCTTCGTACGCCACTCAACGCCATACTGGGGTTCTCGGAAATCATAAAATCGGAGATGTTCGGACCGGTCGGCTCGAAGCAGTACAAGGATTATGTCCACTCGATAAACGCCAGCGCCGAACAACTTCTCAAGATGATCGACGAGATCCTGATGCTGTCGAGCATGGAGTCGGGCAGGGTCAAACTGGACGATCAGCCACTCGACCTGCGCGAGGCCGTGGCTGCCGCGGTGGAGAGCGTGCGCGAGACGGCTGAGGCTGGCGGGGTGCGCCTCACGACGGACCTCTCCGAGTCCTGCACGGTCTTGCGGGCGGACGATTCCGCGTTCGGCGAGATCCTGTCCAGCCTGATCTGCAACGCCGTGCAGTTCACGCCCCGCGGCGGCCAAGTCACCGTCGTCACCGAACTCGACGATGATGGACAGCTCGTCCTGAGGGTCGCGGACGGCGGGAGTGCGGCTGATCGGGAAAACGCTGCAAAAACGATCTCGGATTTCAGCCGGATCGACTCTTCGGTCGCCGGGAAATTCGAAGGCCCGGGTTTCGGTCTGTCCGTCGTCAAGGCCCTGGTCGAGATCCACGGCGGCTCGGTCGACGTGGAGAGCCGGGCCGAGGCCGGCACGACCGTTGCCGCCCGCTTCCCGGCGGAGCGGGTGGTCGCCAAGGCGAAACCTGCGGCGCCGGGCAGTCGTCTACGCTTCGTGTAACGATCAAGGAACCGTTTCGCCGGGATAGAGACCGAAGACCTCACCGCGGCGCAGCCAGCCGCCGAAACGGTCCACGGTGACGCGGCACCAGTCTCCCTCGCAGCCTTCCAGACGGGCGATGACGCCTGCTTCCAGGCGGGCGACGCCGGGCGCGCCGGCCTCCGGTGCGCGTCTGAGCAGCCGGGCCTTGCCGGTCACCATGACGCTGCGCCGGCCGTCCAGCATAGACTGGTGCACCCAGCCCGTGGTCCCTTCATGGTCGCGGATGCGCCGCCAGGTCTCGAATTCGTCAATCACTTCGACCGGCAACCCGCGCCGTCGGTAGACCCAGTCGATCGGATAGCGGACGCCCGGGCCAATCCTCAGGTTGATCTCGGCGGCGCGCAGCGAGACGAACCGCGGCAGCGGCAGGCCGGTACGCCCTGGCCGCTCGACTTGGCGGGTGTCCGCCGGCTTGGCGTCGTCCTGGGCCGCGGCGGTGCCGGTCCAGGCGGCAGGCAGGAACGCCAGACAAAAGAACAATACGCCACGGCGGCTCAACGCGGACCTCCGGCAACTTCTCTTCATAGAGATTTCGGTACCCGGCGGGTACCGAGCGTTCTCCTACCCACGCCGGCCGTCCGCGGTCAAGCGATCGGAGCGAACCGGAGCGCGCGCTCTGGACAAGGGACCGGCGCACCTGCTATGGCAAGCCGAAAAGTCAGGCGTTGCCGGGAGAGGTTCATGCCCCAGAAGAAACCGCTGGTCATTGTCACGCGCCGGCTTCCGGACGCCATCGAGACGCGCATGATGGAGCTGTTCGACGCTCGCCTGAATATCGAAGACGAGCCGATGAATCAGGCGGAGTTGATCGAGGCGGCGGCGGAGGCCGACGTGCTGGTACCGACGGTGACCGACCGGATCGACCTCGGTGTGCTCTCTCAGGCCGGGCCGAACCTCAAGCTGATCGCCTCCTTCGGCACCGGTGTCGACCATATCGACCTGAAGACAGCGCGTCAGCGCGGCATCAACGTCACCAACACGCCGGGGGTCCTGACCGAGGACACGGCCGACATGACCATGGCCCTGATCCTCGCGGTGCCGCGCCGCCTCGCGGAAGGCGAACGCTTGGTGCGCGCGGGCGAGTGGCGGGGCTGGAGCCCGACCTCCATGCTGGGCCACCGGATCTGGGGCAAGCGGCTCGGCATCATCGGCATGGGCCGGATCGGCCAGGCTGTGGCGCGGCGCGCCCGGGGCTTCGGGCTCTCGGTCCACTACCACAACCGCCGCCGGGTACACCCGGACATCGAGGCGGAACTCGAGGCAACCTACTGGGAGAGCCTCGACCAGATGCTCTCGCGCATGGACATCATTTCGGTCAACTGCCCGCACACCCCTGCGACCTACCACCTGCTTTCGGCCCGGCGGCTCAAGCTGCTGCAGCCCCACGCCGTCATCGTAAACACCAGCCGCGGCGAGGTGATCGACGAGAACGCGCTGACCCGCATGTTGCAGGCTGCCGAGATCGCGGGCGCCGGGCTCGACGTCTTCGAGCACGAGCCTGCGATCAACCCCAAGCTGCTCCAGCTTGACAACGTGGTCCTGCTGCCGCACATGGGCTCGGCCACCTTCGAGGGCCGCATCGCTATGGGCGAGAAGGTCATCATCAATATCAAAACCTTCGCCGACGGCCACACCCCCCCCGACCGGGTACTCGAGGCGATGTTCTGAGGGCGCGAAGCGGGACAGGCTGTTCCCGCTACCCAGGGGATACGTTCGCGTCTTGTTCGATCAGGTGCGCGATCGAGTTGGCATAATAGGTCAGCAGGTCGCCCCCGCCGGCCACCACGACGAAGCCGCCGGCCTCTCTTTCGATAAGGCCGCGCCGGACCAGTGTGCGCAGGCCGGTTTTGAGTGCGCTCGACAGGTCGTCGCCAGGCAGCTGGAGCCTCGCCCCGACCGCTCGCAGGCGGGCGGCCAGCGCGTCCAGGGCGACGGCCAGCTCCTCACTGGTCTGGTAGGCTTCAGGATTCTGCGCGAAAAGGTTGGCCACGAGAGGTATGGGCGGAACCGGCACGGCCCGGCCGATCTCCTGCATCAGGTGGCGGCCGAGCGCTTCGACGACGGCGAAACGCGCGTCCCGGTCGAGCGCACCGGGTACGCTGTCGCGCGCGCCCAGGTAGGCCCTGAGCGAGATCGGCCGGCCGAAGTTCACGCAGGCGTAGCCGAATCGGGTGCGCTCGCGCTTTTTCATGAGAAACAAGTTGCGAACCAGGAAGCCGGCGCCGGTCCTAAGCGCCCGCCGGGTGCCGCGGCGCGTGGCACGCGGACCGGTCATGCCCAGCAGGCTATCCTCCTCCAGAACCCGGTCGTAGTTGATGCCGACCGGCACGAAGACGATGTCGCGGCCCTCGTTCGGCAGGAAGCCGCGGACCATGTAGTCGAGAATACCCAGCTTGGGCTCGCGCAGGCGACCGTCGCGGCTCAAGCCCCCCTCGGGAAACACGGCCTGGGTCACGCCGCCCGCGGTGGCCATCTGGATGTAGCGCTGCAGCACCCGGCGATACAGCAGGTTGCCGGAGTCGCGGCGCACGAAGTAGGCGCCCATGGCGCGCACCAGGCCCTGCAGGGGCCAGACCCGGGCCCACTCCCCGGCGGCAAAGCTGAGCGCGGCGCGCCGGGCGGCCAGGAAGGCCAGCAGGACGTAGTCCATATTGGAGCGGTGGTTCATGACGAAGACCACTGCCGCATCTTCGCCGATCTCCTCGAGCGCGGTGTCGTCGGCCTGGGCCAGCCGCACCCGGTAGAGGTTACGGGCCAAGCGCCGGGCCAGCCAGACCCCGAGGCGGAAGTAGAGGTAGGCGTTGAAGGCCGGCACGATCTCTCGGGCATAGCGGCCGACGCGCTCGATCAGCACGTCATGCGGCAGGTTCTCCGCGCGGGCCAGCTGCTCCACGGCGGCAAGCACCTGGGGGTCGTAGGTCAGGTTGTCGACCAGCACGCGCCGCCGGGTCAGCGTGAAGGGCCGGATACGAAAGTGCAGCCGGGCGTTCAGCTTCTCGATCGCGCGGTTGAGCCGGCGGTGCAGGAACCAGCGCGCGCTGGGCATCAGCAGGCGGTCGAGCAGAGCCAGCGCGGCGAGCAGGCAAGTAAGGAGCACCAGCCAGAGCGGCAGGGCGACGGTCTGCTCGAAGAACACCCCGCGGCCGCCCCGCCGCCCTCAGGCGGCGCAGTAGGGCTCGGACTCCCTGTAGGAGGCCGTCTCGAGGTCGCGGATGCTTGCCTGCGGGCCGCACAGCGGACAGGCCGGGTCCGCCTTGAGCTTGACCGTGTGAAAGCTGGTGCCCAGGGAGTCGTAGAGCAGCAGGCGACCGGCCAGGCTCTCACCGATGCCCAGCAGCTCCTTGATCACCTCTGTCGCCTGCAGCGCACCCAGCGTGCCGGCCAGGGCGCCGAGGACGCCGACGTCCGCGCAGCTCTGTTTCGGATCTCCCGGCTGCGCGCCGAAGATGCAGCGGTAGCAAGGCTGCGCGCTGTCCTCATGGGCCTTGTAGGTCGAGAGCTGTCCGTCGAAGCGCATGATCGCGGCCGCGACCAGGGTCTTGCGCGCGAGGTAGCAGGCGTCGTTCACCAGGTAGCGGGTCGGGAAATTGTCCGAGCCGTCGGCGACCAGATCGTATTGGCCGATCAGCTCCAGGGCGTTGCCTGGCACGAGGCGCTCCTTGTGTGTAACCACCCGGACCTCGGGGTTGATCTCGGCCAGGCGCGCCTTGGCGCTGTCGACCTTGTCGAGGCCGACGTTGGAGGTGTCATGCACGATCTGGCGCTGCAGGTTGGACAGGTCGACCTGGTCGTCGTCGACCACGCCGAGGGTGCCGACCCCGGCGGCGGCCAGATAGAGCAGCAGCGGCGAGCCCAGGCCGCCCGCGCCGACCACCAGGACCCGCGAACCCAGGAGGCGCGCCTGGCCCTCTTCGCCCACCTCGGGAAGCACCAGGTGGCGCGCATAACGCTCGATCTGCGGATCGGTCAGTTCCAGGTCCATGGCTTCCGGGTCCCTAATCGCCCTCGAACAGGTCGGTCGAAAGATAGCGCTCGGCGAAGGACGGTAGCACGGCCACGATCGTTTTGCCCGCCTTCTCGGGCCGGGCCCCGACCTCGAGCGCCGCAGCCAGGGCCGCCCCCGAGGAGATGCCGACCGGCAAGCCTTCGAGGCTCGCGGCCTCGCGCGCGACCGCGATCGCGGTGTCGTTGGCGATGCACAACACCTCGTCGATCAGGCCGGTGTCCAGCACCTCGGGCACGAAGCCCGCGCCGATGCCCTGGATCTTGTGCGGTCCCGGCTCACCGCCGGACAGGACCGGGCTGTCCTCGGGTTCGACGGCGATCATCTCCACTCCGGCCTTGCGCGCCTTGAGAACTTGGCCGATGCCGGTCAGGGTGCCGCCGGTGCCGACGCCGGAAATCACCACGTCGACCTGCCCGGCGGTGTCCTTCCAGATCTCCTCGGCGGTGGTTTCGCGGTGCACCGCCGGGTTAGCCGGGTTGGCGAACTGCTGGGGCATCACGGCGTCGGGCAGCTCCTGCAACAGGGCCTCCGCCTTGGCGATCGCGCCGCGCATGCCCTCGGCGCCCGGGGTGAGCACCAGGTCGACGTCCAGGATCTGCAGCATCTTGCGCCGCTCAACGGACATGGTGTCGGGCATGGTCAGGGTCAGGCGGTAGCCCTTCGCTGCGCAGACGAAGGCGAGCGCGATGCCGGTGTTGCCGCTGGTCGGCTCGACGATCGTGGTATCGGGCCCGATCCGGCCCTCGGCCTCGAGCGCCTCGATCATGGCGAGGCCGATCCGGTCCTTGACCGAGCCGAGCGGATTGAAGAACTCGCACTTGCCCAGGATCTCCGCCTTGCTGGCATGGCGCCGCATCAGCTTGTTCAGGCGCACCAGGGGCGTTGCACCGATCGTGCCCAAAACGTCGTCGTAGACACGGCCGCGAAACTCGCCAGTCGTCGACACGGTGCTGTCCATCGAAGTACCTCCCTTGGATCCAGTCAAACAAGACTATCAACGCGATCCCAACAAGGGTCAGCTGCCGACCGGGTGCGGGATCAACCGGCGCCGCCGCGCGCCGCCCCGGCCGTCAGATGCTGAAGTCGGGCACCCCCGCGAGCTTTCGGGGCACCTGCTGCTCGCGCGCCCTCTCGCAGAGGTCCTCTATGGTGAGGGAATCGAGGCGCGCCATCATCTCGCGCTGCATCTCGATCCAGATCGGCCGCACGACCTTGATGCCGATCTCCGAGCCGTCGGGTTCGCCGGCCGGATCGCCCGCGCCCTCCACGTTGCGCACGACGCGTATGATCTCGCCGACCGTGATGCGCCGGCGTTCCCGGGCCAGGCGGTAGCCGCCGCGCGGGCCGCGTTGCCCGGACAGGATGCCCTGGTGCACGAGCTGTTGGAGCACCTGTTCGAGGTAGCGCCGCGGGATGCCCTGGCGGCGCGAGATCTCGGTGGACCGCACCGGCGAGGGCCCGGCGTTGTAGGCGATGTCGACCACCGCCTCGATGGCGAACAGCAGCTTCCTCGACAGCCTCAGCATGGCCCCACTACTCCGCCGCACCCTTTGCTGGGCCGACGCGCGCGTCGCCCAGCCCCGTCGAACCGAACCCCCCGACGCCCCGCACGCTTTGCTCAAGGGCCTCGGCCGGCCGCCAGACCGCCCGGCCGACGGCGGCCACGACCAGCTGGGCTATTCGGCAGCCACGGGTCACGACGAAGGGGTCCTGGCCCAGGTTGACCAGGATGACTCCGATCTCGCCGCGATAGTCGGCGTCGACCGTTCCCGGCGCGTTGAGGACCGTCACGCCGTGCTTGAGCGCGAGGCCGGAGCGCGGCCGGACCTGCGCCTCGTAGCCGGCCGGCAATGCGATGGCCAGACCACTCGGGACCAGTCGCCGTTCGCCAGGCTGAAGCACGACCTCGACCTCGACCGCCGCCAGCAGGTCCATGCCGGCGCTCTCCGGCGTCGCATAGGCCGGCAGGTCCAGATCCGCGGCGTGCGGCAGGCGCCGGACGGCGATCTCGATCGGGGTCATGCTCCGCTGCTCCCAGAGATTGAGTCCAGCGCGCCGGCGATCCGCCGGGCCAGGCGTTCGGCGACTTCCTGCTTGGTCATGCGCGGCCAGTCCTCGACTCCCGACCCGTCGATCAGGTGGATCAGGTTGTCCGCGCCGCCGAAAATACCGGTACCCGGCGAGACATCGTTGGCAAGGATCCAGTCGCAACCCTTGGACTTCAGCTTTGCCTTGGCGTGCGCGACGACTTTCTCGGTTTCCGCCGCGAAGCCGACCACCAGGCGCGGCCTTTTGTTGCCCGCCGCCGAAAGGCTCGCCAGGATGTCCGGATTGACCGCCAGCTCGATCTGCGGCGGTGCGCCGCCGTTCTTCTTGAGCTTCTGCCCGCTTTGCGTCTTGACCCGCCAGTCGGAGACCGCCGCGGCGCAGACCGCCACTTCGACCGGCAGCGCCGCCTGGCACGCGGCCAGCATCTCCTCGGCCGACTCGACGGCGACCACCTGGACGCCCGGCGGGTCGTCGAGGCGCGTCGGTCCGGAAACCAGCGTCGTTTCGGCGCCGAGGCGGGCGAGGGCGAGGGCGATCGCGTGGCCCTGCCGGCCGGAGGAGCGGTTGGCGAGGTAGCGTACCGGGTCGATCGCCTCGACCGTGGGGCCGCTGGTGACCAGCGCACGGCGCCCGCTGAGCGGCGCGTCGGTACCGAAGTACGCCTCGATGGCGGTCAGGATCTCGGCCGCCTCGGCCATGCGCCCAAGGCCGTACTCGCCGCAGGCCATCTCGCCCTCGTTGGGGCCGACGGTCATCACGCCGCGTTCGACCAGGAGCGCCATGTTCGCCTTGGTCGCCGCGTGTTCCCACATGCGCACGTTCATGGCCGGCGCCACCAGGACCGGCTTGTCGGTCGCGAGCAGCGCGGTCGAGGCCAGGTCGTCGGCCCGGCCGGTCGCCATCCTGGCCAGGAGGTCGGCGGTGGCCGGCGCCACGACCAGTAGGTCGGCATCGCGCGACAGCTGGATGTGGCCCATCTCGGCCTCGTCGGTCAGCGAGAAGAGCTCGCCGTAGACCTTATCCTCGCTGAGCGCGGAAACCGCCAGCGGCGTGACGAACTGGCCGCCGGCCTTGGTCAGGATGCAGCGCACCGCGGTGCCCCTCTCGCGCAGCCGGCGGATCAGCTCGAGGCACTTGTAGGCCGCGATGCCGCCCGAGATGATGAGGAGAATGCGTTTACCCGCCAGCATAGGTAAAATACCCGATTTCACGCCGTTTCACCGTAGATAACCTAAGCCGGCGACCTTGCCGTGGCAAGCGTCCAGGGTCGATCTCGGTATTACAGCACGGCAGCGACGGCCACTGCGAGCGCCGCCAGCGCGATCCAGAGCGCCCAACGCGAAACACCTTCGCCGTTACGTTCCGCGCCGAAGGCCTTGATCGTCTCCGGGTGCAGCTTGAGGCCATACGTAGCGAGGTCGGCGGCGGCGCGCTCAAGATCGGCCAGCGTCCCCGGCAGGCGCTCGAGCGTGCGTGCGAGGTCCTGGGTCGCGTCGCGCAGACGGGCCTCCGGGCCGCGGTTCTCGCGCATCCAGTTTTCGATCAGCGGCTGGGCGAGCAACCAAATGTTGAGCGTGGGGTCGAGCCGTCGGCTCACGCCCTCGGCCATCAGCATGTTCTTCTGCAGCAGCAGGAGCTGGGGCTGCACCGGCATGTTGAAGGATTCGGTGAGCTGCAGCAGCTGGGCCAGGAGGCGCGCGAAAGAGATGTCGTTGAGCGACCGCCCGAAGATCGGCTCGCAGACCGAGCGCAGCGCCTGGGCGAAGGTGTCGAGCGCCTCGCCCGGCGGCAGGTAGCCGGCCTCGACGTGCACCTCGGCCAGGCGCCGGTAGTCGCGCGCCAGCGTGGCCAGCAGCATGTCGGCCAGATAGCAGCGCGTCCTGCGATCGAGCCGTCCCATAATGCCGAAGTCCACGGCGACGATGTTGCCTTCCCGGTCGACCGACATGTTGCCTGGGTGCTGGTCGCCGTGAAAGAATCCGTCGCGAAACACTTGCTTAAAGAAGATCGTCGCCGCCTTGGTGAGGACCTCCTCGAGATCGTGGCCGGCGGCAAGCAGGGCGTCGCGGTCGTCGAGCGGAATGCCGGTGAGTTGGCTTGCGGTCAACACCCGGCGCGACGAGCGCTGCCAGTCGACCTGCGGTACCCAGTAGCTGGGGTCGCCGGCGAAGTTCTCCGCCAGCTCGGAGGCTGCCGCCGCCTCCATGCGCAGGTCCATCTCAATCCGTACCGTCGCCTCGAAAACACCGACCACCTCGACCGGCTTGAAGCGACGCAGCTTGGGCTGGGCACGTTCGGTCAAGGCGGCCAGGGCGTAGAACAGCTCGAGGTCGCGGGCGAAGGCGCGCTCGATTCCCGGCCGCAGCACCTTGACCGCGACGTCCTCGCTTGCCTGACCCTCGGCCGTTGGGGTCACCGCGAAGTGCACCTGGGCGATCGAGGCCGCGGAGACCGGCGTGTCGTCGAAATTGGCGAAGAGCTCCTCGACCGGGCGCCCGAGCTCCGCCTCGATGGTACGCCGCGCCTCTGCGCTGGAAAACGGCGGCAGGCGGTCCTGCAGCTCCGAGAGGTCGGCAGCCAGCTGCTCGCCAAGCAGGTCGGCCCGGGTCGAGAGAAACTGGCCCAGCTTGATGAAGCTCGGCCCGAGCTCGGTCAGCGCTCGGGCCACCTTCTGGCCCGGGCGCCCCTCGGCCCGGGAGCGCGAGACCAGGCGGGCCAGCCAGACCACGCCCGGCGCGATGCCGGCCTCCTCCAGGGGCGCCAGGGCGTCGTGGCGCGCCAGGCTGCGCGCGATCGCCAGTAGGCGCCAGGCCAGGCGCAGCGGGCGCAGCAGGCCCGGGGCCAATCCGGCGCGCTCCATCAAAGGCGCCAGGCCGAATGCAGGGCGGCCACGCCGCCGGTCAGGTTGCGGTAGCGCACCTGCTCGAGGCCGGCCGCCCTCATCATCGCGGCCAGCTCGTCCTGGGCCGGAAACCGACGAATGCTCTCGACCAGATAACGGTAGGCGTCACGGTCGCCCGTGACCAGCTCGCCCATGGCCGGCAGCACCTTGAAGGAGTAGAGGTCGTAAAGTCGGGCCAGGACCGGCAGCACGACGCGGCTGAACTCCAGGCAGAGAAAGCGGCCGCCGGGCCGGAGCACCCGGCGCGCCTCGGCGAGCGCCGGCTCGATCCGGGTCACGTTCCTCAGCCCAAAGGCGATGGTATAAGCGTCCGTGCAGCGGTCCGGCAGGGGCAGGGCCTCGGCGTTGCCGCAGACCCAGTGGATGCCGCCCAGAACACCCCGGTCGAGCGCCCGGTCGCGGCCGATCGCCAGCATGTCGGGCGTCAGGTCGCAGACCACGGCCAACCCGCAGCGCTCCGGGCCGAGCCGCTCGATCACGCGCAGCGCGATGTCCCCGGTGCCGCCGGCCACGTCGAGCAGAGACAGCCCCGGGCGCGGGTCGAGCCAGTCGATCATGGCCGCCTTCCACAGCCGATGCACGCCGCCCGACATCAGGTCGTTCATGAGGTCGTAGCGGTTGGAGACGCTCTCGAAGACGCCGCGCACCCGGGGCGCCTTGTCCCCTTCCGCGATCTCCTCGAAGCCGAAATGCGTAGTGCCGGCCCGCTCCGGCCGGTCGGCAGGGTCGTCTGGCGGCGGGGTGTCGCGGGAGGCCCTGGAGGTCATGTGCGGACCATAGCGCGCGCCCCCGGCTCGCGCTATACTATCTCCCGCTCCTTTCCCGGATTTCTGCCCAGATATTCATGCCCGAGCTGCCCGAAGTCGAGACGGTCGTGCGCGGCCTGCGCCCCAAGCTGGAAGGGCGGGTGCTGGCCGAGGTCGAGCAACGCTGCGCAAGCCTGCGCTTTCCTCTGCCGGCCGACTTCGCCGGGCGTCTGCGGGGCCGCCGGGTGCTGTCCATCGGCCGGCGCGCCAAATACATCCTGGCGCATCTCGACGGCGGCGAGGTGCTGCTCTGCCACCTCGGCATGTCCGGGCGCATGGTGCTGACCAACGGCCGGGACCGGCCGCTCGAGCGGCACGATCACGTCGTCTTCACCACCGAGACGGGCGACCAGATCCGGTTCAACGACGCGCGCCGCTTCGGTGTCATGGATCTGGTCGAGGAAGGGCGCCTGTGGCAGCACCGCCTGCTTCGCGACCTGGGGCCCGAACCGCTGGGCAACGCCTTCAACGGGCCGGCGCTGGCTGCCGCGCTTGACGGCAGGCGGACGCCGATCAAGGCGGCGCTGCTCGACCAGAAGGTGGTGGCCGGCCTCGGCAACATCTATGCCTGCGAGGCGCTCTACTTCGCTGGGCTGTCGCCCCGGCGCTCGGCCCATACGGTGCGGGGCGGCCGGGCCGAACGCCTGGTCGCGGCCATCCGCGACGTGCTGAACCGGGCAATCGCGGCCGGCGGGTCGAGCCTGCGCGACTACGTGCAGGCGGACGGCGAACTGGGCTACTTCCAGCACCACTGGGCGGTCTACGGCCATGCCGGGGAGGCCTGTCCGGACTGCGACTGCGATCCCGCCGAAAGCGGCGGCATCCGCCGGCTGGTCCAGTCGAACCGCTCGACTTTCTATTGTCCGAGGCGCCAGCGGTGAGGTAGGTAGTCCCGCATGCCGACCAGAACACGCCGCCGACTGTTGTTCGCCGCCTTGATCGCCGCGCTGGCCCTGGCCGGTCCCGACGCGCCGGGGCCGCGCGCCCAGGCCCAGGGCTACATCGCCGAGGTCGAGGACCTGCCCTTGATGCCCGGCCTGGCCGAAGTCGAGGGCGCCGGCGTCGTATTCGACAAGCCGCACGGGCGCATCGTCGAGGCCTATGCCCAGGGCCGGGTCACGCGCGAGGCGGTGCTGGCCTTCTATCGTCAGGCCCTGCCGCAGCTCGGCTGGCGAGCGGACGGCGGCGCGGCGTTCCGGCGCGAGGGCGAAACCCTGTCCCTGGATTTTCTGGACGGCGGCGGCGCGCTCGTCGTGCGCTTCACCCTGGTGCCGCGATAGCGGCCCGGGACACATCGAACGACATTTGGAGGACCGACGGCACATGGCCTACGAGAACATCCTGGTTGAAACCCGCGACGGCGTCGGCGTAATCACGCTCGACCGGCCGCAGGCGCTCAACGCGCTCTGTGCCGCCCTGATCGACGAGCTGGCCCGGGCGCTCGACGCCTTCGAGGCCGACGACGGCATCGGCTGCATCCTGCTGACCGGCTCGGACAAGGCCTTTGCCGCCGGTGCCGACATCAAGGAGATGCAGGACAAGACCTTCATGCAGGTCTACCTCGAGGACTTCATCACCAAGGGCTGGGAACGCCTGGCCGAGATGCGCAAGCCGGTGATCGCCGCGGTGTCCGGCTATGCGCTGGGCGGCGGCTGCGAGATCGCCATGATGTGCGACATGATCATCGCCGCGGATACGGCCAAGTTCGGCCAACCGGAGATCACGCTCGGGACCATCCCGGGCTCGGGCGGCACCCAGCGGCTGACCCGTTCCGTCGGCAAGGCCAAGGCCATGGACCTCTGTCTCACCGGGCGCATGATGGATGCCGAGGAGGCCGAACGCGCCGGACTGGTCGCGCGGGTCGTACCGGCGGCCAAGCTGATGGACGAGGCCATGAAGGCGGCCGCCAAGGTGGCCTCGCTGTCGCGGCCGGCGGTCTTGATCGCCAAGGAAGCGGTCAATCGGGCCTACGAAACGACCCTGGCCGAGGGCATCAGGTTCGAGCGCCGGATGTTCCACGCCTCTTTCGCCATGGAAGATCGCAAGGAGGGCATGGAGGCCTTCGTCGAGAAACGCAAGCCAACGTGGAAAAATCGCTGAAAAAGAATCGGTTCCGGGACCGTCGGGCGGCCCGTTCGCACTGCTTGACGGCACCCCGCCCCGGGGCTATAACCCCGGCCTTCCGTATGGCATTTCTCAAAGAGCAGGTCGACAAGCATGGCGCACCACAAGTCCGCTAAGAAGCGGATCCGGCGGAACGAACGCCGCGCCGAGATCAACCGATCGAGGATCAGCCGGATCCGTACCTTCGTGAAGAAGGTCGAGCTGGCGATAGCGGGCGGCGACAAACCGGCGGCCGAGACCGCGTTGCGTGCGGCGCAGCCCGAGATGCACCGTGGCGTCTCCAAGGGCGTGCTTCACCGCAATACCGTCGGTCGGAAACTCTCGCGCCTTTCCGCCCGGATCAAGGCGATCGGCTGAGCGGCCTTCGTGCCGCGGCCTCGTCGCTCCGATACCGTTACGCATCGCGCTCCGGTCGGGGCGCGATTTTGCGTGGGCTGGTCGCGCGGTGCCGCCGCCGCGGCTGGCGGGCCGAAAAATCCGAGAAAAATTCTGCGTTCCCCTTTCGGACCCGTTGCCATGCTAGGCTACGAAAGGTACATTAACCACGTCAGCGCGCGGGGCAGACAATAAGTAAAACTCTAAGCGAAATAAGAAAAAACCTCCTGACCATGCGCGACAACTTAATCTGAATTGAATGTTCGTCTGGGGAAAACAGGAGGGTGGCGTCTTCCATTATAATTTGCTATGCTGATTTCGAAGTGTTCGGTCCGGAGGGCGCTCGAATACTTTAAGCCATCGTAGACGGAGTCCCTGTTTTAGAGAGGTTGCGTGCCGTGAGCCATGCCTGTGATTACACCGTGTCCGAGGGGGCTTACCGGCGCGCGGACAGGGGGCACGCGGTTCGTACGACATCGTGTCGGCTGCGCGCCGTGATCTTTTCCGGCGTCCGTATCTGCCGTTTCTGGTGAGAGTTCAAGGGCATGCAAATCGGGCATCTCGATTCCTACACGAGCGAACAGTGGGCGCGGGTACGCGGTCGGTTGCGGACCGAGGTCGGCGAGGCTGCTTTCCGCAGCTGGCTGAAGCCGCTGACCTTGGTGGGCGCCAAGGATGGCGTCGTCCGCATGTCGGTGCCGACGCGCTTCATGCGCGACTGGGTGCGCAGCAATTATGCGGAGCGAATCTTCGCTCTTTGGGGTGACGAGAATGACGTGGTCAGCAAGGTCGAGATCGTGGTCCAGCCGCCGACCCGGCCGGATCCGAAGCCGGGTTCGGACGGCGAGGCCTGTGCCGAGGCCGGCCCGCGCGCCAGGAGGGCCGCCAGGGCCCCGTCCAAATCCGGCGACGACGGCCTGTACGACGGCAAGGCCTCGGGTGGGCGGCGCGAAATCAGCGCGCCCCTCGACCCGCGATTCACCTTCGAAAACTTCGTGGTCGGCAAGCCGAACGAGCTGGCCTACGCCGCGGCCAGACGGATCGCCGAGGCCAAGACCGTGCCCTTCAATCCGCTGTTCCTCTACGGCGGGGTCGGGCTCGGCAAGACCCATCTCATGCACGCGATCGCCTGGAACATCAGGAAGCGCACGCCCGAGCGCCGGATCATCTACCTTTCTGCCGAGAAGTTCATGTATCAGTTCGTCCGGGCGCTCAGGACCAAGGACACCATGGCCTTCAAGGAGCAGTTCCGCTCGGTCGATGTGCTGATGATCGACGACGTGCAGTTCATCGGCGGGCGCGAGGCGACCCAGGAAGAGTTCTTCCACACCTTCAATGCCCTGGTCGACCAGAACCGCCAGGTGGTCATTTCGGCCGACAAGAGCCCGACGGATCTCGAGGGGGTCGAGGAGCGCATGCGCTCGCGCCTCGGCTGGGGTCTTGTCGCGGACATCCACCCGACCACCTACGAGCTGCGCCTCGGCATCCTGCAGGCCAAGGCCGAGCAGATGGCCGCCGAGATTCCCGGCAAGGTCCTCGAGTTCCTGGCCCACAAGATCACGTCCAACGTGCGCGAGCTGGAGGGTGCGCTCAACCGCATCGTCGCCCACGGCACCCTGGTCGGCCGTTCGATCACCCTCGAGACGACCCAGGAGGTGCTGCACGACCTGCTGCGCGCCAACGACCGGCGGGTCACCATCGAGGAGATTCAAAAGCGCGTCGCCGAGCACTTCAACGTGCGCGTCGCCGACATGCACTCGGCCCGACGCGCGCGCGCCGTGGCCCGGCCGCGTCAGGTGGCGATGTACCTCGCCAAGCAGTTGACCACGCGGTCCCTGCCCGAGATCGGCCGGAAGTTCGGCGGCCGGGACCACACGACCGTGATGCACGCGGTGCGCAGGATCGAGGAGCTAAAGGCGACCGACCACGGCTTTGCCGAGGACGTCGAACTGCTGCGGCGCATGCTCGAGGGCTGAGGCGCGGCAGTCCCCGGCCGAAGGCCCCTAAGGAGGCCCTTACGGCGGCCTTGAACGGTCGCGCGGGGCGGCTTTAAAGCTTACCTTCCGCTGGGACGGCTGCTATACTGCGCAACCGTGTCGCGGAGCCTCGATTCGCGCGATTCTCCTGGCGGTGCGGTGGTTGTCGAATGGCCCGATTCACGGGCGCTTTGCGGCCGTGAATCGGTCGGTTGTC
This sequence comes from Rhodospirillales bacterium, assembly GCA_029859805.1. GTDB lineage: Bacteria > Pseudomonadota > Alphaproteobacteria > Kiloniellales > JAKSDN01 > CAMYKD01. Next base: position 12,775 of record JAOUCL010000001.1, on the reverse strand, counting down.
GATGGACTGCACAGACCCGAAATTTGCCCCAGAGAATCATGAAGCTGACGATTGAACGCGCGGCGCTCCTCAAATCACTGGCCCACGTGCAAAGCGTTGTGGAGCGCCGCAACACCATACCGATCCTGGCCAACGTTCTGGTCGAGGCGGGTGACGGCCGGCTCGAGCTGACCGCGACCGACATGGACCTCACCATCGTCGAGCAGGCGACTGCCGAAGTGGCGGCGCCGGGCGCGACGACGGCACCGGCGCACACGCTTTACGATATCGTTCGCAAGCTGCCCGACGGCGCCCAGGTCCAGCTTGCGGCGAGTGGCGAAGCCGGTCAGTTGAAACTGAGCTCCGGCCGCTCGACCTTCACGCTGGCGACGCTGCCGAAGGAGGACTTTCCGACGTCCGGTGCGGAGGACTTGCCGCTGAGCTTTGCCTTGGCGGCGGGCGAGATCAAGAACCTGATCGATCGCACGCGCTTTGCGATTTCGACCGAGGAGACGCGCTACTATCTGAACGGCATCTACCTGCATGGCGCCGAGGACGGCGCGCCGCCGCTGCTGCGCGCCGTGGCGACCGACGGCCACAGGCTGGCCCGTTTCGAGATGCCCCTGCCGGAAGGGGCCCAGGGCATGCCGGGCGTCATCGTGCCGCGCAAGACCGTCGGCGAGCTGCGCAAGTTGATCGAGGAGAGCGACCAGGGTGTGCAGGTTTCGCTGTCGGATACCAAGGTTCGTTTCGCCTTCGATTCCACCGAGCTCACGTCCAAGCTGATCGACGGCACCTTCCCGGACTACGAGCGCGTCATTCCCGCGGGCAATGACAAGATCATGGGGGTCGACCGCCGAACCTTTTCCGCCGCCGTGGACCGAGTGTCGACTATCTCGACCGAGAAGAGCCGGGCGGTCAAGCTGTCGCTTGGCGACGGCAGCCTGACCTTGTCGGCGACCAGTCCGGAGAGCGGCAGCGCCATTGAGGAGATCGAGGTCGCCTATGGCGGCGAGCCGTTGGAAATCGGTTTCAACTCGCGCTACCTGCTGGACATCGCCCAGCAGATCGAGGGCGACAAGGCCGAGTTTGCGTTGTCCGACGCGGCCTCGCCGACGATCGTGCGCGACGTCGAGGATGCGAGCGCTCTCTACGTGCTCATGCCCATGCGGGTATGAGCTAGCTTGAGTCGCCAGACGATTGGTGAACTGGATATACTCAGCGAAACCAGATACCGCCGAGGCCGAGGCCAGCACGCCCCCTGGAACCTCGGCCGCCGCGTTATGGCTGGCCCGCCTGACGTTGAGCGATTTCAGGTGCTATGCGCAAATTTCGCTGGAGGCCGAGCCGTGGCCCCTGATTCTGACCGGCCCCAACGGCGCCGGCAAGACCAACCTTCTGGAAGCCGTTTCCTTTCTGTCGCCGGGCCGGGGCCTGCGGCGGGCGCGGCTGGGCGAGATCGACCGGCTGGCCCCGGGCGAGACCGCCGCTGGCCGGGTCTGGGCGGTTTCGGCCCGCGTCATGGGCCCGCAGGGACCGTGTGATCTGGGGACCGGCCGCGACCCGGCGCGCGAGATGGCCGGACGGGACCGGCGGCTGGTCAAGGTCGACGGCTCCTTTGTTCGGGGCCAGCAGGCGCTGGGCGAGGTGTTCAATGTCGTATGGCTGACGCCACAGATGGACGGGCTGTTTCGCGACGCGGCCTCGGGCCGGCGGCGCTTCCTGGACCGGCTAGTCTATGGCTTCGACCCGACCCACGCCGGGCGGGTTGCCGCTTACGAACAGGTGCTGCGCGAGCGTGCCAGGCTGCTCAGAACGGGCCGCGGCGACGCGGCTTGGCTGACCTCGCTGGAGGAGTCCGTGGCGCGCTATGGCGTGGCCGTCGCGGCGGCCCGGCGCGATCTCATGGCCCGGCTGGCCGGCGCCTGTGCTGCCGGTGTCGGACCCTTTCCCCGCGCCGAGTTGGGGTTGGTCGGCGAGGTCGAGAGCTGGCTTGGCGAGCTTTCCGCGCTGGAGAGCGAGGACAGGCTGCGCGAGCGCCTGGAAGCGGGCCGAGCCCAGGATGCCGAGAACGGAGGCGCGACCAGCGGCCCGCATCGCAGCGATCTGGCGGTACGGCACCTGGAGACCGGATTGGCCGCCGGGCTGTGTTCGACCGGAGAGCAGAAGGCGCTGCTCATTTCCATTGTCCTGGCGCATGCGCGCCTGCTGACCCTGGACCGCGGGGCGGCCCCGGTCCTGTTGCTCGACGAGGTGGTCGCACACCTGGACGAGCAGCGTCGCGCGGCCCTGTTCGAAGAGCTTTTGGCGCTGGGCGCACAGGCCTGGATGACTGGCACCGACGCCGCGCTGTTCGACGGCCTGCGCGGCGCGGCGCAGTTCTTCCTGGTGCGTGATGCCCGTGTCACCCGGGCAGCATGATTTATGACATGACCTTGAGTTGGATCGACCATGACGCAACGAGCTAGCGACAGCCAGGCCCCCGACAGCGGCCCGGCCGAGACCTACGGCGAAGAGTCGATCAAGGTGCTGCGCGGGCTCGACGCGGTGCGCAAACGCCCGGGCATGTACATCGGCGATACCGACGACGGCTCGGGCCTGCACCACATGGTCTACGAGGTCGTGGATAATTCCATCGACGAGACGCTGGCCGGCTATTGCGACCGGATCGAGGTTACGCTGAACGGCGACGGCTCGGTCACGGTGCTCGACAACGGCCGCGGCATACCGGTGGGCATCCACTCTGAGGAGGGGGTCTCGGCCGCCGAGGTGATCATGACCCACCTGCACGCCGGCGGGAAATTCGATCAGAATTCCTACAAGGTCTCGGGCGGCCTGCACGGGGTCGGCGTCTCGGTGGTCAACGCGTTGTCCGAGACGCTGGAGCTGCGTATCTGGCGCAAGGGCAAGGAGCACTTCATGCGGTTCCTTGAAGGCGAGCCCGAGGCGCCCCTAGCTGTCGTTGGCGAGGCAGGAGAGGTCACCGGCACCGAGATCACGTTCAAGCCCTCGCCGCGGACCTTTTCCAGGACCGAGTTCGAGTTCGACACCCTGGAGCACCGGCTGCGCGAGCTGGCGTTCCTCAACTCGGGCGTTTTCCTGACCTTGATCGACGCCCGCAAGGCTGAGCCCACGGCTGTGGAGCTGCACTACGAGGGCGGGTTGGAGGCCTTCGTGCGGTTTCTCGATCGCACGAAGGCGCCGCTCATCGATCCGCCGGTCCTGCTCACGGCCGAGCGCGAGGGACTCACGGTGGAAGCGGCCCTGCAGTGGACCGATAGCTACCACGAGACGGTGCTCTGCTTCACGAACAACATCCCGCAACGCGACGGCGGCACGCATCTAGCCGGATTCCGCAGTGCACTGACCCGCCAGATCAACACCTATGCGACCGCCTCGGGCCTGACCAAGAAGGAAAAGGTCACGCTGACCGGCGACGATGCGCGCGAGGGGCTGACCTGCGTGCTCTCGGTCAAGGTGCCGGACCCGAAGTTTTCGAGCCAGACCAAGGACAAGCTAGTGTCCTCGGAGGTCCGGCCGATCGTCGAAAACGTCGTAAACGATCGGCTCGGCCAGTACTTCGAGGAGCACCCGGCCGACGCCAGGCGGATCGTCGCCAAGGTGGTCGAGGCCGCCGCCGCCCGCGAGGCGGCGCGCAAGGCGCGCGAGCTGACCCGCCGAAAGGGGGTGCTCGACGTGGCTTCGCTGCCGGGCAAGCTGGCCGATTGCCAGGAACGCGACCCGGCGCTCTCTGAGCTCTTCCTGGTCGAGGGCGATTCGGCCGGCGGCTCGGCGAAGCAGGGCCGCGACCGCCGCTTTCAGGCGATCCTGCCTCTAAAGGGCAAGATCCTGAACGTCGAGCGGGCGCGCTTCGACAAGATGCTGTCCTCGGTCGAGATCGGCACGCTGATCACGGCGCTCGGCACCGGCATCGGCCCTGACGAGTTCAACATAGACAAGCTGCGCTACCACAAGGTCATCATTATGACTGACGCGGACGTGGACGGCAGCCACATCCGGACTCTTCTGCTGACCTTTTTCTTCCGCCAGATGCCGCAGATCGTCGGACGCGGCCACCTCTATATCGCGCAGCCGCCGTTGTATTGGGCCAAGAAGGGCGAGTCCCTGCGCTACCTGAAAGACGACCGGGAGCTGGAAACCCACCTGATCGACGGCGGGGTGAGGGACAGCGTGCTGACGTTTCCGGACGGCCCGGAGATCGCCGGCAACGATCTGCGTGGTCTCGTGGAGAAGGCGGTGCGCGCCAAGCACCTGATGGAACCGCTGGTCCGCAAGGTCGGCAACGCCGATGTGGTCGAGCAGGCGGCAATCGCCGGCGCCCTCAATCCCGATATCATTCCGGACGCGGAGCGCGCAGCCGAGGCGGCCGCCTATATCGCCAGGCGACTGGATGCGCTGACACCGGAGACCGCCGGTGGGTGGCAGGGCGCGGCCGCGGCCGACGACGGCCTGGCTTTTCAACGCAGCTTGCGCGGGGTGACCGAGCGGCGCTTGATCGACGGGCCACTGATCCGGTCGACCGAGGCCCGGCATCTGGACGCCATGGCTGAGGAACTGCAGGAAAGCTACATGGCTCACGCGACCTTGCTTCACAAGGAGCAGACATTCCGCATCACAGGGCCCTCGGCGCTTAGCGACGCCATCTTCGACTTGGGCCGCAAGGGCACCACCATCGGCCGCTACAAGGGTCTGGGCGAGATGAATCCGGACCAACTCTGGGAGACCACCCTCGACCCCAACGCCCGCTCGCTGCTGAAGGTCGAGGTCAAGCACGCGGACGAGGCCGACGACATATTCTCGACCCTGATGGGCGACGTGGTCGAGCCGCGCCGCGATTTCATCCAGACCCATGCCCTCGAGGTGGCGAACCTGGACGTTTAGGTGGGGGGTCGGCGGCCGGCCAGCCGCACGAAGTTCTCACCGTCGGCGATCCAGATCCGCAGGTCGTCGAGCGAGGCCGACATGCTTCGATAGAAGCCCTCGGCCGCCTCGTTGCCATCGATCATGCACCACCAGACGAAGCGGCCGCCGGCCGCCTGGGTTGCCCTGCAGACCCGGGCAAGAAGCGTCCGGCCCAGGCCGCTGCGCCGGAAAGCCGGCCGCAGGTAGAGATCGTGGACGAAGGTGCCGCGACCGCCGGCCTCGGCATCGTAGCTGTCGTGAAACAGGGCATAACCGGCCGGTGCGCCGTCGACCTCGGCGATCAGGCAGGAAAATGCCGCCTCGGGGCCAAAGCCGTCGCGCCGGAAATCGGCTTCGGAGAAGCTCCGCGGCGGTTTTCCCTGGTTCGCGCTGAGCTCCGCCGCCATGGCAACCACGGCGGCGGCGTCTCGCGGTTCGGCCGGTCGAATCTTGACGCCCATGGGCGCATTAACTAAGCCAAGGCCCGGCCCCGGCGCAACCGCTCAGATTTTGCCGAGGCCACCGGGAAACATGGCAAGCGGGTGCCCGAACGCCTAAATAGAGTTCCATGCTCCGCCGCAATCGAAAAGCCAAGATCCGCTGGAAATCTACCTCCGCCAAGCCCCTCAAGAAGCGGGGTTGGCTCTGGCGCCTGGCGAACTGGGGCCTGGTCGCGGCGATCTGGGGCGGGGTGATCCTGGCGCTCGCCGTCGGCTGGTACGCCTATGATCTGCCAGAGGTCACCAGCATCGCCAAGACCGGCCGGCAGCCCAGCATCACGATGATCGCCGCCGACGGCAGCCAGATCGCCGCGGTTGGCGACGTGCACGGCAAGACGATCGGCCTGCACGAGGTGCCGCCGGCTCTGAGGCAGGCGCTGATCGCCGTCGAGGACCGGCGGTTCTACGAGCATTTCGGGGTGGACCCGAGGGGCTTGGCCCGGGCGATGTTGGCCAACCTGCGCGCTGGACGGATCGTTCAGGGCGGCTCCACGATCACCCAGCAGCTCGCCAAGAACCTGTTCCTGAACCCCGATCGCACGATCCGGCGCAAGGTCCAGGAGCTGCTGCTGGCCTTCTGGCTGGAGCGCAAGTTCACCAAGGACCAGATCCTGACCCTCTACCTGAACCGGGTCTATTTCGGCGCCGGCAACTACGGCGTCGACGCCGCCGCGCGGCGCTATTTCGGCAAGCCCGTCCAGGACCTGAGCCTCTACGAGTCGGCGCTGCTCGCCGGGCTGCTAAAGGCCCCCTCGCGCTACAATCCGGCGCGCAATTCCGGCGGCGCCGACCTGCGCACCCAGCTCGTGCTGGGCGCTATGGTGGACGCGGGTTTCATCTCGGCCGCCGAGGCCGAGGCGGCGCTGAAGAAGAAGAGCAGCAGCCGGGTGCTCGCCATCGGCCAGGCACGCTACTTTACCGACTGGGTGCTCAACCAGGTGGCCGGTTACGTGGGCCAGACCGCCCGGGACCTGGTCATTGTGACCACGCTCGATCCCCGCCTGCAGCAGATCGCGGAGAAGGAGCTGGTCGGCCTGCTCGACGGTCCCGGAAGCGAACTCGGGGCGGGCCAGGCGGCCTTCGTGGCGCTCACCCCCGGCGGGGCCGTGCGCGCCATGGTCGGCGGCCGCGACTACGGCGAAAGCCAGTTCAACAGGGCGGTCCAGGCGTTGCGCCAGCCGGGGTCCGCCTTCAAGGCCTTTACTTACCTAGCGGCTTTCGAGAAGGGCCTGGACCCGGAGGACCGCTTGGTCGATTCGCCGGTCGAGGTCGACGGCTGGGCACCCAGGAACTACAACGACCGCTATTACGGCGAGGTCACCCTGCGCGAGGCCTTCGCCCGCTCGCTCAACTCGGTCGCCGTGAAAGTCCTGCAGAAGGTCGGGCCCGAGACGGTCGCGGCCACCGCCCGGCGCCTCGGCATCACCTCGAAACTCGAAGCCACGCCCAGCATCGCCCTCGGCACCTCAGAGGTGACGCTCCTGGAGTTGACTGCGGCTTATGCCGTTTTCGCCAATCGGGGCTCGGGCGTCTGGCCCCATGCGATCTCGGAAATCCGCGAGGCCTCCGGCCGCGTCCTCTACCGGCGATCCGGCGACGGTCCCGGCCAGGTGGTCGCGCCCGAGGCGGTCAACCAGATGGCCGATCTCATGAGCGCGACGGTCGAATGGGGTAGCGGCAAGGCCGCCCGGCAGAAGAGGCCCGCGGCCGGCAAGACCGGAACCAGCCAGGAATTCCGCGACGCCTGGTTCGTCGGCTATACCGCCGACCTGGTGGCCGGTGCCTGGTTCGGCAACGACGACGAGACGCCGATGAAGAACGTGACCGGCGGCAACCTCCCGGCGCGGCTGTGGGGCCGGGTCATGGCCCGAGGCCTGGCGGGCGTGCCGGCCAGCCCGCTGCCCGGCGGCGACGTGGTGGTCGCCGAGAACGAAGGCGGCCTCATCTCCCGCATCCTGCGCCGCCTGAGCGGCGGCACGGAGACGGAACCAACCCGGCCTTGGGACAGGCGCAACCGGATCGACGATCGCTAGGCCCTAAACGCCGCGCACCGCTTGTCCATCCCGGCGGACCAGCAGCAGGTAGGAGGCCAGGGCACCCGCCGCGACCGCCGCGGTCGCGGCGAACATGCCGCGTGCCGTGCCGTCGTGCAGGTGGCCTACGGCGATGCCGATGCAGGCGGCCAGGCCCATCTGCACTACGCCCAGGAAGGCGGAGGCCGTGCCCGCCATGGTCGGATAGGGGCCGATCGCGCCGGCAATGGCGTTGGGCAGCATCAGGCCCGCGCCGATCAGGTACAGGAATGTCGGGGCCACGACCGCGGCGACCCCGAGCACATCGGACAGCGCCAGACCCAGCGCCAAGACGCCGCCGGCAAGCCCGACCAGGGTGCCGGTCAGGATTAGGCGGTCCAGACCCACGGCCAGCGACAGGCGGCCCGAGGCGAAGGTGCCGATCATGTAGCCGACCACGACGGCGCCGAAGCACAGGCCGTAGCGGTCGGGAGACAGCCCGAGGACATCTATCAGCACGAAGGACGATCCGGAGATGAAGGCGAAGATGCCGCCGTAGGCGAAGGCGCCGACCAGGACGTATCCGACGTAGGCCGGGTCCCTCGCCAAGGTCAGGTAGTTGCGCAACATCTGTGCCCCGCGGGTCGCGGCGGCATCGCGCGACGGGTTGGTCTCCGGCAGCAGCAGGAAGACAGCCAGAAGGCAGCTTGCGCCGAAGCTGGCGAGCACCAGGAAATTGGCGCGCCAGCCGAACCAGACCTGAAGGTATCCGCCGAGAATCGGCCCCAGCGCGGGCGCGAGCGCCATCGCCATGCTCATATAAGAGAGCGCCTTGGCCGCCCGCTCGCGGCCGTAGACGTCGCGCACCACGGCCCGGCCGAGCACGACCCCGGCGCAGGCGCCCAGGGCCTGGAGAAACCGCGCGGCGATCAGGAAGCCGATATCGGGCGCCGCCATGCAGGCGAGGCTGGCGGCGACGTAAAGCCCGAGGCCCGCGATCAAGACCGGGCGCCGGCCGTAACGGTCGGACAACGGCCCATAGACCACTTGGCTGGCGGCGAAACCCGCCAGGAAGACCGACAGGGTCAACTGGACCTCGGCGGTATCGCTCGCGAAAGCCCGGGCGATCGCCGGCAGGGACGGCAGGTAGAGATCGGTCGAGATGGCGCCGAAGGCGACCAGCGCGGTCAGCAGCACGGCGACGGCCAGATTGTCGGGACGCACGATGGACCCCTGCCGCTGTTGGAAAGTGGCCCTTTACGTCCGGCCGCCAAGACCGGTTATAGTCGGGTCGGAGAAAGACGCCAAGGAGCGAACCATGAAAAAGCGGTCCGGCGAGCCCTTCATGTCCGCCCCCGACTACGGGCGGTCGCTGCGCGGTTTCGGCGTCAACCTGCTGGTCAGCGACGTGGCCCGCGCCGTCGCCTTCCAGATCGAGGTCCTGGGGGTCGAGCTGGCCTATCAGGATCCGGATTTTGCCGTGCTCGCTCACGGCGGGGCCCAGTGGATGCTGCACGCCGACCACACCTATGGCGACCATCCACTGTTGGCGCTGACCGGCGACGGCGCGATCCGCGGCGCGGGGGCGGAGCTCAGGCTCTACGGCATCGACCCGGACGCCGCCGAGGCGCGGGCGCGGGCCCGGGGTGATACGGTGCTGGCGGACTCGGCGGACAAGCCGCACGGCCTGCGCGAATGCTTCCTGGCCGATCCGGACGGCTACGTCTGGGTGCCGGGCATCGGGAATTCCGAGTAGTCGTCAGCCGTAACGCAGCAGGCTGCCGCCGTTCTCCCGGAGCCAGCGCCGGGGGCCGGCGACCTCGGCGGTCAGGGTGGCGGCCAGGGCCCAGAATTGCGGCCCGTGGTTCAGGTGGACCAGATGCGCCACCTCGTGCGCGACCACGTAGTCGAGCACCGCTTCCGGGGCCAGGATCAGGCGCCAGGAGAAGTTGAGCTCGCCGTCGCTGGAGCAGCTGCCCCAGCGGCTGCGGGTATCGCGGATGCTGACCCGGGACACCCGGCGTCCGATACCGGCCGCCTTATCGCAGGCGCGGCCGGAAAGCTCGCGCCGCGCCTCGCCCTTGAGGAAGTCGGTGGCCCGCCGCGCTAGGTGCTCGGCGAAGCCGGAGACCCAGATCGTGCCGGCCTCCCGCCACACGCCGCGGCGCGCGCCGGGGGCGTGCCGGATCACGTGGGCCTCGCCGAGATAGGGCACCTGCGCCCCAGCGGCAAAGGTCACGCGGGGCGGCAGGGTTTCAAGCTGGGCCAGGATCCAGTCCGAACGGCTGCGCGCAAAATCCAGGCCCTCGGCCAGCGCCACGCCGCGGGGCAGCGCCAGGTGCACCCCGCCGCTCGCCTGGTCGAGCCGCAGCGTCAGGTGCCGGGCACGCGGGTTCCGGCGCACGGTCAGCGGCAGATCCAAGCCCTTCAGCTTCAATATGTTGAGGTTCGAACGCTCCCTTGCCATGCATATTGTATAGCTTGGGGATGAAATCCGGACAAGACCGGAGCGCCGGTTATTTGTTGGCGCGGCCGGCTTCCGTGGCGATCAGGGCCTCCTTGCGCCGGACACCCCAGCGGTAGCCGCCGAGCGCGCCGTCCTGGCGCAGCACCCGGTGGCAGGGCACGATCAGCGGCACCGGGTTGGTGGCGCAGGCCCGCGCCACCGCGCGCTGTCCCCGGGGCAGGCCGAGTCGTTTCGCAATCTCGGCATAGCTGCGGGTCTCACCGTAGGGGATCGCGATCAGCTCCTGCCACACGCGGCGTTGGAACGCGGTCGCGCGGACGTCGAGCGGCAGGTCGAGGTGCGGCGTCTCGCCAGCGAGATAGGCGACCAGAAGCTCCAGCGCCGGGCCGATGGATCCGCTGTCGCGGACGACCGACCGGGCGGCCGGAAACTCTGCCTGGAGGGCCCGGACCAGCGGTTCATCCCGCTCGCCCAGGCACACGAAGCAGACGCCTTGGGCCGTGGCGGCGACCAGAAGCCGGCCGAGCGGCGCGGCGACGACGTCGTAGACGATCTCCGCCCCCTTGCCGCCTTTGGCGTAGGAGGCCGGCGTCATGCCGAGCTGTCGGCGGGCGCCCTCGTAGACCCGGCTGGACGAGCCGTAGCCGGCCTCGTAGGTCGCGCCGGCGATGGACTCGCCGCGCTTCAACCCGGCGCGGAAGCGCGCTGCCCGCCTGGCGTCGGCATAGTCGCGCGGGCTGACCCCGGTGGCCTTCTTGAACAGGCGTTGCAGGTGCCAGGGGCTGACTTCCAGGTGGCCGGCCAGCTCGGCCAGGGTCACCGGCTCGCCGTCCTGCCCGTCGATGTAGGCACAGGCCCGGCGGACCAGGTCCACGTGGTGTGCGGGGGCCGTGTTCCTGGCCGCCATGGCGCTCTCCGGGGTCATCGTCGCGTTCCTCCATCTCATTGTGACCGGCTTTCATGTAGTGGGGAAGACGCGATCCCTCTATCCGAAGCTTGCGCGCCGGACGTGAAAGGTCGAATTCGGTCGGGTCGGTATGGGTTGGGGTGACAGCGCCTGTCATAAGGGCTTAACATTCCCGCAACGAAGCGAGCGTGGTCGACTCCTATGGTGGGGGCCGATAGAGGCAGGTGACGTGAGTCGCCAACGAGGGAGGAGTCCAATGACAGGAAGAAGCAGTTTGATCGCCGCCGCCGTGGCGCTGGCCATCGGGGGCGGGGCCGGCACCGCCTCCGCGCAGACCGAGATCCAGTGGTGGCACGCCATGGGCGGCGCGCTCGGCGAGCGGGTCGTGGAGATCGCCGACAACTTCAACCGGTCCCAGTCCGAGTACAAGCTGGTTCCGGTGAACAAGGGCAACTACACGGAGACCGTGACGGCGGGCATCGCCGCGTTCCGGGCCGGCAAGCCGCCCCACATCCTGCAGGTCTTCGAGGTCGGCACGGCGACCATGATGGGGGCCAAGGGGGCGATCAAGCCGGTCCACGAGCTGATGGCCGAGACCGGCGCGCCCTTCGATCCCGACGACTACCTGGGGGCGGTGACCGGCTACTACACGACGACGGACGGCAAGATGCTGTCGATGCCGTTCAACTCCTCCACGCCGGTGCTGTTCTACAACAAGGAAGCCTTCCAGAAGGCTGGGCTCGACCCGAACAAGCCGCCCAAGACCTGGCCCGAGGTGGGCGACTACGCGCGCAAGCTGGTCGCCGCGGGCTATGCCTGCGGATTCAGCACGGCTTGGCAGTCCTGGGTCCATCTCGAGAACTTCAGCGCCTGGCACAACGTGCCCTTTGGCACCCGGGAGAACGGCTTCGCCGGGCTCGACACCGAGTTCAAGTTCAACAGCCCGCTGCACGTCAAGCACATCCAGCAGATGGCCGACTGGCAGAAAGACAAGATCTTCGTCTATGGCGGCCGCCGCAACCTGGGCAACGCCAAGTTCACCAGCGGCGATTGCGCCATGTACACCGAATCCTCGGCCGGCTACGGCGGCTTCAAGAAAAACGCCAAGTTCGAGTTCGGGACCGCCAACCTGCCGTACTGGCCCGACGTTGCGGGGGCGCCGCAGAACACCATCATCGGCGGCGCCAGCCTGTGGGTGATGGGCGGCCACTCCAAGGAGGACTATGAAGGTGTGGCCAAGTTCTTCTCGTTCCTGTCGCTGCCCTTGGTGCAGGCCTACTGGCACCAGAATACGGGCTACGTGCCGATCACCGCGGCCGCTTTCGAGCTGACCAAGAAGCTCGGCTACTACGACGCCAACCCGGGGCGCGACATTCCGATCCACCAGATGGGCGACAAGGCGCCGACGGCGAACTCGAAAGGACTGCGGTTCGGCAGCTTCGTGCAGGTCCGCGAGATCATATACGAGGAGCTGGAGGCGATCTGGGCCGGTCAGAAGACGGCCCAGAAAGGGCTCGATGACGCCGTCCAGCGCGGCAATGCCCTCCTGCGGAAGTTCGAGAAGGCCAACAGGTAGGACCCGTCCTTGTCCGGCCCGGGGAGCATCCGCCATCCTGGCGGGCGCTCCCCGCCCGGCGTGTCGGGTCTCCACTTGGTCCTGAGCGATGGAAAAACGCGTCGTCTTTCGCAATCGAGTGCTGCCCTACATCCTGGTGGCGCCGCAGATCGCGGTCACGCTGATCTTCTTCATCTGGCCGGCATCACAGGCGCTCTATCAGTCGGTTCTGGTCGAGGATCCCTTCGGGCTCAGATCCGAGTTCGTGTGGGGCGAGAATTTCGCCGAGCTGTTCGGCGACCCTTGGTATTTGCAGTCGATCCAGGTGACGGCCGTGTTCAGCGTCAGCGTGGCTCTGCTCGCGCTGACCACCGCGCTCTATCTCGCCGTTCAGGCCGATCGCGCAATCCGCGGGGCGATGGCCTACAAGAC
>JAOUCL010000163.1 GCA_029859805.1 Rhodospirillales bacterium | reverse complement strand
CGCTGACGATCCGACCGACTGTCGGTGATGGAGATCCCGGTGCGCATGCCGTAGACTCGCACACCCGCGCCGATAGGGGAATCCCCATTGGGACTCTTCCGTTTCCGTCAATCCACTAGGGCGCCTTCGGTTCGTCAGGAACGGGCGCCGGACCGCTCCAGCGACTCCGGCCGCCCGGCTGTCCCGGCGAGGCAATCAGATTGAACGGCTCAGTCTACGCCGCTCGGTGTTGCGTGTGATTTGCACAGGCATGATATGTCTGTAACTGTGCTTATTCTTGAAATTGCCACTTGCAGCGTGCACGCTACGGGGGCGCGACGCCGACCGGCTCAACCAGCGGCGAACAATCCGACCGGCGGCGGCACACCTTAAGAACCTCCGCCGGTCACACGGGTCGAGGAGGGCGGCGGCAGAAGGGACCATGGAAAAGCACCCTCAGCCGAAGTTGCCACGAAAGCTCGCAGCAGTCCTGGTCGCCGACGTGCAGGGCTACAGCCGCCTGATCGGCCGTGACGAGGACACCACGCACAGGGAGACGACGGCCTGCCTCGACCTGTTCCGAAGCAAGGTCGCCGACTTCGGCGGGCGTATCGTGCGCGCGATTGGCGACAGCGTGCTGGCCGACATGCAGAGCGCCGTCGACGCCGTCAAGTTCGCGGTCGAAATGCAAAAGAGGATCGCCGAAAGAAACCTCGATCTGCCGGTCGAAAGGCGGGTGGAGTTCCGCATCGGCATCAACCTCGGCGATATCATCGTCGACCAGGGGGAGATCTACGGCGACAGCGTCAATATCGCCACCCGCCTGGAAAGCCTCGCCTATCCCGGCGGCATCTGCGTCTCCAAAGCGGTCCACGAACAGGTACAGGCCAAGCTGGCCCTCGGGTACGAGTTCATGGGCGCACAGGACCTCAAGAACATCGTTCAGCCGGTGGAGGTCTACCGCGTCCGCTTCGACGAGCAGGCCTCAGTCACGCTGCCCCACTACCGCGCGGAGGAAGAGCCGCTCGAGTTGCCGGATCGCCCGTCGGTCGCCGTGCTTCCGTTCCAGAACCTCACCCAAGGGGAACCGGAGATCTATCTGAGCGACGGAATCACCGACGATCTGACCATCAACTTGTCCAAGTTTCGCGAGCTCTTCGTGATCTCGCGAAACTCGGCCTTCCAGTACAAGCTGCGGAATCGCAGCGTCCAGGACATCGGCCGCGAACTGGGCGTCCGCTACCTGGTCGAAGGCAGCATCCTGCGGCTCGGCAACCGCCTGCGCGTAACGACCCAACTCATCGAGGCGGCCAGCGGCCATCAGCTATGGGGCGAGCGTTACGACCATTATTTCGACGAGGTCCTCCACGTCCTGGACGAGCTGGCGGTGTCCGTCGCGGCGACGCTGGCCCAACAAATCGCTTCGGAGGAACGAAGGCGCGTTCTGCAGGCCGAGACCGACAACCTGGAGGCCTACGGCCTGGTCCTGCGCGGGCAGGAGCTTCTGTTCCTCCACGAGAGAGGTTCCAACGTGATGGCGCGCAAGCACTGCGAGCGCGCCGTGGAGATCGATCCCGGTTATGCGCGGGCCCATGCCGCGATGTCACGGACCCTCAATTACGCCTGGCGCTACTCCTGGGAGGAAAGCGGATCGCGCCCGCTCGATCGCGCGCTGGATCTCGCCCAACAGGCGGTCCATCTCGACGAATTCGATGCACGCGGCTATGCGGAGCTGGGCTTCGTGCATCTCTACAAGAAGGCGCACGATGCCTCGATAGCATGCTACGAACGCGGCCTGAACCTGAATCCCAACGACGCCGACCTCATGGCCGAGATGGCCGATGCGCTGGCGCACTGCGGGCGCCCGGAGGCCGCCGTCCAACTCCTGCACAAGGCGATGCGGCTCAACCCCTATTATCCGGACTGGTATTCCTGGAACCTGGGCGGCGCCTACCACCAGATGCGCGAGTACGAGAAAGCCATAGAGATGGTCAAGCGGATGCAGAATCCAGCGGAGGGGCGAAGGCTCTTGGCGACCTGCTACGCCCAACTGGGCAGGATGGACGAAGCTCGGGCCGAGGCCGCGGAGGTGTTGCGCGTACACCCGGAGTTCTCCCTCGTCCACTGGGCCGAGGTGCAGCCGGACAAGAACCCCGAAGATCTCGAGCACTTCATCGAGGGGCTGCGGAAAGCCGGGCTCAAATAGGACCAGCGCTCATTGATATTGACCCCTTTCGCGGACGATTCCGGCCTCTAGACCGCGTCCGCAGGATCGAAACTCCTGGTGAATTCCGATTCCGAGACACGGCTCTCGAAGCCTGTCGCGCGGTAGAATTCAATTGTCCCGGTGTTGTCGCTGCGCGCGGTGACTGTGGCCATGGTGGCGCCCTGGCTTGCCGCGCGCCCAATAATCTCGTGGAGCAACGCCCGGGTGATCCCGCGCCGGCGCCAGGCGAACAGGCAGCCGACGGGTTCGAACTCGATCACCCCGCCGACCGGATCGATCCAACCCAGGGCGAACGCAACGACCTCGCCGCTGCCGTCTTCCGCGATAAGGCCGAGTTCCGACCTGTACCAGGGTGCCCCGATCACGCGCCGAAAATCGTCGACGCTCAAGACCGGCGAATCGAAGATCGTATTGTGGAGATCAACCATGCGCTCGACATCCGCGGCACGGTCTATCGCGCGCGCACGCAGGCCGTCAGGCAGCTTGGCCTGCGCGTCCGCGGCATGGGCCTCGCGTCCAAACCTTATGTATCCTCGCCCGCCCGGCGCATAACCGCGACGGCGCAGTACGGCACCGCGCAACCCGTCGGTGTCGAAACAGCCGACCCGAAAGGGGCCTGCCGGCCGGCCCGCGGCGACGGCCGCGCGCCAACGCGCCTCGGTCCAATCCAGCATGGCGTTCAGCAGCTCCGCCACGTCGTCGAGGTCCGGGTCGATCAGCAAGTCGATCGGATAGGACTCGTAGACCAGGGCAATGGCAACGACGCGACCGTCGCTATTGGACCACAGGCCTATGTCGTCATAAGGTTTCGCCAGATCGACGGACGCCAGGCGCCAGGCGAGGTTGCCGACGTGTACCTGCGTCTCTACACCGGCCCGTAGCCAGGACGCAGCGATCATCGCCGCCATCCGGTCAAGGTCCTGCGGGCCGGAGAAGGAAGCAAACGCGAGTGAGCTAGGCGTCATGACGCCGTGTTCATAAGAGTTGGAGACCCGAGATGAGGCTATTTCCCAATTGTGCTGTTGGCGACGGAAATTTCAATCGGAGATTGGAGAAGCTCGAAGATCGATGCAATCTCCGCCCTTGGTCGATTCACACCTGCTAGGAATCTTGCTGCGATGGCCTCGAAGCGGGACGCACCTTTCCGCCAAATCGGAGTGGCGGATCCTGGTCCGAAGTCCTATCGCTCGGGCACGCACCGAGCCACGACGCCGGCCGAGACGGTGGACCGCGTGCGGCCCCTGTTGCGGGCGTTGGGCATCACTCGGGTCGCCAATGTGACGGGCCTCGACCGGATCGGCGTTCCGGTGGTGATGGTCTGCCGACCGAATTCCCGCTCGATTGCCGTCTCCCAGGGAAAGGGGCCCGACCTCGCCGCCGCAAAGGCCTCCGGGCTCATGGAGGCCGCCGAGATTCATCATGCCGAGCACGCCACCCTTCTGCTCAAGCTGGCCGGCTACGAGGAGCTCCGTCGGGATCATCCCCTCGTGGATGTCGAGGGCGTGGCGCGCGTTGCCGGGCGGTCGTTCGATCCGGCCCTGCCGATACTCTGGACCGAAGCCCGTGATCTGCTCTCGGAGGGGCCGAGGTGGGTTCCCTTCGAATTGGTGCACGCCAATTATACGCTTCCGCCGCCGCCCGGCAGCGGCTGTTTCGAGATCAGCACCAACGGGCTTGCCTCTGGCAATCACCTGCTGGAGGCCATCAGTCACGGGATCTCCGAGGTCATCGAGCGGGATTCGACGAGCCTTTGGCACCAGTCGAGCAAGGCCGAGCGGGGCCGTAGCAGGGTCGACCTTTACACCGTCGACGACCCACCCTGTCGAGAGGTCCTGGCGAAGCTCGAGCGTGCCGGCCTCTCGGTCGCCGTGTGGAGCACCACGACCGATGTCGCGGTCCCCTCGTTCTATTGCATCGTCATGGATCAGAGCGACGAAAGAGCACACCCCGGCGTGGGGGCCGGGTGTCACCCGGCGCGCGAAGTCGCGCTGCTGCGCGCCCTGACCGAGGCGGTCCAGGTCCGTACTACCTATATCGCGGGATCGCGCGACGACCTGTCGCCGGCCGAGTACACGGACTCGGCGATCGCCGGGAAGCAGCGCAACGCGCGCAGCCTTCTGGCGCTCGGCGAACCCGGACAGTCGTTCGGCGGGCTGGACACCTGGCAGAGTGAGACCTTCCAGGACGATGTCTGCTGGATGCTCGAAAGGTTGCGGGCGGTCGGTATCGAGCAGGTCCTGATCGTGGACCTGAGCCAGGCGGCTTTCCGGCTGCCCGTGGTTCGTGTGGTCATTCCCGGTCTCGAGGGCCCGGACGATCACGACGACTACGTGCCGGGCGCGCGTGCTGCCGCGCGACGCGGGGGCCGGCCATGACCGCCTACGTCTTCGTCGGACCGACGCTGGCGCGCGACCAGGTCGCCGCGGGCGGCGCCATAGTCCGCTTGCCGCCCGCCGCCCAGGGCGACGTCTATCGGGTCGCGCAGACACAGCCTGCCGCCATCGGCATCATCGACGGGTATTTCGAGGGTGTGCCGTCAGTCTGGCACAAGGAGATCCTCTGGGCGATGTCGCAGGGCATCCACGTCTACGGCAGTGCCAGCATGGGAGCGCTTCGCGCCGCAGAGCTCCACGAATTCGGCATGGAGGGGGTCGGTCTGATCTTCGAGGCCTATCGGGATGGCATCCTTGAAGACGACGACGACGTGGCCGTCCTGCACGGCCCCGCGGAGAGCGGCTACGCGGCCGTTTCCGAGTCGATGGTCAACATACGCTTCACCCTCGAGCGGGCTGAGCAGGACCGGATCATCGGTCCCGAGGCGCGCCGGCGGCTCGAGGACCTGGCAAAGCAGCTATTCTACCAGGAACGCACCTGGAGGGCGCTGCTGGACCTCGCGACACAGGCGCTGCCGGAGCGCGAGCTGGCACCGTTCCGCGACTGGTTGCCGCGGGGCCGGGTCGACCAGAAGCGCGCGGATGCCCTGGCCATGCTGGATGCCCTGCGTGCGCGGCTCGCCCCCGGGCCTGAACCCAAGCGCGCGAGCTATACCTTCGAGTGGACCGAGCTGTGGGACAAGGCCATGGGCTTTTCGGGAGCGCTCGCGAGCGAACCGGCGCCGGACGGCAGGGCTCTCCTGCGCAAGCGCTTGTTCGACGACCTCCGGCTCGATGCGGATGGTTTCGAGCGAGCGACCAAGCAGGCGCTGCTGCGTCTGCTGGCGCTCCGCGAATACGATCGGCACCGCCTCGCGGCGCCCCGTGAACAGGGCAGTGTATCGGTCAAGCGGTTTCGTGCCGAACGCGGGCTGTTCGGTCGTCGGGACCTCGATCGCTGGCTCGCTGAGAACGACACCGATCTCGCCTGGCTCGAACGTTCCCTGGAAGAGGAGGCGAAGCTCGAAGCACTGCAAACCATGGCAAGGCCGTTGCTCGACCGTCATCTCCTCGCCGGTCTCCGCCTGAGCGGCGAGTACCGGCGTCTGGCCGAACGCGCGGCCCGGAAGGAAAACGCACTCGCCGGCCTGGGGCTCGACGACCCCGAGCCCGGCACCGTCGGGCCAAGCCCCGCCTCGCTCCTGGCCTGGTACTTCGAGCGCAGGCTGCAACAGCCCATACCGGAAGACGTCGTTGCCGTCGCGCGGCGCATGGGGTTCGCGAATACCGGGGAATTCTATCGCGCGCTCCTGCGGGAGTTCCTATACTGCTCCGGCAACGAAAGGACTGCGGAAGCCGGCGGCCCGAGGCAAGACGGTTGATCGCCGGCCAAGCGGACGGCCTTGGTTTGACGCCGGTCGAAACGGGTCGAGGGGGAGCCGGTCGCCATGTCCGTACGACTCGATGTCGAGCGCAGGCGCCACGGGACGAAGTTCAGGCTGTTTCCGCAGCCCTACTTCCTCGAGCCCTACAGCGAGCCGGAGACGGTCTGGGTATCGTCCCCCGCGGGTACGGTGGGACCCGGCCCCTCCGACGACCGCATGTACGTCATCGATCCGCTAGGCAAGGCCCTCCCCTACGGGAGTCAGCGCGGTCCCCGCGGATCATCCTACATCTATCTGCCGCCCTGGGACGGCCAGGTCGGGCCGCCGGCAATGCCGAACCGTTTCGGCCACTTCGACCATCTCGAACCCGGAACCCCAGAGTTCGAGGCCGCCCATCTCTTTGGCGCGGTCCGCTGGGTGCTCGATATCTGGGAGGATTACTTCGGAACGCGCATCCCCTGGCACTTCCGCGAGGAGTACGAGCGCCTGGAGATGGTCGTGCTGTCCCAGTGGGACAATGCCCAGGTGGGTTTCGGCTTCCTCGAAGTCGGCTCGGAGGTCTCGGAACGCGTCGGGACCTTCCCCTTTGCCCTCAGTTTCGACACCCTCGCCCACGAAACCGGTCACGCCATCATCTATGCCATGGTCGGCCTGCCCACTCTCGAAACCGAGGAGGGCGAATATTTCGGCTTTCAGGAGTCCGCCGCCGATCTGGTGGCGCTCCTTTCGTCGCTTCATTTCGAGCGGGTCGTCGACCATCTGCTGACCTCCACGAGCGGCAATCTCTACACTTTCAACGAGCTCAACCGCTTCGCCGAGCTGTCCGAGACCAAGCAGATCCGGATCGCCAGCAACGATTTGAAAATGTCGGATTTCGCCGCGGGCTGGGCCGACGAACACATTCTGGCTCAGCCGCTGACCGGAGCGATGTTCGATATCTTCGTCGACGTGTTCCAGGAGAACCTGCTCGAGCGCGGTCTCATCGACCCGGAGGTCGAGGCTCTGTCCGATCAGATCGAAAAGCACCCTGACTACGCCGACCTGATCCAGTCCCGCTTCGATGCGGCCTACGAGGGAAATCATAGCGGTTTCAAGGAAGCCCTGCTCGATGCGCGCGACTATCTGGGCAATGCGCTGGCGGAGACCTGGGGGCGGCTGTCTCCCCATTTCCTAAACTACGACGACGTCGGACGGGTCCTGCTCGAAGTGGACCGTCAGCTTACCGGCGGGAGATACCAGCAAGTGATCCTCACCAATTTCCGATGGCGCGAGATTGGTGATGTCGCCGTCGGCCCCCGGCTCGCGAAACCCGACGAGGCCAGCCACAGCTTCTCGGACAGAACCCTGCAACCCGACCAAGGACCTGTGCAAGGAAGGCTTTCCTATGCCGCGCGAAGGCGCATTGCGCGGAACGGCCGCAGACCTGCACAGTGACCGCACGCGGCGGGCAAGGGCACTGCGTTCGCGGGTTGCACTGGATCTACACCAAGAATAGAGTAACATGGGTCATGAGATGACGAAGCCGTGCTCATAGGGGGGACTCGACAGTGGCAAATCAAGAATCCTTACTGAGTCCATCGAACGTGCTGCTCTACGGTCGAATTATGGCGGATTTGAAACTTGTCACTCCGGCGAAGGGTGACGGCAAATCCGCAAGTGAAAAGGGAAAGGACGCGGAGGCGACACCGCCGCCGCGCCTGGGCGCAAACAACTTTCTCGAGGAGCAGCTGCGACAGCGGGATGCCAGGTTGGCCCGTATCTACGGATTCAGCTACGAAGGCCATTACTACGATCTGACGTCGCCAGCGATCTTCCTCGTCCACGGCGAGGGTGTCGACCCCGAGGCGCCGCGCCTGGCCGCGGCCAGGGTTGCCAGAGCGCCGGCGGACGCCGACCTGACTGGAGTCGCGGGACGGACAGGCTCCTTCTCGGAAGACATGAAGGTCTGGTCCTACGACAAGGGCGATTTCTCGCTTCGCATGGACGTCGAGACCGGACCCTTCGAGGAGATACTGCTCGAGGCGGAGCTGGCCGCCGAGGAGATGCAGGGTTACTACAGCGGCCAGAGGGTCCGGGCCAGCGGCCAGCGCGTGCGCGCCAGCGGCCAGAGGGTCCGGGCCAGCGGCCAGCGCGTGCGCGGTTCGGGAGGGGGCGGGAACCTCGGCGACTGAGGATCTCGGCCATCGCGGTGCCCTTGCACCGCCGCTCACCCGCTGGTCTTGACCGGCCCGTCGTCGCCCCCGGTCCCATCCAGGTAAAACCGGATCAAGGCCAGCGCCTCTTCGGAGTCCCACTCGGCCGGGCCTTCCAGGCCGCCGACGAGGCGGCCCTCGGCGTCGATCAACAAGGTGGTCGGCAAGCCGCCCAGGCCGAATGCCCGGGATAGGGCACCCCGGGGGTCGAGGTAGATCTTCAGGCGCCGGAGGCCGAGTTGCTTGACGAAGGGAGCCACGACGGCCAGGCCGCCACGGTCCTGCGACACGGCGACGACCGCGAGGCCCTGCGGACCCAGCTTGTCCTGCAGCCGGTCCAGCGTCGGCATCTCGCGCACGCAGGGTGCACACCAGGTGGCCCAGAAGTTGAGCAGAACCACCTGTCCCTCGAAGGCCGCCAGGGTGATCTCCTGGCCGCCTGCATCGGTGAAGCCGTTTTGCGGCGCTGGCACGGGCGTGTCCAAAAGGGTAAAGTTGTCCTTGAACATGCCCTGAAGGGGCGGTTGCCCGTCGGCGTGCGCCTGGGCCGTCGTTCCGAGCAGGACGGCCAGGGCGACTACGGCGGCAACGGCGGCCGCGAGGGCTTTTTCTGTGGGCATGGCGGCATAACTCTTGGGTGACATGAGCGCGGACCCGAAACACAGTCGTCCGGCCGGCAGCCCGGACTCCCCAGACGGCGCGGCGCCCGGTGAGGCCGGCGCCAATGCCATGTGGGGCGGTCGCTTCACGGGCGGCCCCGCGGAGGTCATGCAGCGCATCAACGCCTCCATAGACTTCGACCGGCGACTCTACGCCCAGGACATCGCCGCGTCCAAGGCGCACTGCGAGATGCTGGTGCGCCAGGGCATCGTCTCCTCGGAAGATGGGGCGGCGATCCTCCAGGGTCTAGACACGATTGCGCGAGAGATCGAGGACGGCCGCTTCACCTTCAAGGCCGCGCTCGAGGACATCCACATGAACGTGGAAGCGCGGCTCGAGGAGCTGATCGGCGAGGCGGCCGGGCGGCTGCACACGGCGCGCTCGCGCAACGACCAGGTGGCGACCGATTTCCGCCTTTGGGTACGCGACGCGAGCGATGCCCTGGACGGCGCGCTCGCCGAGCTGCAGTCGGCGCTGCTCGACCAGGCCGAGACCCACGCGGCTACCGTGATGCCCGGCTACACGCACCTGCAGGCCGCCCAGCCGATCACATTCGGCCACCACCTCATGGCCTATGTCGAGATGCTGGGGCGCGACCGCGGGCGCCTGACCGACGGCCGCCGGCGGCTCAACGAATGCCCCCTGGGGGCCGCCGCCCTGGCCGGCACCTCCTTCCCGATCGACCGGGCCATGACCGCCCGGGCGCTCGGCTTCGACCGGCCTTCGGCCAACTCGATCGACGCGGTCTCGGACCGGGATTTCGCGCTCGAGTTCCTGAGCGCCGGCGCGATCCTGGCTGTGCACCTCTCCCGGCTCGCCGAGGAGATCGTGATCTGGTGCTCGGAGGGCTTCGGCTTCGTCGCGCTGTCGGATGCGTTTACCACCGGCAGCTCGATCATGCCGCAAAAGAAGAATCCGGACGCGGCCGAGCTGCTGCGCGCCAAATCCGGTCGGGTCATCGGGGCGCTGAGTAGCCTTCTGATCGTCATGAAGGGACTGCCGCTGGCCTACGGCAAGGATATGCAGGAGGACAAGGAGCCGGTGTTCGACGCGGCCGATACCCTGGCCCTCTCGGTCGCCGCGGCCACCGGCATGGTCCGCGACCTCCGCCCCGAGGTCGAGGCGCTGCGGGCCGCCACCCGGTCGGGCTATCTGACCGCGACGGACCTGGCCGACTGGCTGGTGCGGGTCCCGGGGCTGCCGTTTCGCAAGGCCCATCATGCCACCGGTGCGATCGTCAAGCGCGCGGCCGATCTCGGCTGCGACATCGCCGAGTTGCCGCTCGCCGAGCTGCAGGCGGTCGAGCCTGGCATCACCGAGGAGGTCTACCAGGTCCTGAGCATCGAGCGCGCGGTCGAGAGCCGGTCCAGTTTCGGCGGCACCGCGCCGGCCTCGGTGCGCGCCGCCGTGGCCGCCGCGCGGGAGCGCTACCTGTGACCGCGTGGCGCACGCTTGGCGTACTGCTGGCGCTCGCGGTCATCGCTGCGGCACTCGTCGCCTGCGGCAAGCGCAGCGCGCCCAAGGCGCCTGAGGGCCAGGAGAGCGAATATAGCTATCCACGCCCCTACCCCGCGCCGAAGAGCGTGCTGCCGAGGGGCGCAAGCGCCGCCGAGGAGGAGGAGGCCGAGGCCGAAGCAAAGGCCGCCGCCGAGGCCGAGGCCGAGGAGAAGCGACGCGGTTTGCGGAAGCTTTCGCCCATCCCGCCCTCGTCCTCCAGGACGAAGACAACGACTTACGGAACGCTGCCGGAATGACATTTTTCCCTTACGAAGATGGCGTGCTGCACGTCGAGGAAGCGGCCTTGCCGGCGCTCGCGGCGGCGGTCGGCACGCCCTTCTTCTGCTACTCATCCGGGGCCTTGGAGAGCGCCTACCGGAATTTCGCCGGGGCCCTGGAGGGCCTGGACGCCATCGTCTGCTATGCCCTCAAGGCCAATTCCAACCTGGCGGTGGTGCGCACCCTGGCACGTCTCG
>JAOUCL010000437.1 GCA_029859805.1 Rhodospirillales bacterium | reverse complement strand
CCCCGAGCGAAAGGCATGGGGATCGGGGATGGAGGCCACCAGCGCGGTCGCGATCAGCGGGCCAACGCCCGGGATCTCGTCAAGCCGCCGGCTGACCTCGCTCGCGCGATGACAGGCAAGGAGGCGCCGGTCCGCCGCGAGGATCTGCTGTTTCACCGAGGCAAGCTGATCGCGCAAGGCCAGCAGGCAAGCGCGTGCCGAGGCCGGTACGCGCTCATCACGGTCATCCTCGATGACCTTCACCAACCGCTCGACACCATTGCGGCCGACCCCGGCGACGACGCCGAACTCGGCAAGATGGGCGCGCAGCGCATTGATCAGCTGCGTGCGCTGGCGCACGAACAGCTGCCGGCTCCGGTGCTCCATTAGCACCGCCTGCTGCTCGGTTGTCTTGATCGGAACAAACCGCATGGAAGGTCGCGTCACCGCCTCGCAGATCGCCTCGGCATCCGCCGCATCGGTCTTGTTGCGCTTGACATAGGGCTTCACGTAGCGCGCCGGCATCATCCGCACCTCATGGCCCAGCGCCGATATCTCCCGCGCCCAATGGTGCGCGCTCGCACAGGCCTCGATACCGACCAGGCACGCCGGCAGCTTCTTGAAGACGGGCAGAACCTGGCGGCGCCTCAGCTGCCGGCGGATCACGGTCTTGCCCGAGGCATCGACGCCGTGGACCTGAAAAACGCTCTTCGCAAGATCCAACCCAATCGTGGTAACTTCGCTCATAGGACGGCTCCCTTCCTAGCGGTTCATACAGCAACCGCACTTTGGCACATCTAGATGCCGGTGGCGGGAGCCGTCCACAGCATCAAGAGCAGAAGTTCAGAGGCACGGATGACCTCACAAGAACTTCGTGAGGCCCACAGTTCTTTTGGTAATGTCGATGCCTTCGTTGGCCAGCCCAGGATGAAAGGGTGCTGGTTCTAGCACCGGCTATGATGCAACGACTGGCCGAGTCATGATGAAGGGAGACAGTCTCAATGGCTGAGGAAGACGACTGGACGTTTGAAGGCGGCTGCACTTGCGGCGCTGTGCGCTATCGCATGACTAGCAGGCCGATGTTCGTTCACTGCTGTCATTGCCGCTGGTGTCAGCGCGAAACAGGAGCATCCTTCGCTCTCAATGCAATGATCGAAGCCGATCGCGTCATCCTTGTGCAGGGCGCACCGGAGACGGTGAATACGCCGTCAAACAGCGGCAAGGGGCAGAAGATTGCTCGCTGTCCAAACTGCCGCGTGGCCCTTTGGAGCCACTACGCCGGTGCCGGCGACGCGGTGTGCTTCGTCCGCGTCGGTACGCTCGACGAACCGGATCGCCTGCCGCCCGACATCCACATCTTTACAAGTTCGAAGCAGTCCTGGATCGTCCTGCCACCGGGCATTCCCGTTGTCGAAGAGTACTACGATCGCAATAAATATTGGCCCGAGGAGAGCTTAGCGCGCCGCCGTGCATTGCTTGGCTGACAGCTTGAGGTCCGAAATCGGGGGCAAACTAGCCGTCCTAGTGACATGGCCAGAACGGCGATTTCTAGCCACAAGCCGACTTGGCGCGACCTAGCGGTTACTCGGGCAGCCCCGCCTTGCGAAGGGCGTCGAGAATACGCTCGCGTTCCTTCGGGTCCTTGTACATGAGCGTTTTGGCGAGCTCCCGAACCGTGGCGCCCGGCCTGATCTTGAGGACGTAGGCGGCTTCGCCTTCGGCGTCCGCTTGCCGTCCTGCCTGTGTATAGGCCACCAACAACTCCGTCAGCACCGCCAAGTCCCCGGGCGTCCGTTCCTTCGCGCGCTTCAACACCGTGATCGCCTCGTCGTAGTGTCCCGTCAAGCGGTGCACGCGGCCGAGACTGATGAGCCACCAAGCGGGGTAGTAGGGGTTGAGCCGCATTGCCTTCTCGAGCAAGGCGCCGGCCTCTGCCGGCCTCCCGGCCTGCGTCATCGCATAGGCGAGAAGCGCCTTGCGAGTGGCGTCGTTCGGGTCGAGGGCGACGGCCTTTTCCATGAAGGCGATAGCCTGTTCAAACTCTCCCTTCACCACATGGGTGAGGCCGAATAGAGAATGGATTCGGGGAAGGCGCGGGTCGAGGGTCATGGCCTTTTCCCCGAACTCCTCCGCCTTCGCCAGGGACTCGTCGCGCGACTCGCTCCAAGCAAACCTGGCATCGGCCCAATGGGTCGACCCCAGCACGCTCCAGGCCGTCGAATAGCCCGGGTCCAGTCGCACGGCGTCTTCCAAAAGCACGCGGGCCTTTGCATTGTCGTCCTTGGTGAAGCGCCGGAACAGGGCCTCCCCCTTGGTGACGTTTGCCCAGGCCTCAAGATTTTCCGTGCCTTGACCGACGTGCACCGTGGTGAGTTTGATCTGCAAGGCCAGCACGACCTCGCGCGTGACGTCGTCGAGCACCGCGAAGAGGTCTTCAAACTGGCGATCGTAGCGCTGCGACCAAACATGGTGACCGTTGATCGCATCGATGAGCTGGGCGGTTATACGGATCGTCTCGTCCGAGCGCTGAACGCTGCCTTCGAGCACATATTGCACGCCCAAACTCTCGGCCACCTCTTGCACCTTTACCGGCTTGCCCTTGTAGGTGAAGCTCGATTTGCGGGCGATGACGAAGAGGTCCGGGACCTGCGACAGCGTCGTGATGATGTTCTCGGCGATGCCGTCGGCGAGGTACGCCTGCTCGGTATCGGCCGAGAGGTTGTCGAAGGGGAGCACCGCGATCGAGGGCTTGTCGGGTAGCGGAAAGATCATGCGTTCGAGACGCGCTGGTTCCTCCCGCTGGATCCACGGTTGCCAAATAGCCAGCCCTCCAGCCCCAACCAGCGCCACAAGACCGGCCGCCGCTGCCGCGGCTATCCAGGGGCGGAGAACATTTCGCCTAACGCCGATGACCTTGCCGGCATCCTTGGGGTCCAATAAAGCGCGGTATACCGGCACCGGCTTCTCGATGTTCTTGACCCGCTGCTCGCCGAGGTATTCGTAGCCCACCTCCACCTTGGCCTTGAGGTGCTCGTAGGCCGTACCCGAGACACTTACCCCACCGGGCTCTGTGAGCTCCTGCAAGCGTGCCGCGATGTTGACCCCGTCGCCGTAGATGTCGTCCTCGTCGAT
>JAOUCL010000162.1 GCA_029859805.1 Rhodospirillales bacterium | reverse complement strand
CCAACCCGACCGGCCCGCTGACCGTGGGCCATGCCCGGGGCGCGGTGGTCGGCGACGCGCTGGCCTCGCTGCTGGCCAAGGTTGGCTTCGCGGTGACCCGGGAATACTACATCAACGACGCGGGCGCTCAGGTGGACACCCTGGCGCGCTCGACCCATCTGCGCTACCGCGAGGCCCTGGGCGAGGCGATCGGCGAGATTCCCGAGGGCTACTATCCGGGCGACTACCTGAAGGACGTCGGCCGCGCCCTGGCCGAGCGGGACGGGGACAAATGGCTCGACCGGCCGGAGCCCGAATGGCTCGACGAGGTGCGGCGTTTCGCCATCGACGCGATGATGGACCTGATCCGGCAGGGCCTCGCCGATATCGGCATCCGCCAGGACGTGTTCAGCTCCGAACGGGCGCTGGTCGAGTCCGGCGGCGTCGAGGCGGTGCTCGAAACGCTCAAGGCGCGCGACTTGGTCTACACCGGCGTGCTGGAGCCGCCCAAGGGCCAGATCCCGGAAGACTGGGAATCCCGGCCGCAGACCCTGTTCCGGGCGACCCGCTTCGGCGACGACGTCGACCGGCCTTTGAAGAAATCGGACGGCAGCTGGACCTATCTGGCGCCCGACATGGCCTACCACCTGGACAAGTTCCGGCGCGGCGCCGAGATCATGATCGACGTCTGGGGCGCCGACCACGGCGGCTATGTCAAGCGCATGACGGCGGCGGTTGAGGCCCTGACCGAGGGCAAGGCCGAGTTCAAGGTGCTGTTTTGCCAGCTGGTCAAGCTGATGCGCCACGGCGAGACGGTCAAGATGTCCAAGCGCGCCGGCACCTTCGTCACCTTGAAGGAGGTGGTCGACGAGGTCGGCAAGGACGTCCTGCGCTTCATCATGCTGACCCGCAAGAACGACGCGCCGCTCGACTTCGACCTGGAAGGGGTGTTGGAGAAGAGCCGGGACAACCCGGTGTTCTATGTCCAGTACGCCCACGCCCGCGCCCGCTCCGTGCTGCGCCACGCGGCCGCGGAGCTGCCCGACCTGCCGCGCGACGCGGCGGCCTTGGCGGAGGGGCCGCTCGATCTCTTGACCGACTCGGACGAACTTGCTCTGATGAAGCGGATGGCCGAGTGGCCGCGGCTGGTGGAAAGCGCCGCAGAGGCGTACGAACCGCATCGCATTGCATTTTTTCTTTACGATTTTGCGGCAACCTTCCACGGCCTTTGGACCCGCGGGAAGGATGAAACCGCGCTGAGATTTCTTTTGCCCGACGAACCGGAGCGTACTGCGGCGCGATTGGCGCTGGTGCAGGCCGTGGCGTTCACGATCGCCTCGGGGCTGCAGATATTCGGAGTCGAGCCGGTCGAGGAGATGAGATGATGGCTTCGATGAGGTGGCCACGGATGCTGCGCGCCCGATCCGACGCGGAGCCGCCCGACTCGCAGGACGGGGACGAGTTGGACCTCGATTCGCTGAGCGTCGAGGACCTGCGCTCGCCTGGCGCGGCGCGGCGACGGCAGGCGGTCCGCTCGGCCAGGGCCGACGGTGCCGGGAGACGCAGCCCGGTCTTGCCCGTGCTGGTCGCCGCGGTGGCCCTCGTATGCGTCGCGGCAGGCATCTTTTTCGGCTATTCGTGGTTCTTCGCGGGCGACAAGAGTGGCGCGCTGCCGGTCGTCCGGGCTGCGGAGGATCCGGTGAAGGTCAAGCCGGAAAGTCCCGGCGGCCTGAAGGTTCCCTATCAGGACCAGCTCGTGCTCAATCAGGAGGGGAGCGAGTCCGGCGAGGAGCCGGTGGTCGAGCGCCTGCTGCCGCCGCCCGAGACGCCGCGGCCACCGCCATCCGAGCCGGCGGCCGCCGAGAGAACTGCTGCAGCGGAGCTTCCGGCCCAGGGTGACGCGATCATCGAGGCTCCCGTTCCCGAGGCTGGCACGCTCATCGAGATTCCGCCACCGGCGAGCGCAAGCGTGCCGGCCAAACCCGCTGGCACCCAGGTGGCCCAGGCGGCCGGCCAAGCCCCGGCCCAGGGCAGCTATCTCGTGCAGCTCGGTTCGTTCACCTCGACCAAAGGATCCAACAGGGCCTGGGCGAAGTTGCAGAAATCCCATCCAGAGTTGCTCGGCGACATGTCGCTCTTTATCCAGGAGGCGACCGTCAACGATCGCGCCTATTACCGGGTCCAGGCGGGGCCGATCCCGAACCAGGCCACCGCGCTGGACATGTGCGCGCAGCTGAAAGCCAGACAGCAGGACTGCTTGGTCGTAAGGCGCTAGGGATTTGGCCCCGCGAGCGGTCATTTTTGGGTGCCAGGGCACGGAGCTCACGCCTTGGGAGGCCGAATTCCTTGCCGCGACCAATCCGCTCGGATTCATCCTTTTCGCGCGCAACTGTGCGACGCCGGACCAGGTGACGGCCCTGGTCGCGGCCCTGCGCGAGACGGTCGGCCGGCCCGACGCACCGGTCCTGATCGACCAGGAGGGCGGCCGGGTCCAGCGTCTGAAACCGCCGGAGTGGCGCGCGACGCCGCCGCCGGGGCGCTTCGGCGATTTGGCACTGACCGACCGACCCCGCGCCCTCGAGGCGGTCAGGCTCAACGCCGAATGCCTCGCCGCCGAGCTCGCCCCGCTCGGGATCACCGTGAACTGCCTGCCGCTGCTCGATCTGCGCCTGCCGGGGGCCCACGAAATCATCGGCGACCGCGGCTTCGGCGCCGATCCGGATCTGGTGGCCGCGCTCGGCCGGGCCTGCTGCGAGGGCCTGCTGGCCGGGGGGATCCTGCCGGTGATCAAGCACATGCCGGGCCACGGACGGGCGGCGGTCGACAGCCACGCCGAGCTGCCCAGGGTCGAGGCCGGCCTGGCGGCGCTGGAGGCAAGCGATTTCGCTCCGTTCCGGGCGCTCAGCGACATGCCCTGGGCGATGACCGGCCATGTGGTCTACGAGGCGGTCGATCCGCGGCGGCCGGCCACGATCTCACCAACGGTGATCGACCAGGTGATCCGCGGCTGGATCGGCTTCGACGGGATTCTGGTGTCCGACGATCTGTCAATGGCGGCACTCGACGGGGATCTGGGCGCGCGGACCGCGGCGGCGCTGGCCGCCGGCTGCGATATCGCGTTGCATTGCAACGGCCAACGGGCGGAGATGGAGGCCGTGGCGGCCGCGGCCGGGCCGCTGAGCGCGCAGGGCATGCGGCGTCTGGCGGACGCGGACACGCGCATCGGGCCGCCGCCGCGGGCCGAGACCGCGGCGCTCGCGACGCGGCGCGACGCGCTGCTCGCGGACGTCTGACCGGCGATGGGCGGCGGTCTCTCGGAAATCCTCTACCAGGCGTCGATCTGGGTGCTGCCGGTCCTGTTCGCGATCACGCTGCACGAGGCGGCGCACGGCTACGTCGCCTGGCGCCTGGGCGACGACACGGCGTACAGTCGGGGCCGGGTCAGCTTCAACCCGCTGCGCCACGTCGATGCCTTCGGCACCGTTCTGCTGCCCGCCATGCTGTTGCTGTTCGGAGCGCCGTTCCTGTTCGGCTGGGCCAAGCCTGTGCCGGTCGCCTTCAACCGCCTGCACAACCCACGGCGCGACATGGTCCTGGTGGCGGCGGCCGGGCCGGGGGCCAACCTAGCACTGGCCACGGCCTCGGCACTGTTGTTTCACCTGGTGCCGCTGCTGCCGCCGACCTTCGGTACTTGGCTGGCCTACAACCTGGTCAACTCGATCCTGATCAACCTGGTACTGGCGGTGTTCAACATGCTGCCGCTGCCGCCGCTGGACGGCGGACGCGTCGCTGTCGGCCTGCTGCCGCGCGCCCTGGCGCTGCCGCTCGCCCGGCTCGAACGCTTCGGCTTTCTGATCATCATCGGCGTGATATTCCTGCTGCCGATGATCGGCGAGCGGCTTGGCCTGGACCTCCATGTGTTCTATTGGATAGTGGGTAAGCCGATCGAGTGGCTCTGGCCTATCTTTGACCGGCTGGCGGGAGGTGTGCTGTGAGTGATTCGACGCCGTTCGAAGACGACGGCCCAAGGCGCGGAGCGGACGACGCGCCCCTGGTTCTGGACCTCGAGGGCTACGGCGGGCCGATCGACGTCCTGCTGCAGCTGGCCCGCGACCAGAAGGTCGACCTGACGCGGATCTCGATCCTGGCACTGGCCGACCAGTATCTCGAGTTCGTACGCCGGGCCCGGCGGCTGCATCTCGAGCTGGCGGCCGACTACCTGGTGATGGCCGCGTGGCTGGCCTATCTCAAGTCGCGCCTGCTGCTGCCCGAACCGCAGGGCGAAGACGAGCCGAGCGGTGCCGAGCTGGCCGCCGCCCTCAGATACCGGTTGCAGCGGCTGGAGGCCATGCAGCAGGCCGGCGAGGGTCTGATGGCGCGGCCGGCCCTCGGTCGCGACGTGTTCGCGCGCGGCGCGCCGGATCCGCTGCCCATCGTGACCCAGGCCAGCTACCAGGTCAGCCTCTACGAGTTGCTCTCGGCCTACGGCGCGATCCGGGGACGGGGGCGGGCGGAAAGCCTGCACATCGCCCCGAGCGAGCTCTATTCGGTCGACGAAGCCTTGCAGCGCCTCGGCCGCCTCCTCGGCGAGATTCCGGGGTGGCGCACCTTGGCGGCGTTCCTGCCGCCGGATCTGCACGGCGGCCTGGTATGGCGCTCGGCCTTGGCCTCGACCTTTACGGCCAGCCTGGAGATGGCCCGGGAAGGCAAGGTGCAGATCCGCCAGGACGGCGCGTTCGGACCGAT
Source organism: Rhodospirillales bacterium (assembly GCA_029859805.1). GTDB lineage: Bacteria > Pseudomonadota > Alphaproteobacteria > Kiloniellales > JAKSDN01 > CAMYKD01. The sequence continues at coordinate 6,069 of JAOUCL010000162.1, read as the reverse complement.
CTACCTGCGCGGGCGCGACCAGGAGCCCCCGGAATGAGCGAGCGCTTTCAGAAACTCAGGCTGCTGGAGGCGTTGCTCTTCGCCGCCGCCGAGCCCCTTGGCCCCGAGCAGCTGGCCCGGCACTTGCCCGAGCAGGCGGACCTGGAGACCCTCTTGGAGGAGCTCAGCGGGCTCTACGCCAACCGCGGCGTCAACCTCGTGCGGTCGGGCCGGCGTTGGGCCTTCCGCACGGCTGCCGACCTGGCGCCTTTGATGCGGGTCGAGAAGACCGTGGAGCGCAAGCTGTCCCGGGCCGCCTTGGAAACCCTGGCGATCGTTGCCTATCACCAGCCGGTGACCCGCGGCGAGATCGAGGAAATCCGCGGGGTCGCACTGTCCAAAGGAACCCTGGACGTGCTCCTGGAGGCCGGCTGGGTCAAGCCCAAGGGCCGGCGGCGGACGCCCGGCCGTCCGGTGACCTGGGGCACCACCGAGGCGTTTCTGGACCATTTCGGCCTGGAGAGCCTAGACGCGCTGCCCGGGGCGGGCGAACTGAAGGCGGCCGGTCTGCTCGATACGCGGCCCGCGGTCGCCGCCGTGGGCGCGCAGGGCGCCATGGAGGACGGCGCGGCCGGAAGCGAGGAGGCGGGCGCGAGCGAAGTCCAGGAGGAAGATCCCTGGGAAATCCTGTCCTCCGAGTTCGGCGAGGCCCCGGAGGACCAGACCACCGGCGCTCCCTCCGGCGACGAGGCCGCCGATCCGCCGCGGGGTTCGGCCGCGGGCGAGGCCGCCGGTCCCAGACCCGCGCGCGGGGACAAGAGCTAGGACTCATTGAAACTGCAATTCAGCCGCAATACCTTGAGCGTTCCAATTTGTGAGGATCCGGCGGCCGGACGCCTAGCGCGCCGTGACTCGGACCTCGGGGGCCCCTGACGTGGACGCGCTTCGACTGGAACAGGTGAGTCACGCCTTCGGCGAGGTGGTGGCGGTCGACGACCTCACGCTCTCGATCGCGCACGGCGAGCTGGTCTGCCTGCTCGGTCCCTCGGGCTGCGGCAAGACCACGGTGTTGCGCATTGCCGCCGGGCTCGAAGCCTTGCAGCAGGGGCGGGTACTGATGGACGACAAGCCGGTGGCCGACGACAAAGTCGCCGTGCCGCCAGAGCAGCGCGCCGTCGGCCTAGTGTTTCAGGACTACGCGCTCTTCCCCCACCTCTCCGTGGCGGACAACGTGGCCTTCGGCCTGCGCGGTCTGTCCGCCCAGGACCGACGCAGCCGCTCGCTCGAGGTGCTGCGTCAGGTCGGCATGGCCGGTTCGGCCGAGGTCTTCCCCCACACCCTCTCCGGCGGCCAGCAGCAGCGGGTGGCGCTGGCGAGGGCCCTGGCGCCGGCGCCGAGGGTCATGTTGTTGGACGAGCCTTTCTCCGGGCTGGATTCGCGCCTGCGCAACATGATCCGGGACGAGACGCTGCACCTGCTCAAAGAGAGCGGCGCGGCGACCCTGATGGTCACCCACGACCCGGAGGAGGCCATGTTCATGGCCGACCGGGTCGCCCTGATGTGCGAGGGTCGGATCGCCCAGAAGGGCCGGCCGACCGACCTGTACTTCGCGCCCGAGAGCGCCTTCGTTGCCAGTTTCTTCGGTGAAATCAATCACTTGGAAGGCATTGTTCAGGGTGGCCGGGTGCCTACGCCCTTTGGCGAGGTGGCCGCCCCGGAACACGCCGAGGGAACGGCCGTCGAGATCCTGATCCGGCCCGAGGCGCTGCGCCTGCAGCCGCTCGGCGCCCAGGGGGCGGCCGAGGTCGGCACGGCCCGGGTCATGGCCTCGCGCATGCTCGGGCGGAGCAGCTTGGTGCATCTCAGCGTCAACGGTAGCGAAGGCCATGACCTGCACCTGCACGCCCGCATACCCGGGCGCTTCCTGCCGGCCGAGGACGAGCTCCTGGCTGTGCACCTCGATCGCTCGCAGGCCTTTGTATTTCCGCGGGGCGACGCCACATAAGGGTCCGGCCGGGAATGATTGCGGGGCTAGGGTGTTTTTGCCATAGTCCGGCACTCGACACCGGCACCCAGGTACCTAGGGAGAACCCATAAATGGGGACATTCAGTATTTGGCATTGGCTGATCGTTCTGGCCGTCGTTCTCGTCCTGTTCGGCGGCGGCGGCAAGATCCCCAAGCTGATGCGCGACATGGGCAAGGGCATCAACGCCTTCAAGAAGGGCCTCAAGGAAGAGAAAGGCCTGGACGACGAGCAGGTCGATGCCGAGGCCGGCGAGCGGAAGTCCATAGAGAAGGACACCGCTGCGGAGGCCGGATCGCCTGCGAGTGAGAAGGAAAAGACGGGCACCACCGGCTGAAGCCGGCCCGCATGTGACCCCCGTGCCTAGCTCCTCGCCGTTCGTGATGCGCTGCCATGTTTGATATCGGCTGGTCAGAAATGGCGGTAGTCGCCTTGTTGGCGCTCATCGTCATCGGTCCGAAGGACCTGCCGCGCGTTCTGCGGTCCGCCAGCCATTGGGTCCGCAAGGCGCGGGGGCTGGCGCGCGAGTTCCAGTCCGGGGTCGACGAGATGATCCGCGAGGCCGACCTCGAGGACGCCAAGAAGGCGATCGAGAAGACCACCAGGTTCGACGTCGACCAGGCGGTGGAGAACGCCATCGATCCGACGGGCAGCGTGAAGGACGAGGCCCGGGACATCGAGGCCGCGGCGAAGCCCAGCGAGCCCGATGCGCCGGACCACCCGGCCCCGGACGACGGCGCCGGCGAGGCCCCCGCCGAGGGCGGCGACTCCGAGGAGGAGCCGAAGGCTACGATCATCAAGCACCCGGTGCGGATGGCGCCGCCCCATTCGGTGACGCCGCCGCCCGAAGGCGACGCCGCTGCGCCGGCGCCCGATGACGACAGCTCGAAGAAGAGGGCATGACCGCCGTGGCCGGAGACCAGGACGACGGCGGCAAGATGCCGCTGCTCGATCATCTGATCGAGCTGCGCCAACGTCTGCTGTGGAGCGTAGTCGGCCTCGTCGTGGTCTTCCTCGGCTGCTTCTTCTTCGCCGAGCCGATCTTCAATTTTCTTCAGCACCCGCTGGCCTCGGCCTTGTTGGACCGCGGGCTGGACGGACGGGTGCCGCGCATCATCTTCACCGGCCCGGCGGAGGTTTTTTTCACCTATGTGAAGATGGCGTTCTTCGCCGCCGCCTTCCTGTCCTGCCCGATCTTCCTGAGCCAGATCTGGCTGTTCGTGGCGCCGGGACTTTACAAGAACGAGAAGACGGCCCTGGCGCCCTTCCTGGTCGCCACGCCGATCCTGTTCTTCATCGGCGGCGCCCTGGTCTACTACATCATCTTTCCCGTCGCCCTTAAGTTCTTCCTGAGTTTCGAGGTAGCCGGCGGCGAAGGGACCCTGCCGATCGAGCTGGAGGCGCGGGTCAGCGAATACTTTTCGCTCTTGATGAAGCTGATCTTCGCCTTCGGCCTCTGCTTCCAGCTGCCGGTCATCATGACCTTGCTGGCGCGCGTCGGGCTGGCGACCTCCAAGGGCATGGCCGCCAAGCGCAAGTACGCCATCGTCGGCGTCTTCGTCGTCGCCGCCATCTTCACGCCGCCCGATCCGGTCAGCCAGCTCATGCTCGCCATCCCGATCGTCCTGCTCTACGAGATCTCGATCTACATGGCCAAGCTGGTCGAGAAGAAGCGGCCCAAGGACGAGTACGACGACGACGATGTGGACGAGGACGATATGGACGACGACGAGGATACCGGCGCTGATACCGAGGTGGCGCCCACCTGATCCGCAGCGCGGCCGCACTGCATCTTTGACCATGGACAGGCCTGCCGGCAAGCCCTTATAAGGGCGCGTCTTTCGCCCGGACGTCCCGAGTCGCTGATCAGGCATGCTGGATCTCAAGTGGATACGCGAGGCCCCCGAGGCCTTTGACGAGGGCCTGTGCCGCCGCGGCCTGGAGCCGCTCTCGGCCAGGATCGTCGCCCTCGACGCCGAGCGCCGCGAAGCCGTGACCGTGCTGCAGGAGATGCAGACCCGGCGCAACGAAGCCTCCAAGGCGATCGGCGAGGCCAAGCGCAAGGGCGGGGACGCGGACGATCTGATCGCCGAGGTGGCCAGCCTGAAGGACCGGATGGCCGCCGGCGAGGAGCGCGAAAGGACGCTCGGCGCCGAGCTCGAGGACCTGCTTTCGGGGCTGCCGAACACGCCGGCGGCCGACGTGCCCGACGGTCCCGACGATAGCGCCAACCGGACCGAACGCCTGTTCGGCGAGCCGGCCGCCTTCGATTTCGAGGCCCGGCAGCACTTCGAGCTGGGCGAGGCGCTCGGCCTGATGGACTTCGAGGCCGCGGCCAAGCTGTCGGGCGCGCGCTTCGTCGTGCTGAAGGGCGCCTTGGCGCGCCTGCACCGCGCGCTCGCCCAGTTCATGCTCGACCGCCACACGACCGAGAACGGCTATACCGAGGTCAACCCGCCGCTGCTGGTGCGCGACCACGTGCTCTACGGCACCGGCCAGCTGCCCAAGTTCGCCGAGGACCTGTTCCGCACCGAAGAGGGCTTCTGGCTGATCCCCACGGCCGAGGTGCCGCTGACCAACCTGGCGGCGGGCGAGATTCTGGACGAGGCGGATCTGCCGATGCGCGTCACCGCGCTCACGCCCTGCTTCCGCTCGGAGGCGGGCTCTGCCGGCAAGGACACCCGCGGCATGCTGCGTCAGCACCAGTTCGAGAAGGTCGAGCTGGTCTCGATCGCCCACCCCGAGCGCTCCGACGAGGAGCTTGAGCGCATGGTCGGCTGCGCCGAGGGCGTCCTGCAGGCCCTCGGCCTGCACTACCGTGTGGTCACGCTGGCGACCGGCGACATGGGCTTCGCGGCGCGCAAGACCTATGACATGGAGGTCTGGCTGCCGGGGCAGGGGGCCTACCGCGAGATCTCGAGCTGCTCGAACTGCGGCGACTTCCAGGCGCGGCGCATGAAGGGCCGCTTCCGCCCGGCCGGCGAGAAGGGCACGCGCTTCCTGCACACCCTGAACGGCTCGGGCGTCGCGGTCGGCCGGGCGCTGATCGCGGTCATGGAGACCCACCAGCGCGCCGACGGCTCGATCGAGGTGCCGGCGGCCCTGCGCCCCTACCTGGGCGGGCTCGAGGTCATCGCGTCCAATGGCTGAGGACGGGCTCGATCTCTCCGCCACGCGGATCCTGGTCACCAACGACGACGGCATCCACGCGCCGGGGCTGAAGGTGCTGACGCGCATCGCCAAGGGCCTGTCCAAGGACGTCTGGGTGGTGGCGCCGGAATACGAGCAGAGCGCGGCCAGCCATTCCTTGACCCTGCGGCGCCCGCTGCGCGTCCGGCGCTTCGGCCCGCGGCGTTTTGCGGTGGACGGCACGCCGACCGACTGCGTACTGGTCGCCCTGCACCGGATCATGGCGGACAAGCCGGCCGGCCTCGTGCTCTCGGGCATCAACCACGGCGCCAACCTGGGCGAGGACGTGACCTACTCGGGCACGATCGCCGCCGCCATGGAGGGGGCGCTGCTCGGCGTGCGCTCGGTCGCGCTCAGCCAGATGCGCGACGACAACGGCGTGATCCACTGGGCCACGGCCGAACGCTACGCCCCCGACATCATCCGCAGGCTGACCGCCGTGCCCTGGCCGGCCGAGCTGCTGGTCAACGTCAACTTCCCGGCGCGCACGGCAGACCGGGTGAACGGCATCCGGGCTTGCCGCCAAGGCCGGCGGGACACCACCCTGCAAGTCGTCGAGCGCCAGGATCCGGCGGGCCGGGCATATCTCTGGCTCGGCGATTTCCTGAGGGATTCGACCTCCGAGCCTGATACCGATCTGGCGGCCATCGTAGACGGCGCGATCGCGGTGACGCCGCTTCACCTCGACCTGACCCACAAGGCGACGTTGGAGCGTCTCGAGGGGGTCTTTGAATGATACCAAAGGTCCTTGATAATGACGCATTTCACCGAGGCGATTTTGGCCGCCAGCAAGGCGCGCGCTGCGCCGTTGTGCGTGTACAACAAGCAGTGCGCAACGCGGCTGGCGGCCAAAAGCGCCCGGCCCTCCGGGTGGGGC
>JAOUCL010000161.1 GCA_029859805.1 Rhodospirillales bacterium | reverse complement strand
CGCGTCGGCCGCTTCGCGTAAGGCGACCGGGCTTAGCCCTCCCGGGTTCGGCAGGGCACTCCGGGCCACATCGACCATGCGCTCGTGATAGGCCCGGCAGAATGCCTCGTGCGCCGGGCTTCCGGCGTGCGGTGCGAGGTCCGCCCAAGCGAGGTCGAAATAGCTTGGCCAGCGGGCGAAGGCCCGGTAGTCGGTGTTGACGAAGGGCAGTCCGAGCACCCGCTTGACGTCGTCGTAGACCGCCCGGGTCGGCGCGTCGGCGTGGTGCGCCTCCATCAGCACGAAGGGCACCGAGACCTTCGGCGCGTGCCGTCCCTCGTAGGCCGGCGCCTCGCCAATACCGGCCATCTCGCCGCCCTCCATCAAAAGCCGCGCGACCGTCGCGATCAGCGCATAGGGATGGTTGCCGTGCGAGAAGACCTCGACGACCGCGCGGATCCCCTCGACCTCGCGCGGCGCATAGCCGAAGGCGGCGAGCCGGTGGGCGATCGGCGGCGGCTCGAGCTCGGTTACCGCCGCCTCTATGAACGAGCGGTTTTCCTGGAACGCCTCGACGAAGGGCGCGCTCGCCACCAGGGGCTTCAGGCCGCGCCACAGCTCGGCAAAGAAGGTCGGGTAGTGGGCGTAGGCCATGGTGACGACGCCCATCCAGGGCACCTGAAGCGCCGCCTTGACCTCGCCGTACCACCGGGCGACCTGGCCGCTCGCCTGGTACTCCGGGAGCGGATGGATCGCTGGGACGGGGTCGGGATAGAGGCGGGGCAGTTGGGTCATGTCGATTTCCCTCCTGACGGTCTCCTATCATGTCGCATAGTCGATCTCGGCGTGGCGGTCGAGGCTGCTGGTGACCTCGGCCAGGGCGAGCGTCGAACGTACGCTTCACCAGAAGAACGGTGCGACCAAGCCGCCGAGCCAGGACTGAACGGTGCCGTCCAGGGCCGGACGCTGCACCTCCAGCAGCAGGGCTGCTGCCCAAACCCGCACAACAAGCAGGAGGAGCAGGAGATAGGCGAGACCGAGTGCGACGGTGATACGATGGCCGTAGGGTGAACGCAGCAGCGAGACCAACGGCCCCAGATAGATCGACATCGCCCAGGCGATACCGCCGGCAAGGTGGATCGCGCCGATGACCAGGGCGTACATCCGGGCCTCCTGCGGGTCCGGCAGCTGCACTTGGTCGAGCTCGGACATGAAGGCGCCGAAGAAGCCGGCCACGGTCTGGGCCAGGGCCAGGTACATCAGCAGGTCGCCGGCCAGGAGAGACCAGTGGTTGCAGGTACCCTCCCGATCCAAGGCGTTCGAGGCGATAAAGCAGATCATCGCCGTGAACGACAAGGCCAGACCCAGGAACAGGGCCGCGGCGGCGGAAAGGTAGAAGGCTTGCTCGAGGCCCGGCAGCTTGATGCCGCCGCCCAGGATCCGCAGCTCGTTGATCTGAAAGGTGATGATCGCGAGGTTGAAGCCCAGGATCGTGAGCCGCGCCCGCATAACGTTGACGGCGACGCGGATCGGTTCGTGAGTCTTTGCCATCAGGACCGCTCCCGCTCAATCCGCGGGCCGCATCGCCGGGAGACGATGCGGCCCGCAGGGACCCGCGAAGGCCAGTTGAAGCCTCAGGACAGGATCATGGCCAGGTAGCCGCCGATCAATGCCAGGACGGTCGTCATGGCATAGGTCACCGGATAGGGGACCGCCGCCACCGCGCTATTCGATTCGGCAACGATGGCGTTCAGGCCGGGCGTGCTGTTGCGGGCCCCGGTCGTCGCCCCAGCGGCAATGATCGAGTTCAGCTTGAACACTTTTATCCCGATCACGAAGGCCACGAAGGGTGGCACCAAGGCCGCCAGCGTGCCGATGATCGCAATCCAGATCACGGTCATCCCCTGAAAGCTGTCGATGACCTTCGGGCCGACGTTCGCCGCCAGCACGGCGACGAACATGTTGAGCCCGACGTCCTGAAGGAAACTGCGGGCGCCTTCGTCGACCGGCCCGCCGAACTCCGGATTGCGGCTGCGGAAGTAGCTGACGAAGATCCCCGCGAGCAGACAGCCGGCCGAGGTCCCGAGCGCGAAGGGAATGCCGGCGATCGACACGCTGATGATACCGACGAGATAGCCGACGGCCATGGCAATCGCCATGTACATCACCTCGGTGACCGTCGTGGCGAGAATGGCGCGGCCGCCGACCAGCTTGGCCGCGCGCTGGATGGCCCACTCAGGGCCCACGATCCGCGCGACATCGCCGAACTCGATGACCGTCTTCGGTCCGACCGGAAGCTGCTGGCCCTGCCGGAACAGCGCCTTGAGCTGTAGTCCGAAACCGACCAATTTGCCCAATTCCTCGAGGGTCTTCCCGCCCATGTCCCGCGACCCTATGCGCAGGTCGGCGGCCTCCAACGCGATGTCGCGGGCCGTGGGGTCGTCCACTTCCGGACCAATCTTCTCCTGTCCCCCCAGGATCAGCTTGTCGACGTCGGAGCGCACGGCAATCACGTCGCCCTTCTGTATGGTCGGATTCTCCGCCGGCTCGATCACCGTGCCGTCGCGGACGACGCGCAGAACCGGCGCATGCGGATACCTCTCGAAAAGCTGCTTGATGGTCTTGCCGGCGACCTCGTCGTGCTCGACCCGGTAGGCGCGGATGTCGAGCGGCGAGAAGCCCAGCGTCAGCGAGCCGGCGGCGCCGGGGACCGCTTCGGTTGCGCCGCCGCTCATTGCCTCTTCGGCTTCCTTGGCATCCGCGACCGCGTTGCGTCCGAATATCTGCGGCAGGTAGCGTATCAGCAGGATAATGCCGACGCTGGAGAGGATGTAGCTGATCGCATAGCCGGCGGCGATGTTGGCGCCGATTTGGTCGGCCGAGATTCCCTGAGGCGGAGTATAGGCGCCGCTCTGCAAAGCCGAGGTGGCGACGCCGATGACCGCGGTGATGGTGTAGCTGCCGGAGATGATTCCCGGGGCAAAGCCGGCATCGAGCCCGACCAGCTTGACTCCGCCGAACGCGATGATCCAGTTGAGCGCCCAAACGACGATGCCGATGACGACGAACGCCAAGCCGCCGGACCTCAGGCCGGTGAAGAACTGCGGACCGACCTTGAGCCCGAGGGCGTACATGAACAGCAGGAGGAAGACCGTCGAGACGAGGCCCGGGATCTTGTAGGTGATGTCGAAGCCCAGTTTCGCGATGATCGCGATCGCAATGCCGGTCAACAGGGTCCCGGCGGTCGAACCCAAGGAGATTCCCCCCAAGCGCACCTTGCCGAGCGGATACCCGATCGCCAGCGCCAGGAGCAGGAATACGAACTTCTGCTTGTCCAGCAGCTCGAAGAAGCCGTGCAGGCCGCCTTCGACGGCCGGTTCGAAGACCTCGAGCGCCGCGCCGCCGACCCGCTCGATTCCCCCCATGATCTCTTTGGCGACGGTTTCGGTTGTCGCCGTCTGCGCCAGGGTATCGCCGACGAGCAGATTGGACGCCAGGATCAGCACGGCGCCCAGGCCCGCCGCCAGCTTCAGCTTGCCGGCAAGGTAGGCCATGACCGTACCGAATGTCTTGGCGAGGGTTGCCCCCTCGGCCGTGAAGATCGAACGACTCACCATAGCTCTTCCCCCTATCGATCCGGCTCGTTGGCCGGACTCGTTGGCCGAACGCACGGCGCCTGACGGCGCAAGGGGCGCCGTCAGGCGGTCGATCAGGCCGCGACCATCAACACTTCGGCGCGGTCTTCGCGTGCGAATGCAATTCCGGCGGCGTCGCGGTCCCGCCGTGCTCCGCCAAGTGCTTGCAGGCAGCGATGATGTCGTCGGCCAGTTGGTTGACGACGGTTCTGTTGAGATGCGGCCGAACCACGATCCTGAGCGAGTTCACGTTTTCGGCGTTGGGCGGCATCGAGTAGGCCGAGAGGACCCATCCCTTTTCACGCACTTTGGAAGAGATATCGAACTCGCTGAAGTTCTTGAAATCGCCCTTCAACGTCAGGGCGACGACGGGGATGCTCTGGGTTTCGTTCATGATCGTGAAGAAACCGCTTTCGACCAGCCGTTCCCTGAGGTGCTCGGCATTGTCCACCGTCAGCCGCATGATGCGTTCGTAGCCCGGGCGTCCGAGCCTCAGAAACTGGTAGGCCTGGGCGATGATCTGAGCCGCGTTCCGGCTGAAATTGAGCGTGGCCGTCGCCGATTCGCCGCCAAGATAATTGACATAGAAGATCAGATCTTCGTTGAAGACCTTGCGCTCCCGGAAGACCACCCAGCCGAGCCCCGGCAGGACCAGGCCGAACTTGTGCCCCGAGGCGTTGATCGACTGCACCCGCGGGAGACGGAAATCCCACTTGTAGTCGGGATAGAGGAACGGATGGACGAAGCCGCCGGATGCCCCGTCGATGTGCATCGGGACGGAGATATCCGTTCTGTTCTCGTAGTCGTCGAGCCAGTCGTGGATCGCCTGAAGCTCGTCGTCTTCTCCCGTAAAGGTCTGACCTACGATCGCCACCACGCAAATCGTGTTCTCGTCTACGTACTGATCGAGCTCCTCCGCCGTGAGGCGGTAGTTCCCAGGCTTCAACGGCACGATGCGCGGCTCGACGTCGAAGTACTTCATGAATTTCTTCCAGACGATCTGGACGTTGCCGCCTGTCACCATGTTGGGGCGGCTGGCGTCCTTGCCCGCCGCCTCGCGGGCCTGGCGCCAGTTCCACTTGTGCGCCAAACCGGCCAGCATGCACGCCTCGGAGCTGCCGACGCAGGCGGTCCCGTAGGGCTCCACGCCCTTGGGCCCGTTCCACAGGCTATGGAGCATCTGCACCATCCGCTGCTCCATGTGGTAGCTCTTGGGGTACATGTCGTGGTCGATGTAGTTCACGTGCGCGTGCTTGGACATAAGGTCCCTGGCTTCCGGCTCCATGAACGTCGTCACGAAACTCGAAAGGTTCAGCATCGGGTTCGCGTCGGTCCACATGGCGCTCTCGATGACCGCGTGGGCGGCCCGTGGTGTCAACTCCCGGTCCGGAAAGTCATCACCCGAGAAATCCAGCTGGTACTCCTCGTAGGGGGTCAAATCCTGACCTTGTATTTTACTCATTGTAACTCTCTCCCTGATTGCTGCGAGCAGATGGCGCTCACGCGTATTCGGTTCACTCAAGAGTTTCAACATGTGAACCTCTTGCGATCCCAACGGGCAGTCGCCTCGGCGCCCGCATGGGTTGTTTAACTAGCTGATAGAAAGACTGCCCGAAAGCAGCCCGGATTTCTTGCCATTTCGCGCCACAGGCAAGGACGGGCAGCGGCCGATTGCTGCCGGATCGCCCTGGCCGGCGTTGCGAGGCCCCGGAGGCCGCGCGGCGAGACGGTCACTCCGGGCTCGCCGTGTCGCTCTCCGCGGTCCCGCCTTCGGGCTCTTCTTCGCTTTTCGGCGCGTCCTCATAGCGGAAGATCACGAACTCGCCCTCGTCTCCCGTCAAGAGGCCCTTCTCGGGACCCTCTTCCCGGTTGTTGTGCGGTTTGTAGGGCTCGATCCCGGCGCAGCCCGCGACCGCGAGCAGGGCGAGCAGCAAGGCGGCGGCCGGTCCGGCCTTGCGGCGCCCGGTCATGGCCGTCAAGGCATCGGATGCAAGCATCTGTACTCCATTCCGAAGGCTCTCCCTAGAACTTCACCCGGGCGCCGACCGTTCCGACGTTGAGGTCCTCGACACTGGGATTCCCGTCCCGGTCGAGCGAGTACAGCCGATACTGGGCGTAGAGCTCGGTCCCGAAGTCGTCGATCTGCTGGACCGCCGCCAGGCCGATGGAGTATCCGTCGTCGCTTCCGGTCGGGAAGTTCGTCGACCGGGTGTAGTCGGCGCCGAACGCCGTATCGCCGAAGGAAAACAGGTTGGCGATCCAACCGGCCTTGGCATAGACGTTCGAGGGGTCGTCGCCGTCCTGGTCCCGCACGCCGCCGGACACGGTGAAATTGAGCCCCGTGACCTCGTGCAGGACCGAGAACGAGCCGTCGTACAGGAGATCCTGGTTGTCCACGTTGGCATCCGAGATGGCCGCGGCGGCCGCCGCCTTGAGGCCGTAGCCCTGACCGCCCCACCAGACCGAGGTGTCCCAGCGCTGATCGCTGATCGCCGAGCCGGCCAGGCTGAACCCATAGAAGGTGGGCGTGTCGTAGCGCAACCGGTCCTTCCGGCTCAGGCCGTCCAGATTCTTGAAGGCATCGGACACGCTGACGTCCGTGAGATTGTCGTTGTTGTCGCGGAACTGGAGCCCGCCGGCGATGTCGGCGACGCTCGAGTAGGCCACCACGTCCGTTTTCGACAGGTCGACCTCGGCGGCGTTGTCGGAAGCGGTACTGCCCTTGCCGAGCGAGAGCTTGCCGAAGCGCTTGCTGTCGAAGGACAAATCGGCCCAGCGCAGGTCGCTGAATTCGCCTGCGTCTTCGTTGTCCTGGCTGACCTGCGAGGATTCGTTCGTGGTCAAGGCGACCTCGAACCGTGTTCCGATCGTGAAGTCGTCGGTGACCTTCCCGGTACCGACGAGGCGGAACCGGGTGTTGCTGGCGTCGCTGTCGACGAAATAGGCCTTGGTCTTGTCGCCGTCGCCGGCAACGTTGACGGCCCGGTTGACCTGGCCGGAGATGGCGAGCTTGATCCGCTCCTGGCCGGAGGTCACGAGCTTCTCGGCCCCCGGTACGGCCTGCTTGGCGGTATCGACCGCCTGCTGCGCGGTGGATTTGGCCTCGCTCGCCTCGGTCTGCGCCTCGCTCGCCGTCCGCTTCAGGTCGTTCACCTGTTGCTGCAGGGATTCGAGGACCTCGGATTGTCTTTCGAGCTGCTGCTGCTGCTTCTGGATCACGTCCTGAAGCTGTTGAAGAAGCGCGGGATCGACGGTGGCCGTCTGCGCCGCGCCCGGACGGAGTAGGAAAATCTGCGCTACCAAGAACGCGCCGACAAGAACGATGGATGCGTGTCGCCTGGACATCTGCCCTATCCTCCCGTTGCTACCTCCGCGGGCCCTCTGCGAAGCCGGTGCCGGATGCATCCCGGCGTGGCGGCCGGCGGTGACTGCGATCTTAAGCAATCTTAGTCGAGGGGGGACAGGCGAAACTTGCCATAACGCGCCACGGGTGTGCAGATGCTACGCCTTCCCGAAGCACACCCCGTGGACGCGTGGGCGGTACGTTGAGTCCGGCCTCGGCCAGGCGCCGTTGCAGCGTGCGAAGGGTCGTCTCCATCGCGCCCTGGACAGGGTGGACATTCCTTCACACTGAGGTGAAAATCGTTGTCTTGACACAATCTAGTGGTCGGTATCTAAGATGCGACTAATGAACAACAAAAACAATGTAGTGTTGACGACGAGCGGAATGGAAATGGGATTTCAACAGCCGTGCAATCATCCGAACTCGACGGAGACGAGGAGATGACCTGAGCGGCCGGCAGCGAGAGTCCTCTGACCGGACCCTTGCAAGCCGACCGACGGAGAGTACGGGAGTGCGCCTGGCGCGGAGGACAGGCAACCAGTGAGGGCTATTCCACTAACGAGAGCGAGCCAACTGATCGACGCGGCCGCGGCCCTGGAGGATATGGGTTTTTCTCCGGAGCGGGTTCTGCGCCGGGCGGGCCTGCCGCCGTGGCACTTCTGCGAGCCGGACGATCTGATCCCGTATCGTGACTACCATATCTTCATGCAGTACGCCGCGCGGGCGACCGGGACAGAGACCTTCGGGCTGCGCGCCGCCGCATCCAAGTCCTTCGAGAGCATCGGCACCTTCGGAACGGTGGTCGCCCGGTCGCTGACGGTAAATCACCTCCTCGGCACGGTATGCCGCGTGATCCCCTGCCACAACTCGGGTTCCAGTTTCTGGCTGGCCGAGGATGGTGACGGTCTATGGCTTTGCCGCCGGCCGGTCGAGATCTTCGACGCCGGACGCCGGCAGACGGAGCAATACGCCCTGATGCAGATGATCAAGGCCGTGCGGCTGGGCGCGGGGCCAGGCTGGGTTCCCGCCAGGATCGCCTTGCTGTCGGACCCGCAGCCGGCGCTGGACGAGACGAAGGCCCTTGCCGGCGCCGAAATTCGCTACCGGCAAGAGGCCACGGCGATCGCTATCCCACGCGCGATGCTCGCCCGCGCGATCGGCCGGCGGCCGGACAATGCCGGGGCGAGCGACAAGAAATTGCTGGGCCGTCTAAACGGCACGGCCCCGGCCAGTGACTTCGCCGGATCGGTCCGGCAGGTGGCCGGAACGCTGCTTCGCGAGGGCACCCCGCAGATCGAAACGGTCGCCGAGATCGCCGGCCTCCCCGTCCGCAGCTTGCAGCGGCGGCTGCGCGCGGAGGGCCACAGCTACTCCGGGCTGGTCGGGCAGGCCCGTTATCTGGCCGCCCGGGATCTGCTCCAGGGGTCCGAGATCAAGATCACCGAGATCGCCCTGGACGTGGGCTATTCCGACGCCGCCCACTTCAACCGCGCCTTCCGGCGCTGGGCCGGTATCACGCCCCGGGAGTTCCGCCGCCAGCGGCTCTACGCGTGAGCCGGACGATCGCGAGATCATTCCTGAGGTTCCCGCTCTAATGGCTCCGGCTCGGAACGGCTGCGAAGGCGGGGCTGCGCGCTCGCTCGCACCGGTTAGCTGGCGTGATATGGCAAGCAGCGGTGGCTGCCCCGCGGCTAACATGTCATGCTTGGTAGGTTCAGGACGAGCTCGACATCAACATGACGCTGTTGTCCACCCGCGCCAAGGAGGCGATAAAGACCGCGCTGGCGATGGCGATCGCCTACGGCATTGCGCTGTCGATGGACTGGGACAGGCCCTATTGGGCCGGCTTCGCGGTGGCCATGATCAGCCTGCCGACGGCCGGGATGTCGCTCAACAAAGGCGCCCTGCGCATGCTGGGGACGCTGGTGGCGGGCGCGGCGGCCCTGACCTTCATTGCGCTTTTCTCCCAGGAGCGCTGGTGGTTCCTGGTCGTGATTTCCCTGTATGTCGGGGTCTGCGCCTACATGATGGCGGGAAAGAAGCACAAGTATTTCTACCAGGTCTGCGCCTTCGTCTGCGTGATCATCGCCTTCGACGGCGGCGTCAATTCAGAGAACGCTTTCCAGACCGCTGTGACGCGGGTCCAACAGACCGGCATGGGGATCCTGGTCTACACCCTGGTCGCCGTCTTCCTGTGGCCGCAAAGCAGCCGCGCCGCGCTCGACGAGGCCTGCCGCAAGCTGTCCGCGGCCCAGCGCCGGCTCTACGAGACCTACCGCGGCCTCTTGGCCGGTCAAGGCGCGGCCGAGGACTCCCATCCGGTCAGAATGCAGGAGGTCCAGCTGCTGACCAAGCTCGGGCAGGCGTTGGAGGCCGCGGAGACGGACACCTACGAGGTCTGGGAGCTGCGCCATCAGTGGCGGCGGTTCCAGCGCCAGTCGACGGAACTGCGTGAAACGCTCGAACGCTGGCGGCAGAGCTTTCCCGAGATCCAGCCGCTCGATCCGACCAGGCTCCTGCCCGATCTGGAGGCCGTGTGCTCGGAGGTGGGCCTGCGACTGGCGCAGATCGAGCGCATGCTGGCCGGGGAGGAACCGGATCGCATGCCGCAGGCCATCGCGTTGGCGATCGACAAGGCCGAGCTGCGCAACTTGCCCCATTTTCAGAAGGCGGCGATAGCGGTGACCAAGGCTCAGCTCGATCGCCTCGAGGCGCTCACCCGATCACAGTTCGACTGCGTTCGGGATATCAAAGGCTACGCTCCGCAAGCCGCGACGCCGCCCCGCGAGGAGGCGCAACCGACCGGGCTGGCCTTCGACCTCGACCGGTTCGGCGTCGCCATCAGGGTCGTGGCGGGGCTGTGGCTGGCATTCCTCGTTTGGGTCTACATCGATCCGCCGGGGCACTCGGGATTCGTGACCATGGCGGTCTCCCTGGGGTTGGGATTCGCACTGTTTCCCCAGCTGCGCGTGTCGACGACGTTTCTGCCGGCGGCCCTCAGCTGCGCCTTCGGGGGCGTGCTGTATATCTTTGTCATGCCGCACCTGTCGGGTTACGCGCAGCTGGGCCTGATGATGTTCGGTGCGACCTTCGCGATCAATTATCTGCTGGCGGCGCCGCGGCAGGCCCTGGCGAGGTTGCTTGGCCTGGCCATGTTTCTTGCCATCACCTCGATCGACAACCGGCAGACCTACAGTTTCTCGGTGTTCGCCAGCACGACGGCGATGGTCATTCTGATTATCGCGCTCCTTGTCGTCACCTCTTACGTCCCCACATCGCCGCGCCCGGAGAAGGCGTTCCTGCGGCTGCTGGCCCGGTATTTCCGGCACGCCGAGTTCCTGATCTCGCGTCTCGCTCTCGACCGGGATCAAGGACGGGGGTTGGCGGCGCGCTGGAAGACGGCCCTCTACCGGAACGATCTGCTGGAGCTGCCGGCGAAGCTGGCCGTGTGGGGCCAACACATAGACTACCGCACATGTCCCGATAATGCGCCCGAGCAGGTGCAAACGCTTGTGGCCAACCTGCAGGCGCTCGCCTATCGGATCAAGGAGCTGGCCGAGGTGCGCGAGCTTCCGCAGGCGGAGTCGCTGGTGCGGCAGTTCCACGACGACCTGCGGGCCTGGCGACAAACGGCCCAAGAACAGTTGCGACTCTGGGCCGATGACACGGAGAAGGCCGTCGCGCCGGGCGTCGACATGGAAGAACGCCTCGCCGCACGGATGGCAAGGTTGGACGCCCGGATGGAGGAAACCCAGCGCCAGGCCGAAGCCGGTGCGCTCAGCGAGCGGGACTACGAGAACTTCTTTCGCTATCTCGGCGGTCTGCGCGGCGAGGCGTTCTTCCATGTCGACGC
>JAOUCL010000436.1 GCA_029859805.1 Rhodospirillales bacterium | reverse complement strand
TCAACGAGGCGGTCTATACGCTCTACGAGGGCGTCGGCTCGGTCGAGGCGATCGATACCTCCATGAAACTCGGCGCCCACCACCCCATGGGCCCGCTCGAGCTGGCCGACTTCATCGGGCTCGACACGTGCCTCGCCGTGATGTCCGTGCTCTACGAGGGCCTGGCCGACTCCAAGTACCGGCCCTGCCCGCTGCTGGTCAAGTACGTCGAGGCCGGCTGGCTCGGCCGCAAGGCCGGCCGCGGCTTCTACGACTACTCGGGCGACAAGCCGGTGCCGACAAGGTGATGCCCTCTCACAACTCTGAAATCAGGTCGCCGTGCGGCCACCAAACGGGGTCAGAACATTCGCTTGATTCGCCAAATTGATCGCAGACGATGGCAGAAGGATTCAGGCTATACGCGATGGAGCCTGGTTGAGACGGCCGACCTTCGCTACAAGCCGTTATTGGTTGCCATCTACGCAGTCGCACCTTCGCCAGCCAAAGGGCCGAGATGAAAATTGCCTGCTCCGTTACGAACAGAATGACACGTCAAGGAATGACGGACAGCTATTGCGCGGCATAAGCAAGGGAACCGTGCATCGAACGGATCCGTGGTCTATATCGCCACGCAACACCCCCCCGCATAACCGTCGCCCAAAGCGATGGGCAGACGACCTCGGCCGGAGCGGCAGCCGCCCTTAGTTAATACTGCGCACAAATCTGGACGCACTGATCATAGTACACCGTTCCCGTGCCACCCACTGCGGAACTGCAGAAGCTTTCGCAATGCGAGCCTCTGACAGTCGCTCCGAAGAAAACCTTGTGCCCGGCAAACCCCCGCCCTGATAACGGGGAGCAGTCTCCTTCCTTCTCGCAATATGTTACCTTCACGTCTTCGCATGCACAAACAGCTAAGGGCGCGACTCTACCTATGCTCATGGGCGCGAGAAAGTCGAACCTTTCGTGTTCCTTTGTGCCCTTGTTGAGGGATTCACATACCCGCCTGACCTCTTTCTCAATCGTTGCACAAACCTCCTGACCAGATTGAACGCCGCCGATGCTCGTCTGTGCCAAGGCGGGCGCTGACGGCGACCCCGTGGTAAGTGACCCAGCAGTCCACGCAACCAGACCGAGTACGCCGAAGGCCACCGCTGCAACGATTTTGGTTCTCAAGCTACTGTGCATTTTTCCCTCCTTTTGGTGATAGTCACGACATTTGCCGTAGTGCCGACTCGGCCTCGCGAAACGCTTCGCTAAGATCGGATCAATCGTTCAGGATCTCCATCGTCGTTTCAGAAGTTCAGGGTGATCCGGCCGAGGATGGTGCGGTCGGGGATGTAGGGGCCTATCGAGGGTGCGTTCTGGAATTCCCGGAAGCTATCGTCCTGGTACTCGAACTCCTTGTCGAACAGGTTTCTCACTTCGAGGCTGACGATGCCGAGTCGCTTCGGAAGGCGCCAGCCGATCGCGGCATCAACGACGACGAATTGGTCGCTGCCTTCTGCGCCCGTGGACCCGGCTGGGCGATGCACCTCTTGATCGACGTAGGTCACGGACGTGCCGGCGAAGAACCCTGTCGGGTGGAAGTAGCGAGCTGCAAGGGGAATACTGATGGTCTCGAGTTTCGTGGGATAATCAAAGGAATCCGTCGCGTTTCCTTCCTCGGCCTTCAACCGGTCGTAGACGAACTCGGTGCTGAACGCCACCTCGGACAGTGGGGTCCAGAAAGCGTAGGCGCGGTGCAGCTGCTCGTCCTGATCTTCGAAAACGGCATCTTCATCCTCGAAGAACGGTACATTGAGGTCGCGCCAGGTCGCCTCTGCCCCGATGGAGAGGCTGTTCAGAATACGCCAGTCGAGACCGACCCCGTAGCGCCAGGATTCGGTCGCGTTGAAGTCGTCAAAGAACTGGTTGAAGCCCGCGATCTGGGTCGGCTCGAGCGTCCGGTTGGAAACGAGCGCCGGCTTGACCGTGCGAAACACCGCGCCGCGCAGGCGAAGGTCGTCGGTGATGTCCCACTGGACTCCGAACTTCGGATTCACTTTTTCAACCTCAAGCGCCTCCTGATCATAGTCGTCGTAGCTGACGCCGAGCGTCCAGGTGACGGGAACCGGCAGGTTGAGGTTGCCGTAGAAATAGCCGCGAGGATGACTTATTTCGGATTTCGATGATGACGGCAAAATAGGGCCAGGGATAAACTGAAAAACGTCCTCTTTGGTCCGGTCGACTTCGCTGTAGGCAAAACCGGCCGTCAGGTTAAAACGGTCCCTTCGATAGAGATATTGTGTTTCGACTTGATAGCCCTCGTCGTCGACCGAGTTGTCCTTGAAGCCGTCCAGCACGCCAGGCACAAGAGTCACTAGGTCCGTAATACGTTCCTCACGATCGCTATACATGAAGGAAACCAGTAGGTCCGAGTTGGGCGTCGGCGAATAACGAAGGCCGGCGCGGGCGATGTCCTGGTCCAGAGTACGCGCCAGATTGGGGGAGAAATCATCGGGGTCGAAGTTGAACGCGAGGTCGCCTTCCTTGGAATCCCGGTGGCGGTATTCGGCCTGGATATTGAACTCCGGCGTGATCGCGGCCTGCGCGTAGACGTCGTAGACCTCCTGATTGATGCCGTTGTTGGCCCGGAACCCGTCCGTCTCGCTGTGGAACACCCCCGCGCTGGCGGAAAACCATTCATACAGCCCGGAGACCACGGCCTCGCCTCCGAGGGTGTCGTTGTTACCGGCCACCCCGGTCCCGTTGAACCGAATTTGGTTGCGTTCGAAGAGCGGCGTGAACTCGTTGAACCCAGCCGCGGCCGGACCGCCACCGGTGATGATGTTCAGGTTGGTTTCGCTGATACTCGGTTGCACCGGGTTGACGTTGATGTCCTGCAGCAACTGCGCCTGCAGTAGCTCGCTCACGCGCGCGATCTCCCGCCGCCGGACGCCTCTGTAGATGTCCGATAGGAAACGGTGGGCCGACGCGTTGGCCGGAGCAAGGGTCAAGGACTTCGACGCCGCGTTGACGCCCAGCTGCTGGAAGCCGAGGTCGTCGTAGACGCGCGCTAGGCTTGCGCCGCGCGCGGCGCGGTCCTGGTCGAGCTGCAGACGGCCGCGATAAACTGCCCGGTTGTCGTTGAGTTCGATCGACCT
>JAOUCL010000435.1 GCA_029859805.1 Rhodospirillales bacterium | reverse complement strand
GCAGATGCTGGCCAAAAGCTCGATCTCGCTCAGGCGCGGGTTGAGGATCAGCGCCGCGTCCACCGCCTCGGGCAGCTGCTCGAGCAGGCAGCGGCAGACCGAGGTCTTGCCGGTCCCCACTTCGCCGGTCAGCAGGACGAAGCCGCCGCCTTCCGTGACCCCGTAGAGGAGATGGGCCAAGGCTTCCTGGTGGCCCTTGCTCATGTAGAGATAGCGCGGGTCCGGCGTGATCGAGAAGGGATTCTCGGCTATGCCAAAGAATTCGTGGTACATGACCCCAATATTCCGATCCGGCGGCGGTCAGCCCGCCCGGCCGCGGATCTGCCGCGGTCGGAGGCAAGCAAGTGTAGCATTGTCTTCAATCCCCACACCATAATGTTGCATAGATCCTGTTCAACTTCCGGCGTCCGGGGTCGCGTATCATACAACAAATGGACCGTTCCGCCATGCCGTGCCGTTCGCCGGCCCGGCGACCCGAACGATCGCCTGGATCGGAGCCGGCTCGCTCTGAAAGTCGGCACGTAGGGTCGGCTCAGGACGACGATTTTTCGGGTCCGAAAATCTTCCGCTCGAGCGGCTCGATGGTCTTGAGCCGCTTGCGCAGCTCGTCCGTCACCTTGCGAGCCTCGTCGAGGTTCCGGACGACGCTCGGCGTGATGAGGACCAAGAGCTCCACGCGGTTCGTGGTGTCCGACGTCGATTTGAAAAGGTTCCCCAGGATCGGTATGTCCATGAGGATCGGTATGCCGTTTACCGCCTCGGTGTGGTTGTCGCGGATCAAGCCGCCCAGCGCCAAGGTCTCGCCGCTCTGCACCGCGACCGTGCTCTCGACCTGCCGTTGCTGAATGATCGGATTCCCCCCTACACCCGAATCCTCCGCGACGTTGCTCACCTCCTGGACGATTTCGAGAACCACGAGGCCGCCCGCGTTGATGCGGGGGGTCACCTCCAGGATCACACCCGTGTCGATCTGCTGGAATAAATTCGATGTCGTCCCACCTTCCCCGACAACATTCCCCGACTCGAACGGCACTTGGTCGCCGACCTGGAGTCGCGCCGACTGGTTGTCGAGCACCATGAGCTGGGGAGACGAGACCACCTTTATGTCGGTGACGTCCGATAGTGCGCTGACAATTGCGATGTCATTGCCGTTCGCGAAGAGGGCCGAAAAACCGGCGGTCAATACCGACGTAGGAACGAATTCAAGAGCGAAGTTACCCGTTTGGAAAAACCACTCGACGCCATACTCCAGGCTATCGTTGAGCTGCACCTCGAGGATGGTGGCCTCGATCAGGACCTGCAGTGGTACGATGTCGAGCTTCCTCAGCGTGCCCTCGATCATGCGGTACTCGGTGGCAGTGGCCAGGATCACAAGGGAATTGGTCGAATCGTCCGCGATGACCCGGATGTCGCCGGTTTCCTGGACGAACCCGCCTACGGCGCCGGTTTCAGCCCGCCCGGCGGCCGTCCGGGCCAAGCGCCTAGCGGGCCGGCGAGCCGGTGCAGCCGTTCCCGTCGGCACCTCCCCGGCTTCGGTCGGCTGCGCCGCCTGCCGAACCTCCTCGGCCTCCGTACGGCCCAGCTCCACGGGAGTCAGGCCGGGCGCCACCTCGCCCCGTCGCGCCACGCCGGCTTCCGACCGGCTTTCCGCGAAGACCTCGTTCAGGATCCCGGCCAGATCCTCGGCCCGGCCGTTCTCCACGTAGTAGACGAAGATCCGCCGCCCGGCGCCTTCGGTGCTGCGGTCCAGGCGCTCGACCCAGAGCTGGGCCTTGTCCAGGTAGGCCGGCTGGGGCGAGATCACCAGGACGGCGTTCAGGCGTTCGATCGGCACGAAGCGGATCAGGCCGGCCAGCGGACTCTTGCCGTCCTGGAGGAATACCGTTTCCAGATCGGCAACCAGGGTCTTGACCTCGGCCACCTCGAGCGGGAGGAGCGCGAAGGACATACCTCGCATCCAGTCGACGTCGAAGACCTCGACCATCTCCATCAGGTCGCGCGCCTGCCTGCCTCTGCCTGAGAAGATCAGCAGGTTGCGGGCCACGTCCGCGCGCAAGGACCCCGGTCCGACGAACGGCTCCAGAATCTCCAGCATCGATGTCGCGGAGGCGTAGTTCAGCGGTATGATGGTGATGCCGAACCCGCGGGCGAGCTGTCTGTCCGTGGGCGCCACGAGAGGCTCGGAGAGCTCCCGCGCGGCCACTTCCTGCGGCACGATCATGTAGGTGCCGTCGACCAGAGTCATGGCCACGCCGTTGAGCGCGAGGATGTTCTCCAGCGCCGGAATGACCGCCTCCCGGCTGAGCGGCTGGCTGGTACGCACCGTGATCGAACCCTGCACCGCGGGATCGATGATGTAGCTGAGGTCCAGCGTCTCGCCCAGGACGACGTCGAGAACATCCCGGATCTCCGCGTTGGCGAAGTTGAGGGTGACCTTGCCGTTCTCGCCGAGCACGACGTCCACGCCGCCCCGCTCCGGATCCCGGGCCAGAACCCCGGTGCCCCGATAGATCTCCGGGCCTGTCAGGCCCGTCTTTCCAGGCTCGTCCTCTGGTTCGTCAGGCCGCGCGGCGCGCAACCGGCCGAGCTTTTCACGTACGTCGGTCTCGCGCTCCGGCCTCTCGGCGAACTCCCAAGGACCTTGCCTGGCGCTCTCCGCTCGCTGGGCCTCGGAGTCCTCCTCCCGGCTGGATTCGCACGCGGCCAAAGCCAGCCCGAGGATGCAGACCAAACCCCACCGTGCAACGTTACCTGACCGCACGCCACGTCCCCTCAATCGGCCCCATTCGCATCCCCTAGGGCATTTGCACCACTTCGCGCGTCGAGCGAACCGAAGTCATAAATCGTCTAAAATCCTGTGTATACCAAGAGACAAACAACATAAAGCAGTTTCTTGGCCACTTTTGTTCTTGACGCATCAACTATGGTTGGAAGATTCCTCGCCAGGGAATTCATAGCCTGAAGCCACTAATTGTTGATCGTCTATTAGTTCAGCGGCTGATTTTGTTGCGTGTTCTGCTGCTGTTGCAGCTGTTGCTGCTGCTGGTTCTGCTGGTTCTGCTGCTGTTGCTGCCGGTTCTGCCGTTGCTGGTTCTGCTGCTGCTGGTTCCGCTGCTGCTGTTTCCGCTGCTGCCGATC
>JAOUCL010000160.1 GCA_029859805.1 Rhodospirillales bacterium | reverse complement strand
GGAGGGGCCGATCGAAATGGAGGTGCGCGCGCTTTGACGGCCCGGCACCGGCAAGAGGGACGCCTGTTTCAACTTGGCTAAGCGCCCGTCGCGTTACGTCTGCCAGTCCTGTGGGGCCGCCACTGCGAAATGGAGCGGCCGCTGCGAGGCCTGCGACGCGTGGAACTGCATCGTCGAGGAGGCGCCGCGCGAGCTGACGCCCGGCGGCCTCGGACGCGGCGGCCGGGGCGGCGGCCAGCGGCTCGCGTTCGTCGGCCTGGACGGCCAGGGAGACCCGGCCCCCCGGCAGGCGACCGGCATCGGCGAGCTCGACCGGGTCTGCGGGGGCGGCCTGGTCGGCGGCTCGGCGATCCTGATCGGCGGCGATCCGGGAATCGGCAAGTCGACCCTGCTGCTGCAGGCCGTGGCGGCGCTGGACGCCGGCAAGGGCGGCGCGCCGGCCGGCTCGGCTTACATTTCCGGCGAGGAGTCGGTGGACCAGATCGCCCTCAGGGCGCGCCGCCTGGGTCTCGGCGGCGCAGGCGTGCAGGTCGCCGCCGCCACCTCGGTCCGCGACATCGTGGCCAGCCTGGACGGCCCCGAAGCGCCGCGGATCGTTGTCATCGACTCGATCCAGACCCTTTTTGTCGACAGCCTGGATTCGGCGCCGGGCACCGTGGCGCAGGTGCGGGCCAGCGCGCAGGAGCTGATTCGCCTTGCCAAGCGTCGCGGATTCACCGTGGTGCTGGTCGGCCACGTCACCAAGGACGGCGCCATAGCCGGTCCGAAGGTGCTGGAGCACATGGTCGACACGGTGCTTTACTTCGAGGGCGAGAGGGGCCATCAGTTCCGGATTCTGCGCGCGGTAAAGAACCGATTTGGCCCGACTGACGAGATCGGCGTGTTCGAGATGACCGACGGCGGCCTGATCGAAGTGGCCAACCCCTCCGCTCTGTTCCTCGCCGAACGACGGGGCCACGTCTCGGGGTCGGCGGTCTTCGCCGGGCTCGAGGGCACGCGCCCGCTGCTGGTCGAGATCCAGGCCCTGGTCTCGCCCTCGCCGCTCGCGACGCCGCGGCGCGCGGTAGTCGGCTGGGACGGCGCACGGCTGGCCATGGTGCTCGCCGTGCTCGAAGCGCGTTGCGGGCTGGCATTGGCGGGCCGCGATGTCTATCTGAATGTCGCCGGCGGCCTGCGCATCAGCGAGCCGGCGGCGGACCTGGCCGTGGCGGCCGCCCTGGTATCGGCCGCGGCCGACGACCCCGTAGAGGAGGACACCGTGATATTCGGCGAGATCGGCTTGTCCGGCGAGGTGCGCGCCGTCAGCCAGAGCGCCGCCAGGCTGAAGGAGGCGGCGAAGCTCGGCTTCGAGCGGGCGCTCGTCCCGAAGGGTCGCGGCAAGGCCGACCCCAAGACCGACCGCAAGGCCGAACCGGGGGCGGCCGCCGGGCCGGCGCTGGTCGAGATCGCACATCTGCAGGACCTGGTGGCGCTGTTCACCGCCAGGCAAACGCAATAATGTCCGGCCGAAGAAAGGGCCGGGGTGAGGCACGGGCGTTGAGAGACAACGGCAGAGACTCGCCAAGGAGGACTTTCTATTGACCGGACTCGATGCTCTGGTATTCGCGATTCTGGTGATATCCGGCGTATTCGCCTATATCCGCGGCTTCGTCCACGAGCTCTTGACCTTGGCCGCCTGGGCGGGAGCCGCCCTGACCACGCTCTACGGCTTCGAATTCGTCGTTCCCGTCGTCCGCGATTTCATCGCGATTCGGGCGGTCGCCGATATCGGGACCGGCCTGGCCATCTTCGTAGCGGTCCTGGTGGTGCTCACGGTTCTGACGCGGCTGCTCGCGCGGCGCGTGCAGGACAGCTCGCTATCCACGCTCGACCGCTCGCTCGGCCTGGTGTTCGGGGTCCTGCGCGGTGGACTGCTGCTCAGTTTCATCTGGGTCCTCGTTGCCTGGGCGGTGCCGCGCGACGACTTCCCCGAGTGGATCTCGGAAGCGCGGACGCTGCCGCTCATCGAAACGGGCGCGGGTCTGCTCTACGCCCTGGTGCCCGAGCACCTGCAACCCGAGGAACCGCCCGATATCGACGAGGACGCGCTGGAACTCGGCTTCACCTTCGAGGAGCTTGTGAACCCGAAACCAAAAGCCGCTGGACCCACCGCGACTTCGGGGTATAAGGACCGGGAACGGAAGGACCTTCAGCGACTCATCGAAACCTCGCAGTGAGGGGTGTGGACGCCGTCAACATGAAAATCACCGATCCGTTCGACGACGACAAGCTGCGCGAAGAGTGCGGCGTGTTCGGCATCTACGGGCACCCCGATGCGGCGCCGCACACGGCGCTCGGCCTGCACGCCCTGCAGCACCGCGGCCAGGAAGCGGCCGGAATCGTAACCAGCAACGGCCAGCAGTTCCATGCCCACCGCGATCTGGGCCAAGTCGGCGACATCTTCTCGAGCCAACAGGTGATCGGCCGGCTCGCCGGGCATTCGGCCATCGGACACGTGCGCTATTCGACGACCGGCGAAACGGCGCTGCGCAACGTTCAGCCGCTCTTCGCCGAGCTGCAGTTCGGCGGCTTCGCCCTGGCCCACAACGGCAACCTGACCAACGCCCTGGCCCGGCGCCGGGAGCTGGTCGAGCGCGGTTCGCTGTTCCAGTCGACCATGGACACCGAGGTCATCGTCCACCTGGTCGCGACCTCGCGGGCCGGCAGCGTGGTCGACCGCCTGATCGGCGCCCTGCGCCAGGTCGAGGGCGCCTATTCGCTGGTCGGACTGACCGACACCTGCGTCGTCGGCGTGCGCGATCCGCGCGGCGTGCGCCCGCTGGTCCTCGGTCGGATCGACGGCAGCTACATCGTGGCCTCGGAGACTTGCGCGCTCGATATCATCGGGGCCGAGTTCGTGCGCGACGTCGAGCCCGGCGAGATGGTGGTACTCGACAAATCCGGGATCCACTCCCTGCGTCCCTTCCCGCCGGCCCCGCGCCGGTTTTGCATTTTCGAGCATATCTACTTCTCGCGCCCCGACTCCGTGGTCGACGGGACGAGCGTCTATCAGGCTCGCAAGCGCATCGGCGCCGAGCTGTCGCGCGAAAGCCCCGTACCGGCCGACGTGGTCGTCCCGGTCCCCGATTCCGGCGTGCCCGCGGCCATCGGCTATGCCGAGTGCGCCGGATTGCCCTTCGAGCTGGGCATCATCCGCAACCACTACGTGGGCCGCACCTTCATCGAGCCGGCCCAGCAGATCCGCCACCTGGGTGTCAAGCTGAAGCACAACACGAACCGGTCCATGCTGGAGGGCAAGCGGGTCGTGCTGGTGGACGATTCGATCGTACGCGGCACGACCTCGATCAAGATCGTCGAAATGGTCCGCGCGGTCGGCGCCACGGAGGTGCACATGCGCATCGCCGCGCCGCCGACCGCGCACTCCTGCTTCTACGGCATCGACACGCCCGCGCGCGAGGAGCTGCTGGCCGCGCAGATGGATCTGGACGGCATGGCCCGACACATCGGCGTGGACAGCCTGGCGTTCGTTTCGCTCGACGGCCTGTACCGGGCCATGGGCGAAGCGGGCCGCGACGACAAGGCCCCGCAATACTGCGATGCCTGCTTTACCGGCGACTATCCGACTCGCCTCAGCGACCGGGAGGAGAACGAGCAGCCGGCCCAGCTCACGCTCCTGGCGGAGCTGGCCTAGCACTAACCTCCCCTTAACCACCGGCTTGCATAGTCCAGGGCATCATGATCGGACGAATTCTCAACGGCTTGGCCGCGATCCTCGGCGCCGCCGGCTTCGCCCAGTTCCCGGCGTTCTTTCAGCAGTACCTGCAACGTCTCGGCGGCATGCTCGACCAGGCGCGCCTCGACGTCGCCCGGCTGCTCAAGGACGCCCAGAGCCAGGGCCAGACCCTTGAGAGCTACCTCGCGGAGCTGCGGGCGAGCGGCAGCAACGCGGCCACCGGGACGGCCGAGCGCGAGCTGGCGCGGGTCGACGCCGTCAGCGACCTGGAGGCCGCCTACAACACGCTCACCCTGGCCAACCCGCTGGAGCGCCCGACCGCCTTCCTGGCGCACTTCGACGCGAGCATCGCCGAGGAGACCATGAAGGCCTTCGAGCCCGCCGTCCCGGTGACGAGCGAGGCCATCGTCTATGCCGCGGTCGGCATGCTCATCGCCCTGCTTCTCCTGGCCGGCGGCGAAACCGGCTGTCGCGGGGCGGTGAAGAAGATCAAGGGGTACTAGCGAGGATGAGCGCTGCTGGCGGCGGCGCCCCGGGCCGTCTCGCCGGGCGGATCGCCCTGGTCACCGGGGCCTCGCGCGGCCTCGGCGCGGCCGTCGCCCGGCGCTTCGCGGCCGAGGGCGCCCGGCTCGTCCTCGTCGCCCGGACCGTGGGCGGCCTCGAAGAGGTCGACGACGCGCTCCGCCGTGCCGGCGGCGAGCCGGCCACCCTGGTGCCGCTCGACCTGCGCGACTTCGACAGGATCGACCAGCTGGGCGCCCAGCTCTACGAGCGCTTCGGCCGCCTCGACGTGCTGGTCGGCAACGCGGCGGTGCTGGGTACGCTCTCGCCGCTCGGCCACGTCGCGCCCAAGACCTGGAGCGAGGTCCTCGAGGTCAACCTGACCGCCAACTGGCGCCTGATCCGCAGCCTCGACCCCCTGCTGCGCCAGTCCGAGGCCGGACGCGCGGTCTTCGTCACCTCGGGCGTCACCGCGCGCGCATACCCCTATTGGGGGCCCTACGCGGCCTCCAAGGCGGCGCTCGAATCCCTGGTCCGGACCTATGCCGCCGAGGCCGAAAAGACCGCGCTCAAGGTCAACCTGCTGGACCCGGGCGTGCTGCGCACCGCCCTGCGCGCCCAGGCCTTCCCCGGCGAGGACCCGGACACCCTGCCCGCCCCCGAGACCGTGACCGAGGCCTTCGTCGAGCTGGCCGCGGCCGACTGCACCAAGAACGGCGACCTGGTGCGGGCCGGCTGAGCGCCGGCAGGCGGGGCCGCGGCGAATACCCGGTTCCAAGCGCGACGAAGCTTTCCTGCGCGCCCCATTTCCTGCACCCCCCAGAGGACTCGCCCCACCACGGGCAGAGTCTCATTTCGAATTCCGGCGTGCTGGAAGGTCGGCTGACTGGGGTTGAGCGGTCGCGATTTGGTCGGACCTAGGACAGCCGGGTATAGCCAACACCGGACCTACAAACGTCAGTTCAGACGCCGGCATCCTGAAAAAATAGCGCGTACGGAAATCGCCTTCCAAAGCGCATATTCGGGGATAGGGATGCTGGAGCTTAGCGAATTGCGTCGGGGTGATGCCCAAGAAGGTGCATTTCGGTACACGCCAATCACCACGGTATTCCTCCTGCCAAGCCTCCCTCGCCAATCCATCAAATTGGTCTAACATTTATTAACTGCAATTGCGGCTGCAGAAATTACGCATTAATATTCTTTCTTTAACTATAGAATTCATTTGCCTGATATTTCAATGTCATTACAATTGAGTGAAATGAAGGCCTCCTCACGAAGGGATTGGTGGGATTTCTCCGTGTACCGTAGAGGAAGTTACCGACACAATTAGATCGAATTAACGACGGGGCGCAGTTGTGCTGAGTGCGTTCGCGTAATTAAGGAGGGCAAGTTAATGATGAGAAAAACGATTGCTCTTACGAGTATCGCGCTCGCTGCCTTTGGCGCCCTGGCGCTCGTTTTAGTGACCAGCGCCCAAGCGCAACAACTCCCGAAGGCTCGGAATGGCACTCTCTTCTGTGGAGGAAGTTACAATTTCGAGGGCAATGATCTCTCGAAGCCGGTCAACATGGTGACGTGGAACCTGCGGAACTATAACGGTAACCGCACCATTCTTATCGATCGAATTCGGCTCTACGACGCGACGGGAGCAGTCCTATTCGACTCCGACACCGATGGCCTGCCCGCCGACCGGCGCGATATCCTCGGGGGGCCGGACAACAACCAACTCGGACCTTACCAGACCGTACAGTTCCGGTCCGATGATCTCGTCGACGGCACTTTCCCCTTCGTGCCTGGAAGCAGACGACCAATCCAGTTCGTCGTGGATTGGAGTGCCGACCGAAGAGCTATCGTTCTCGATGGCTCCCAGATCCGTCGGGTTTTTGACGCCAGTTTCAACGAGCTGAGCCGGCATCAATACGACTGCCGGCGGCGATAGCGGGGTCAACCCCGGCTGAAGATTAACGCCTCTGTGTGTGGCGACGGGGCAGAGAATATGGGGCTGCGGTGGAATTAGACTTTGCACCGTAACTGACATGCCGGGTACACGAACGCGCCGTCGCCAAGAGGGCGAAAATCAACCCGTCTTTGCTACGCAGGAATACTTCGTTTGGCCCTTAGCGGGCGTATGTTCATCTCTGATTATCGGTCCCCCGTAGCGGACAGCCCCATCACACCCGAAGACCGCTGTGGGTCATCTTTCCCCGTACAAGCTCCATCGAACTCACGTCCGGTGTCTGGGGCGAAGCCGAAGCAATCCTCATGAGAGCCGACATTCGGGCTCGGGCGTCCGGTGCTGAGGGTATTTCTGCCGCGACTGGTGCCGGCTCGGAACAGCCGGGTGTAGCCACATCCGGACCTTCACCCTATCTCTCCAGGAGTATGCCTCTGAAGAGATGTGTGCCTTTAACGCGAACTGAGTCATGCAGACCGGTCAAGCACCTCATCAAGCGCATCGACAAAAGACCGCATCTGCTGGTCCGACATACCGACAGAGCCCTTTTCGACGATCGCCGAGAGAATTGCTGCGGCAACCTCGCCGCGCTTATCCGGGTCGATCGCAGGCAACATCATTCCAATGCAGTGAGGCATCATCGACTTCAGCATCATTTCGGGCATCTGTGCCATTTGCTGTTCATGGCCGCCCTGGTTCATTTTGGCCATCATGTCCTGCATCTTGCCGGGACCATCGCCAGCGCCTCCGGACATCATGCCCATCATCACCTTGGGCATCATCTCCTTCATATCGAGGCCTTCGGTCATCTTGCCCATCATGGTCGCGCACATCTCTTTCTTCTCGTCTTCACCCATGCCGCCGAAGAACTGCTCCATCATGGATTTCATCATCGCCTGGCGTTCGTCTTTGTTCATTGAACCATCCTCCGTCATGACGGCACGTTCTCGATTTCCTTCGCTGCGCCGACGCGGTCCTCGTCCCGGCGAACCCTGCGTTTCTTCGGCAACGGATGCATGTCGAGTTCCACCGTCATAGGAAACCGGAACTTCATTGTTGCATTTGCGATCGCCATCATCCGCATGGCCTGAAAGACTTGGCAATCGGTGCTTTTGAGTGCGTCCTTCGCGGTATATGTGGCGGAATCACATCCCAACACGAGCACTGCCTCATAGTCCTTGGCGCGCTTCAGAAGTCGGCGACGCTGCCCCTCCGTCCAAAGGCACATTATCGGAGAGGGCGCACGCATGGTGTACACGTCGGTTCGAATTCCGCGTTGCTCAAGCGGCTCTCGAACTGACTTGATGTAGTCCTCGAAGGCCCCCGTATTGAAGCCATGCTTGAAGACCTCGAGGAAAGGCTTCTTCTTCTGCAGCGCCAGACTGATCGGCGGGCAGACGGGACATGAAACAATCAAGACCGAACTGAAGTCCTCCAGGTCAGCCGTAACGTCTCGCGGTTCCAAATAAACAGGCATGGCCCCTCTCCTCCAGGATCGGCATTTCGCCGCAGCACACCAGCCATCTCGGTGGCGTCGAACAGGAGCGCGGGGTTAACTCAACTAGGCGCCTTTGTTACCTGTTTGCATTTTTTCCGTTGAGGCGCATTGATCTCGGACAACCTGTGCCATCTTTCCAAAATGAAGAAGCTCGCGCTGACCTCTTTGACGTGTATTGACCTTGATGACTAAGCGCGATCGCGTCGCTGAGCAGGCAATTTCTGCCTGTCGGCCACGTCGGCAGTCGGAACAAGTGAGTAGTCATCCCACCGGAAGCCTGAGCTTGGCAGGTTTGGGTCACAAGCAGAAGTCCGCACGCCCTATCGAGACTGAGCGTCGGTCGATAAATGAGCTGCGCAAGCAGGTGAGCAAGTTCGACGCGAAGATCGTCCGCCGCGGCAACTATATCATTTTCCAGACGGCCGAGGCCGCCCCATGGTCGATTCACCGTCGGCGGCCCGGCGACTGAACTCGTCCCATCGGACGTCAAAGACCTTCGACAGACCATAGCCGACCGCGGCGCCAACGAGAACCGCAGGGACGGCGAACAACACCGCCTTCCCCAAACCCGCCATCACTCCCGCTTTCGCCAGCGGCGCGGCGCGCGCGGCGATCACGGGGACCTGATAACCCTGAAACGCTGCGGACATGATCACCTCCTCTCCTGGGAACGAGCGCGGGACCGACGAGTATACCACTCATCGCCCAAGAGCGGACATGCCAGGCACCGAGGCGGGACAGCGGTTTGTAGCCAACAACAGACATTCAGCGCCCCTCTACCCTTTGGCCTACCACCCGTTATCGACGCAAAGGGCGTTGCCGCTGATGAAGCTCGACTCGTCGGAGGCAAGGAACACGACCGCCACCGGCCGCTCCGTCTATAGCGGCGGAAAGAGAACCTCAGTCTGGCCTTTTTCCTCGTAGCGCTCGTCCCGGATGATCTCGGCCTTGACCAGGGCAGTGCGCTTCCATGGCGGGGCCGTGACCCCGGCGCCGGGCTTGAACCTGGTTTTGACGCCGAAGGCCTTCTCGGCCTCATCGCGCGCGCGTTCCTCATCGAGGGCCCTGACGACGACCCTGCCCAGATAGGAACTCGCTTCCCAGTTCGGGTCGCTCGGGTCGACGGGCACCAACTCCCATAGAGGCATTACTTGTTTCTCCCGAAAGTCCGCCCGGTTCAGTTCTCTCTCGTCCAGTTCACGCGGAGAAAATAGGCCTCCTCCTCGTAATGGAGGTCGAGGTCGCCCTGATAGGCATGGTGCACCGCCTCGCCGATTCGACGGGGGAGGTGGATGTCGGTGGTGCTGACTACGATGCGGCCAGCCTCCTCCTCAATGCTTATGATGCGGTGAAGGGGATGCTCACCCTTCTCCAGATCCTCCTGGTGTCGGACCAGGTTCAGGATCTCCTCCTTGTGGCCGTCGAGGAAGCCGCCGGCCAAGGTCGCGGTTCCCGCCGGGTACTTATCCTGCGTCCGATGGCAGGCTTGGCACATTTCTTCGTTGGCGTCCGCCGGGGGGTGGGCCGCCCATTGCCATCGCCCTTGATGGAACACGGCGCCGCATTCCGGGCAAACCGTGGGTTCTTTGAGTTTGAGCCGCGTCTTGTACGGATCGTGGACGTGTTCCCTTAGCCTGCGGTCCATCCGGGGCGTCCGCCGCCCCACGTCTTTCTT
Source organism: Rhodospirillales bacterium (assembly GCA_029859805.1). Taxonomy (GTDB): domain Bacteria; phylum Pseudomonadota; class Alphaproteobacteria; order Kiloniellales; family JAKSDN01; genus CAMYKD01. The sequence continues at coordinate 1,601 of JAOUCL010000160.1, read as the reverse complement.
CTTCATCAGGGCCCTCTTGCCAAAGGCGGGTCCGAAGGACCCACCGGACGGCTTGGTCATGGTCGGTGGCGTGAAACGCGCGTCCCCTAGTGACCGTATAGGAGAATCGGTTCGCCACAAAGACCGGGATTCGGCAATGTGCGCTCGGTCAACGTCGATCTGCCGGCATGCCAGGTCGGGTCCCCTCCCGGAGGCGCACGCAGTCGACCACTTGATGACTGCCTGAGCACGATGCCCTGTGCTCACCACCCACTCCAAGGGCCGCTTTGGGTCATCTTTCACCGTATACGGGAGGAGTAAGCTGCGTCCGGACCTGAGGGCGCACCGGAAGGAATCCGTGCCCCGTCCGTATCACCCATGCCTACCGAGAAATCCCTCCGCCGCCAAAAAAACCGAACATTTCTTGCGGCTGGGCGTTCTCGAAAGCCACAACCGCTCGGCCGCGATGCCGGGATTCCCGCGCAGATCGGGTTTCCTCAGCAGTGTGGTCTCGATCATGCCACGAACGTAGGGGCCAGGATTGATTTGCAAGCCCTGGGGAGTCCGGTAGGTTTGGCGGCGGGCGCTCGCACGTGGCGTGGCCGGAGTTTCGGGAGCGCGCTTGGCAAACGCCGGCGCAGAGGGTTTTCTTGCATCCATGGAAGCTGCCGTTCGAGTTAAACCGTCTCATACCAACGAGCCGATGAATGAAGTCATTGCGGCCTCGCCCGCATACTTCGCCTTTCGACAAGCTCAAGGCGAGGAAGCTCAGCATGAGGGCTTCAAATTGAGCCCCTCATCCCGAGCCCCTCATCCCGAGCTTGTCGAGGGACGAGGGACGAGGGGTGAGGCCCGAGTCACTTCGTCTGCTCGTTGGTATCCGTCCAATCGTTGCCAGGTGCCGTCATGAAGGAAGTCGTGATTGTCGAGGGGGTGCGCAGCCCCATCGGAAAGTTCGGAGGGGCGCTGTCGAAGGTGCGCCCGGACGATCTCTTGGCCGAGGTGTACAAGGGGCTGATGGACCGGGCCGGCGTCCCGCCCTCGGCGCTGGACGACGTCTATGCCGGCTGCGGCAATCAGGCGGGCGAGGACAACCGCGACGTCGCCCGCATGTCGGTCCTGCTCGCCGGCTTCCCGAAAGAGGTTCCGGGGGTCACGGTGAACCGCAACTGCGCCTCGGCCCTGGAAGCCGTCAACCAGGCGGCCAAGGCCATCGTCGCCGAAGAGGGCGAGGTCTTCATCGGCAGCGGCGTCGAATGCATGAGCCGGGCGCCCTGGGCCATGGCCAAGCCGGAGCGCACGCCCCAGATGGGCCATCCGAAGATGTGGGACACCACGGTCGGCTGGCGCTTCAACAACCCGCGGATGGACGAGCTCTATCCCATCGTCAGCCTGGGCGAGACGGCGGAGAACATCGCCGAGGAGATGCAGATCACGCGCGGCGAGCAGGACGCGTTTGCCGTCGAAAGCCATCGCCGCGCGGTCGCGGCCATGAACGCCGGCAGGTTCGCGGAGGAGATCGTCCCTATAGCCGTACCCCAGCGCAAGGGCGAGGCCGTCGCGGTCGACCGGGACGAGCATCCCCGCTGCCGCGAGGCCGAGGCTGGCCGACTTCAGCTCGC
>JAOUCL010000434.1 GCA_029859805.1 Rhodospirillales bacterium | reverse complement strand
CGCCCTGCGCGCTCAAGTAGGTCATGACCGAGCGGCCGTCGGCGGTCAGCCCCGCCTCGTTCGGGCTTCCAGGGTTGCCGCCATAGCCTCGGTACTCTGCGAAGAACACGCCGAAACCGGCCTTGAGCAGGGGCCAATACTTCGGCACCCGGTCGCCGATGTGCCCGGCGTTGCCGTGGAACATCACGATGACGGGACCGCCGGGCAGGGCCGGCGGCCGATACCAGTGCACCAGCTCCAGGCCGTCCTCGGTCGTGACAGTGACGGCTTCGATACCCGTGCCACCGACAGAGGTGAGCACGGGCTGGTCTCCGGGCGGGAAATAGAGCATCGATCGCTGAAAGACGAACATGCCACCCAGCAGCAGCCCGTAGACCGCCAGAATGCTGCCGAAGAATCCGGTCAGGTTTCCCATGGCGCGCCACTCTAGCGAAGCACGCGGCCGGCGCAAGCCTCGGAACCGCCGGCCGCCGGGGTGAAAGCCCGAAGACCAGCCAAATCTCCTTGAACGGAGCGTGGAAAAATATTATTCTACTTATTAATAGTGGGTATCTAAACTATTTCACATTGATAAATGGGATTTTATGATGAGCCGGATCTACGTGCTGCACGAGAACAGCCCCTGGGTCGAGCCGCTGAGCGCGGCCCTCTCGGAGTTGGGCCTGCCCCACGAAGAGTGGTTCCTGAACGAAGGCATCGTTCCCTTCGACGAGGCGCCGCCCGAAGGCGTCTTCTACAATCGCATGAGCGCCTCGTCCCATACCCGGGGCCATCGCTACGGCCCGGAACTGGCCCAAATGGTGTTGACCTGGCTCGAGCGGCACGGCCGGCGCGTGGTCAACACCCACCGGGCACTCTCTCTGGAGATCAGCAAGCTCGCCCAATACGCCGCGCTGGAGCGCGCCGGGGTCAGGACGCCGCGCAGCGTGGCCGCGGTCGGCGACCGGAAGGTCGTGGAGGCCGCCCGCGCGTTCGGGTCCGGCCCCTACATCATGAAGCCGAACCGAGGCGGCAAGGGCCTCGGCGTCCACCTGTTCCAGTCGACCGCCGCCATCGCCGCCTATCTGGACGCCCTGCCGGCCGAGGAAACGCCGATCGACGGCGTCTGGCTGATCCAGGAGTATATCCGGGCGCCCGAGCCCTTCATCACGCGCTGCGAGTTCATCGGCGGGCGCTTCCACTACGCGGTGCGGGTCAACACGAGCGAGGGCTTCGAGCTCTGCCCGGCGGATGCCTGCAACGTGGAGGACGCGTTCTGCCCGGCCGAGGCGCCCAAGGCCAACAAGTTCACCATTGTCCGGGACCTCGACGACCCGGTCCTGGAGGCCTATGCCCTGTTCCTCCGGCAGAACGGCATCGAGATCGCCGGCATCGAGTTCATCCGGGACGCCGAAGGCCGGATCTTCACTTACGACGTCAACACGAACACCAACTACAACGCCCAGGCCGAGGACGCGGCGCGGATCCCGGTGACCGGGATGCAGGCCGTCGCGCGCTTCCTGGGCGAGGAGCTGGCCAAGCAGAGCGCCCCCGCCACGGCGGCGTGACGGGTCGAGGTTCGGAGATCGGCGGCGGCCCCCAAGGCGCTCCGGACCGCGTTTGAGATCTCAGTTCAGGAGTCCTCTCCGAAGCGGATCCCCTGGGCCAATGGCAGCTCGGTCGAATAGTTGATGGTGTTGGTGGCGCGACGCATGTAGCTCTTCCAGGCGTCCGAACCGGATTCCCGCCCCCCGCCGGTGTCCTTCTCACCGCCGAAGGCACCGCCGATCTCGGCTCCGCTCGGGCCGATGTTTACGTTGACGATGCCGCAATCGCTGCCCTGGGCGGACACGAAGGTCTCCGCCTCGCGGAGATCGTTGGTGAATACGCTGGAGGCGAGCCCTTGCGGCACGTCGTTGTGGATCGCAATGGCTTGGTCGAAGGCGCGGTACTTCATCGCATAGAGAATGGGGGCAAAGGTCTCTTCTCGGACGGTGTCGGTCTGCTCCGGCATTTCGACTAGCGCCGGTTTGACGTAGTAGGCGTCCGGATACTCGTCCTGCAGAACGCGCTGGCCGCCGAACACCCCACCGCCCTCGCCGCTCGCCTTTTGCAGAGCGGCTTGCATACTTTCAAAGGCCGTTGCGTCGATCAGAGGCCCGACCAGCGTGCCCGCCCCGAGGGGGTTGCCGACGGGGATGTCTTCGTAGGCCTTCTTGAGACGCGCCAGGAGCGGATCGTAGACGTCCTCGTGAACGATCAAGCGGCGCAGGGTGGTGCAGCGCTGGCCGGCCGTTCCGACCGCCGCGAACACTATGGCGCGCACCGCCATATCGAGATCCGCCGAGGGCGCCACGATCATGCCGTTGTTGCCGCCGAGTTCCAACAGGGTTCGTCCCAGGCGGGCCGCCACCCGCGGCGAGATCTCCCGGCCCATGCGGCAGCTGCCCGTGGCGCTGAGCAGGGCGACTCGCCGGTCCTCCACGAGTCTTTCGCCGATGTCCTGCGCACCTGCTGCAATCTGCAGCAATCCATCCGGCGCCTCGCCGAAGCTCGCGGCCGCCTTCTCGAACAGCTTCGCGCACGCCAAGGCGGTGATCGGTGTTTTCTCCGACGGTTTCCACACGACCGTGTTGCCGCAGACGAGCGCGAGCGCAAAGTTCCATGACCAGACCGCGACAGGGAAATTGAACGCGGTGATCACGCCGACGACGCCGAGCGGATGCCAAGTCTCCATCATCCTGTGGCCGGGGCGCTCGGAGGCGATGGTCAGTCCGTAGAGCTGCCGCGACAGGCCGAGGGCGAAGTCGCAGACGTCGATCATTTCCTGGACTTCGCCCTTGCCCTCTTCGAGGATCTTGGCGTTCTCCAGGGTGACCAGCTCGCCAAGCTGGTCCTTGTGCGCCCTCAACTCTTTGCCGAACAATCGGATCAGCTCGCCTCGCTTGGGCGGCGGCACGCGCCGCCACTCCAGGAAGGCCTGGCGGGCCGCGGCGATCTTGGCGTCGACCTGGCCGGGTGAGTCCGTCTCGATTCTTGCGATCTCGCGGCCGTCGACCGGCGAGTGAACCGCCAAGTCGCCGTCCTTCAGTGCGTCCGCGTCGAGACCCAACGATTGGTACAAGCTTTTCGGATCCATGCCCTCACCTACCCTCCTGATGAGCGCCAAGTGCTTCGACCGCGCT
>JAOUCL010000433.1 GCA_029859805.1 Rhodospirillales bacterium | reverse complement strand
GCCCTGGTCTTGCTGCTGGTCTGCGCGCTGCGCCGGATCCGCCTCGGCCTGACGCGTGGCGAGGTGTTGTTCTACGTGACGGCGGGGCTGCTCGGCATCACGATTCCCAACATCAACTTCTTCTTCGTGATCGGGCACATCCCGGCCGGTGTCATGGCGGTGGTCGTGGCCACCGCGCCGATGCTGACCTACGGCTTCGCGCTGGCGCTGGGCGAAGAGCGCTTCGGCGGGCGGCGCGCGGCCGGCATCGGGCTCGGCCTGGCCGGAGCGCTCTGCCTGCTGCTGCCGCGCGCCAGCCTGCCCGACCCGGCGATGCTCGGCTGGGTCGTCCTGGCCTTCCTGACGCCGGCCTTCTATGCCGCCAACAGCATCTACTCGGCGCGGCGGCGCCCGGCCGGCGGCCACTCCCTGGCGCTGGCCTGCGGCATGATGTTCGGCGCGAGCATCTTCCAGAGCACGGCCATGCTGGCGAGCGGCAGCTTCTATCCCCTCTGGCCGCCCTTTACGCTGCCCGACTGGGCGCTGATCGGGCAGATCGCGATCTCCTCGGTCGCCTACATAATGTTCTTCGAGGTCCTCCGCCTGGCCGGCGCGGTGTTCTTTAGCCAGGTCGGCTACATCGTGACCCTGACCGGCCTGGCCTGGGGCATGGCCGTCTTCGGCGAGCGCCACAGCGGCTGGCTCTACCTGGCCACGGGGCTGATCTTCGCCGGCCTCGCCCTGGTCAACCTGAAGCGGCGCGCGCGAAGCGGGCCGGGCCGCGCCCCTGCGGGCCCGTCAGACGAGCGCTGAAGGTCAGGCGGTGCCTTACCGCGGCAAGGCGGCGCGCAGGGCGGCGGCCTTCGGGTTGGACACCTTGCGGCCGATGACGATGTCGCGCGGCGTCGGCTGGCCGCCGTAGTACTCGCCGTTCCAGGTCTCGCGCTTGATGATCGCCGCGCCCTCCAGCGCGCCGCCGCCGAACAGCCCCTGGTTCTTTGAGAAGGCGTAGACGTCGAGACCCAGGTTGGTCGTGGTCGAGGCTTCGATGCCGCCGCCGATCGGTCCGACCGCGACGCTGGCATCGGCGCCCAGCTTGAACTGGCTGTTCAGAACGGCGTCGACCGCGCCGTCGTTCATCACGGTGAGCACGACCTGCGAGACTTGGCCGCCGATCTGCAGGCCGATGCTGCCGGCCGCCAGGGTGTAGAAGGCCGGCGGGCTCCAGCTGCCGTCCTTGCCCTTGACCAGGAACACGCCCGAGCCGCCCTCGCCGCCGATGATGAACCCGCCCTTGACCAGCTGCGGGAAGATCAGCACGCCCTTGGCGGTCGCGAGATACTTCTTCAGCTCCGGCATCTCGGGGTCGCCGAGCAGTGCCTCGATGGTCAGGCGCGACTTGTCGACCAGTTGCTCCGGCTCGCTGGCGGCGCCGGCCGGACGGATCGTTGTAAGGCTCAGCGCGAACACCGCGGCAAGAATGGCGAGTCCAGAAAAGGTTCTCGGTACGTTGAAAGCGGTCATCGCTGGTCCTCTTGCGGTTCAAACGCTGGCCGGCTCCGCGTCAGCGGCCCGACCCACTGTTCATATAGGGCGCCTGGTTCACGCGCACCACCCGCCAGGCCTCGTCCTGCTCGCTTGCCGGGGCGACGCTCGACACCGGTCCGGCGATATGGTCGAGGCGGGTCAGCGAGCAGTTGTCGACGCTGAGCGCGAGCGCCCGTTCCGGGTCCAGCCCGAGGGCGAGCGCGAGCGCCGCGCGGATCGTGCCGCCATGGGCCACGGCGACGATGTCGCGCCCGGCGTGCTCGGCCGAGAGCCGCCGGACCGAACTGTGGACCCGCGCGACGACCTGGACGAAGGACTCGCCGCCCGGCGGCGCCTCGGTGGCCGGCGCGAGCCAGAAGCGGTGCCAGGCGCCGTCGCGCCTTTCGGCCAGCTCGGCGTGGCTGAGGCCCTGCCAGTCGCCGAAATGCTGCTCGGCCAGCAACGGCTCGACCAGCGGCTCCGGCGCAGCGGCCAGATGGTCGAGGATCGCCTGGGCGGTCTGCCGTGTGCGCTGCAGGTTGGTGATCACCCAGACCGGGTCTTCGGGCAAAAGCGCGGCCAGGCCCTCGAAAGCCGGCCGGTCCGAGCAGTCGGCCGGCAGGTCGCCCTGGCCGTAGATTCGGCCGCCGGAGTCGACCGGCGCGTGTCGGATCCACCACCAGCGGGTGGTCGCGCTCATGCCAGGGCCACCGCGGTCAGCAGCACGGCGATCTCGGCCGCCTGCTGCAGGGCGCCCAGCACGTCGCCGGTGTAGCCGCCGATCTGCGCCCGGGCGAGCCAGGCGACCAGGGCGGCGCCCAAAACGCCGGCCAGCAGCGCGGCCAGCCCGGCGCCGAAACCCTGTGCCAGCACGGCGACCGCCGCCGCCAGGGAAAGCGCGATGCCGGCGTCCCGGGGCTCGGGCCGGCCGGTCGCGACGGCGAGGCCCGAGCTGCGGGCCAGCGGCATCGTGGCCATGGCGGCCGGCAGGCAGGCGCGCGAGACTGCGTGAGCGGCCGCCAGCGCGAGGACGACGGCGGCCGGCGCGGCGAGCGCGGCCAGCGCCGTCCCGCGGATTGCGATGGACAGCACCAGGACCGCCGCGCCGTAGGCGCCGGTCCGCGAATCGCGCATGATCTCCAGCTTGCGCTCGGGATCGGCGCCGCCACCGAAGCCGTCGGCCGTGTCCGCCAGGCCGTCCTCGTGCAGGGCGCCGGTCAGTCCCATCGTCGCTGCGACCGCGATCAGGCCGGCGATGAGCGGCGGCAGGCCCAGCGCCGCGGCCAGCCAATAAGCCGCGCCCCCGGCCAGGCCGATCCCCAGGCCGACCACCGGGTAGACCCGCGTGGCGCGGCTCAGGCTGCCGACCCCGCCGACCGGGCCGATCTCGCCGACCGGAACGCGGGTCAGGAATCCCACGGCGACCCTAAGGTCGGTCGACCATTCGGCGAGCTGGGGAGGAGGCGGCATGGAGCGGGGCCGGGGCGTGATTTCGGGTGGTCTTCGCCGCCCGGTTATAGGACAGTTGGGGTGCCAGGAAAACGCCCATCACGCGCCCACGACCGCGGCCGGCCGCGGTGGGGACAAAGGGGAGAGAGGCCATGAAGGACAGGAGGTCCGAAGAACCCAATCTGGACGAGATCCGCGCCCTCCTCACCGAGCT
>JAOUCL010000432.1 GCA_029859805.1 Rhodospirillales bacterium | reverse complement strand
ATTGTTTTGCAATGGCCGTCATAACCTAGCGATTGCGCGGGCTCCGGCGAGTCAAAGACGCTCACAATCATGTGAGGGTCCTCGAAGCCGGGGACCGCGTCGCTCGCCCGTTGCGTTGCATCACCTGGCCCCTCATTCGTCCTGGGGCTGGAGGCTGTGTATCCGCACCCTGTGCTCCTTGGGCACGAAGAACAGATGGTCGTTTTCCGCCCCGGCGGACTCGTGACAGGTGATGCAGAACTCGACCCGCCCGGACCCATCGCCCTTGGTCCGGCCGAACAGGCTGCCGTCGGGCATGATCATGGTATAGCGCCAGTCCCGGCTCTTCGGGTCGAAGCCGGCCGGCATCTTTTCCATGAGGAACAGCGGGCCGGAAAAGACGTCGCCGCTCACCGTGACCGCGAAGCTGTCCTTGGCCAGGACGGCGCCCTCTGGCAGGTCGCCGGCGTCCTCGTATCGGCCATAGGCCTTGGCCAGGGTATTGGCATAGTTGTTCACGAAGCGTTGGCCGTGCGTCGCCGAGCGGTAGGGCGTCTCGTTGTACCGGCGCCAGGTTCGATAGGCGCCGGCGCTCCTGTCGCCGGAGAGGCGATAGCCGGCCGTCATATCGTCGATCACCCGCATGTAGACGGTCAGCGCCGCCGCGTCCGACAACTCGGCCGGACGGTCGATCTTGAAGTGGCGCTTCGGCTTTTCGAATTCCTCGGGAAGCACGGATTGCTGCGCCGCCACCCGATGGCCACCGTCCGAAGCCGAAACGACCAATCCGGCGCAGACGGCCAGCCCCAGCGCCCGCAATGTACCCGTATTATCCCAACGACCTAGACGACGGGGTAGCACGCTTCAGCCCTCCTCTCTGCATCGCTCGGAGAGACCCGCGGCGGCCGGCGCCTCTGCCGCGAAGAGCGCACCACATCGCGCCGCACCGATGACTATGCACCCAATGGCGCGGCCCGATGCGTCACATGCAATCACAAGCCCTTGAGAGCGTGAGGGTGCGCGACGAAGGCCTGTCCCTGTCCAGGTCACTCGGAATACTGCTTTAGAAAGGCGATCACGTCGGCCCGGTCCTGGGCTTTCTTGAAACCGGGGAAGCTCATCTTCGTGCCCTTCACGACCTTGCGCGGCGCCTCGAGATAGACGTCCAGCGTGTCCGCGTCCCAGACGATGCCCGACCGCCCGTAGGCCGTCATGGCCTTGGAATAGCGATAACCCTCGGCACTGCCCGCGGTCCTGCCGAGAACGCCGTGCAGGCTCGGTCCGACCTTCTTCTTGCCCCGCGCCACGCTGTGGCAGGCGGCGCATTTCTTGAACAGCTTCTCGCCGTTCGACGAGTTGCCGGCGGCCCAGGCGCCCGCCGGAGACCCGGCCAGCAGCAGCCCAATCAAGAAGACGATGCGACGATTGGCGGTCATTGGCGAATGTCCCCACGATGGTTGTCCCGGTTTCGAATCAGGTGGGCCGATAGCGAGGCCGGCGCAAAACACGACCGAACACGAATATGAGAGGCCGCCGTTCCGCCGATATCCGGACCGCCGCCCGAGGTCAGACCGCCGGCCCATGCTGCCATAGGGCGACTTCGAGAATATCTTCAGAAAAGGGCTTGAATTCCGCGAAAAATCCGATATCTACCAATCTATACCAAATCAGTATGGATTGGGTGCTTTTGATGTTTCGCCTGAACCGGCTCACCGACTATGCCGTCGTCGTCATGGCCCAGATGTCGCTGCGGGGCGACAAGGTCCGCACGGCGCCGCAAATCTCCCAGGATACCGGGGTGCCGCTGCCGACCGTCGCCAAGCTGTTGAACGCGCTGGCGCGCGAGAACCTGGTGGCCTCGCACCGCGGTGCGGCGGGCGGCTATGCGCTCAGCAAGCCCGCCGGGGAGATCACGGTCGCCGAGATCATCCAGGCGCTCGAGGGCCCGATCGCGCTGACCGCCTGCGTCGACGGCAGCGTCGGCAGCTGCGAGTCCGAGACCCTCTGCCCCATGCGCGGCAATTGGGACAAGGTGAACAGGGCGATCCGGCACGCCCTTTCCGGTGTCACCCTGGCGGACATGGCGCTGACTTTCGTGACCTTCGGCGATCTGCCCGAACGTGAATCCAGAGCCGTGTAGGATGACGATAAATTGCGTTGTAACAGTTAGTTAAATCGTTCACTTGAGATAGTCTCTCATCAGGAGAAGCGTGCATGGCGGCCACTGTCGAGACGGTCCAGCAAGTCCACGACGTAACGGACCAGAGGTACAAGTACGGCTTCGTGACCGATGTCGAGGCGGACACCGCGCCCAAGGGGCTGAGCGAGGACATCGTCCGCTTCATCTCGGCCAAGAAGGACGAGCCCGAGTGGCTGCTCGACTGGCGGCTCAAGGCGTACCGGCATTGGCTGACCATGCCCGAGCCCCAGTGGGCCAGGGTCACCTTTCCGCCGATCGACTATCAGGACGCCTACTACTACTCGGCGCCCAAGTCGGCCGAAGGGCCGAAAAGCCTGGACGAGGTCGATCCCGAGCTGCTGCGCACCTACGAGAAGCTCGGCATCCCCTTGAAGGAGCAGGAATTGCTGGCCGGCGTCGCGGTCGACGCGGTCTTCGACAGCGTCTCGGTCGCCACCACATTCAAGCACAAGCTCGAGGGGGTCGGCGTCATCTTCTGCTCGTTCTCCGACGCCGTGCAGAACCACCCCGAGCTGGTGCGCAAGTACATGGGCAGCGTCGTGCCCTACACCGACAACAAGCACGCCACGCTCAATTCCGCGGTCTTCACCGACGGCTCCTTCGTCTACGTGCCGCCGGGCGTGCGCTGCCCGATGGAGCTGTCGACCTACTTCCGGATCAACGCCGCCAACACCGGGCAGTTCGAACGCACCCTGATCATCGCCGACAAGGGCTCCTACGTGAGCTACCTCGAGGGCTGCACCGCGCCGATGCGCGACGAGAACCAGCTGCACGCCGCCGTGGTCGAGCTGGTCGCCCTCGACGACGCCGAGATCAAGTACTCCACGGTGCAGAACTGGTATCCGGGCGACGAGAACGGCGTCGGCGGCATCTACAACTTCGTCACCAAGCGCGGCGCCTGCCGGGGCCGCAACTCCAAGATTTCCTGGACCCAGGTCGAGACCGGCTCGGCGATCACCTGGAAGTATCCCAGCTGCATCCTGCAGGGCGACA
>JAOUCL010000431.1 GCA_029859805.1 Rhodospirillales bacterium | reverse complement strand
TCGTCGACGAAGCCCTCGAGTCCGGCCCAGCAGCGCACGATGGTTGCGTCCCGCATGACCGGGAACAGCTCGGCCACGGTGCGCGCGCTCACCGCCAGCGCGCGGAAGTCGAGCGTTGTCGTGCCTGCCTCGGCGTCGGCGCCGCCGAAGTGGCCGCCGCCGATCACCACGGTGCCGTTGTCCATCTGCTTGAACGACAGCTTGCGGCCGGCCGCGCCGACGACCGGGGTTAGGAAGGGCGGCAGACGCGCGCTCACCATCATCATCGGCGCGACGACCTGGAAAGGCACCGGGTCTCCGGTCGCCGCCGCGATGCCGTCGCCCCAACCGCCGGCGCAGTTGACCAGCACGGGCGCGGCGAAGCGGCCCTTGTCGGTTTCCGCGATCCAGTTGCCCGCCTTGCGCTCGACGCCCAGCACCCGCGTCTGCTCGAGGAAGCGCACGCCGAGCGACGCCGCCTTGTCCCGGAAGGCCTTGGTCGTCTGGTAGGGCTGGGCGAAGCCGTCCCTGCGCGCGACCAGTCCGCCGACGCAGTGGCGCGAGAGCGCCGGCACCAGCCGGAACAGCTCGTTGGCGCCGACCAGCTCCTCGTGCTCGTAGCCCAGCGAGCGCACCAGACGGGCGCGCTCCTCCAGGACAGCCAGCTCCGTTTCGTTTTCCGCGATCTTGATCTGGCCGGACAGGCGAAAGCCGCAATCGTCGCCGACCAGCTCGGCGATACGCCACCACATCTCCATGGCGGCGACGGAGAGCGGGATTTCGGCCGGGTCGCGGTCCAGGCGCCGCACGCCGCCGGCGTTCACGCCCGAGGCGTGTCGGCCCACCGTGTCCTTCTCGATCACCAGGCAGCGCTGATTGCGCAGCGCCAGCTGCAGCGCCGCCGAGCATCCGTGGAGGCCACCGCCGACGACGACGGCGTCAATTACCAAATCTCGATAGCCGTGACTCATGGCCTCTCCTTCGAGACTCGCTCTTCGAGCGCTCCTCATGCTTCGACAAGCTCAGCATGAGGCAAGAGATTGATTTTCTTAAATAGAAATCCTCATCCTGAGCCTGTCGAAGGATGAGGAGCCGCCGCAGGCGGCGTCTCGAAGCATGGCGTCCGGGGTCAAGCCGCCGCCGCCCCCTCCCCGTCCAATGCCGCGAGCTGGGTCAGGCTGATCGGCTTGAGCGGCGGCCGGATGCGGTAGGCGCCGATCTCCTCGACCGGGCGGCCGAGGGTGTGGCCGATCAGCTGCGAGACCGTGGTGCCGCACTGGCGGCCCTGGCACGGGCCCATGCCGCAGCGGGTGAAGGACTTCAGCTGGTTGGGCCCGGTGCAGCCCTGGCCGACCGCCTCGCGGATCTGCCCGGCGGTCACTTCCTCGCAACGGCAGACCACCGTGTCGTCGTCCAGCCGGGAGATCAGCTCGGGCGCCGGCTGGAACAGCGCGTCCAGGAAAGGCCGCACGCGCAATTCCTTCGCCAGCGCTGCTCTCGCCGGCGCGGCCCTGCGGTCCCGCTCGGCGGCCTCGATGCGCCCGAGCGCGCGCGCCGCCTCCAGCGCTGCCAGCCGCCCGGCCTGCTCGGCCGCCAGGGCGCCGCCGATCCCGGCGCCGTCGCCCGCGACGGCAAAGCCCTCAACGTCGGTGTTGCCCCAGGCATCGACGGCGGGACGCCAGCAGAGCTGCCGGCTGTCCCAAAGGTGACGGACGCCGAGCGAGCGGGTCGTGTTGCTGTCCGGGATCACGCCGAAGTGGACCAGCAACAGCTCGCTGTCGAGCCTCTGCTCGCGCCCGCCGGCCTCGTAGACGACCGCCTCGAGGCGCGCCTCCCCGAGCGCGCGCAGGCTCGTGACGCCCTTGACGACGCGGACGCCGGCGCGGCGGATCTCGCGCTTCAGCGCCAGGCCCTTGGCCAGCGTGCCGAACGCGGACAGTGCCGCCGGCAGGTGGGGCAATGCGCGCAGGGTGTTCGCTGTCGGCGTCATGTCGAGCAGCGCCGCGATCCGCACCCCGGCGCGCAGGTACTGGGCGGCGAGCAGCAGCAGCAGCGGCCCGGTTCCCGCGAGCACGACCCCTTTCTCGGGCACGATGCCAGCCGACTTCAGGAGGATCTGTCCGGCCCCAGCGGTCATCACCCCCGGCAGGGTCCAGCCGGGAAACGGCACGGGGCGCTCCATGGCGCCGCCGGCGATGATCGCGCGCCCGGCCGTCACGAAGCGCGCCCGGCCGTTGTCGAGCAGCCCGATCTCGCGCTCGGGCGTCAGCAACCAGACGCCGCAGGAGGGATGATAGGCCGCGCCGCTCGCCCGGAAGGCCTCGGCCAGGCCGTCGCCGCGCCGGTAGTCCTCGCCGAGCACCGCCGGGTCGACGAGCGGCGTCTTTTCCACGCCGCGGTAGATCTGGCCGCCGGGCGCCGGCTGGTCGTCGAAGAGCGCGACCTCCAGGCCCAGTTCGGCCGCCGTCGCGGCCGCGGCCAGGCCGGCCGGCCCGGCGCCGATCACGGCGAGCTCGTGGCGCGCGGTCATGGCGCGGTTTCGCCGGCGCCGTCCTGGCGCCTGATCGCCATGCCCTCGGCAACCCGGACCTGACAGGCCTGGCGGTTCGGCGTGCCGTCGATCTCGACCAGGCAGTCGAAGCAGACCCCCATCATGCAGAAGGGCGCGCGCGGTGCGCCCGAGACCGCGCTGGTGCGAAACGGTTGCAGGCCGTGGATCAGGGCCGCGGCGGCCACGGTCTCGCCCGCCGGGACTTGGACCGCTTGGCCGTCGATGGTCACGGTGACCCGTGCGGCGCCGTCGTCATGCAGCTTCTTGAACATCGAACCTGTCCGCTGAGAAGCCTTGGAACTCCGCCGGCAGCGCGCCCTCAGCGACGAAGCCGGCCAGGCGCTCGGCGTGCGCCGCGGCCAGCGTGACGCCGCTGTGGCAGGCTGCGCTGAACGCGCCCGGATGCTCGCGCGAGAGGTCGTAGACCGGGAAGCCGTCCGGGGTCATGACCCTGAGCGCGCCCCAGACCCGGACCACGGGCAGTTCGGCCAGAAAGGGAAAGAAGTCGAGCGAGCGCCGGGCGATAAAGGTCATCGCTTCGGGCGTGGTGCCCTCGTCGAAGCCGACGTCCTCGTGGGAATCGCCGAGGAGAAAGGACCCCTCGCCCGTCTGGCGCACGTAGACGGTCGGGTGGGCCAGACGGGCG
>JAOUCL010000159.1 GCA_029859805.1 Rhodospirillales bacterium | reverse complement strand
GGCCTGTTCCGCGAGGTGCGCGATGCTCTCCTGGACGGCGCCCAGCCGGCTTCGACCCTGGTCATCGTCGCCGGCCTGGCGCACCCCGACTGGCTGGTCGAGATCGAGGCGGTCGCGGCGCAGTAGGTGTGGCGGCCTATGTAACGGCCGCATCCGGCTTGCACCGAAATGTCAAGAGGGCAGCGCAAAACGGCGAGGCAAAGAGAGTGCGTGCCGGACCACGGCACGCACTCTCCGCATTCCCGAGCTACTTTGTCTTCTCCTCGACCGTGAAGCCGTCCGAGAGAGTCGACATGAAGGCGACGAGCGCATCCTCCTCGTCCGGCGTCAGGCCGAGGTCGCCCAGCTCGTCATCGTTGACGTTCTCGGGCACTTCCGGTCCTGGCCAGCAGTCGTCCGCCAAGGCGTCCTTTTCCGTCGTGAAGGGATCGGGGCAGGCGGGCGTGACATCGCGGGTGTTGTAGAAGTTCACGATCGACTTGAGGCTCTTGAAGTAGCCGTTGTGGGCATAGGCCTTGGGGAACCCCTCGCCATAGCGCTTGTCGACGTTTCTGAGCGTCGGCACCTTGTGCTTGCCCTTGTTCTCTTCGGCCTTGTCGGCCCACTTCGGGTCCGGATGGTTCGCCAGGAACCCGCCCAGGCCCGGATCTACCCAGTCGCGTCCCTCGGGGTTGATCGGGCTGCCGTCGTCGAGAAACACCTCGTCCATGTCGTAGAACGGGTTCTCGGGGTTCTTCGGCACGCCGAGGTTATCATAGGTGAAGTCGGTGAACAGCGGGGCGGGGTGACAGGCCGCGCACATCGCCTTGCCGTTGAACAGTTCCCACCCCCTGGCCTCCTGCGCGGTGAACTCCGCCTTCCCCATCATGTAGAGGTCGAACTTGGAGGAAAACTGGTTGACCTCGCTCGAGTCTTCATAGGCGGCAATGGAAAGACCGATCCGGTCGTACATGAGATCGACGCCCGCGGCGCTGCAATTCAGGGAGCCCGGCCCCCAGACCATCTCGAACAGCGGAGCATATTTCGAATCTTCGACGTGCTCGCAAACGGCCTGCTTGCTGGGGTTGTTCTGCTCGACCGGGTTCAGGAAGGGGCCCAGCGCCTGATCGGCCGCCGGGTTGCCCAGCCGCTCGCCGGTCGCCCGGCCATCCCAGAAGTTGCCGCCGACGAAGAGTTTCTCGCGCCGGTCGAAGTAAAAGATAGGGCTCAAGGTGGCATAGGCCGCGCTCGGCGGCTTGCGGTTGCCGAAGCGCACCGGCACCGCGCCCCGGTAGACGGCGCCGTGGATGTTGATGCCCGCGACGGGGCCGGTCCAGCCGGTCTCGGGCGCGTGGCACTCGGCACAGGGCATCCACGGGGGATCCGAGATCTTGTCGAAGAACAACTCCTTGCCCAGTTGCTCGACCGGGGTCAGTTCGGCGACGGCAGCCGTGGAGCAGATGAGGATCGTGGCCGAAGCCCAGGCTCCGAGAATGTATTTTCTGATCATAACCTCTCCTCCTGGTTGGTTCGCACTATCAAGGATTGTGCAACCAGTTAGAGAAGAAATCTTCCGCGAGTCATTGATCTACAGCAATCGACCGAGCGATCTGGACCGACCGTGGCTTTCGGGGAACACGGTGCAAGCGGGCTCGGATCTCCGGCTTGGGCCGTCATGCGCGGCACCCCAGGCGGCGCCAAGGCCCCCGGCGAAGCGCGTCTTTTGGCCGGCCGCGGATCCGGTTCTCGTCTACGCGCCGCGAAATGCCCGGATCAGGGGCGCGGTCCGAGGCCGTTCAGTGGTAAGGAACTTGCTCCAGAATCGTCAGGTTGCCGGCGGCACACCTCACCAGTCACGCCGCCGTGCCGCCCACGGTGAGGCCGTCGATCAGCATGGTCGGCTGGCCGACGCCGACGGGCACCCCCTGGCCCTCCTTGCCGCAGGTACCTATGCCGGTGTCGAGCGCCATGTCGTCGCCGATCATGGCGACCTTGGTGAGCACGTCCGGGCCGTTGCCGATCAGGGTCGCGCCCTTGACCGCCGGCCCGATCTTGCCGTCCTCGACCAGGTAGGCCTCTGTGCAGGAGAACACGAACTTGCCCGAGGTGATGTCGACCTGGCCGCCGCCGAACTGGACCGCGTAGAGCCCGTTCTTGACCGAACGCAGGATCTCCTCAGGCGCATGCTTGCCGTTCAGCATGTAGGTGTTGGTCATGCGCGGCATGGGGATGCAGGCATAGCTCTCGCGCCGGCCGTTGCCGGTGGGCGCCATGCCCATGAGGCGCGCGTTCTGGCGGTCCTGCATGTAGCCCGTCAAGACTCCGTCCTCGATCAGCGTGGTGCACTGCGCGGGCGTGCCCTCGTCGTCGATCGTGAGCGAGCCGCGCCGGTCGGCCAGGGTGCCGTCGTCGACCACGGTGACGCCGGGCGCCGCGACCCTCTTGCCCATCAGGCCCGAGAAGGCCGAGGTCTTCTTGCGGTTGAAGTCGCCCTCCAGGCCGTGGCCGATCGCCTCGTGCAGCAGGATGCCGGGCCAGCCGGGGCCGAGCACGACCTGCATCTCGCCGGCCGGCGCGGCGACCGAGTCCAGGTTGACCAGCGCCGTGCGCAGGGCCTCGTCGGCCGCCGCCCGCCAGTAGTCGGGCTGCATCAGCCGTGCGTAGGAGATGCGCCCGCCGCCGCCGTAGCTGCCGCTCTCCATGCGCTCGTCCTCGCCGACCACGACCGAGACGTTGAGCCGCACGAGGGGCCGGATGTCGGCCGCGCGTTCGCCGCCGGCGCGCAGGATCTGCAGCGCCTGCCATTCGCCGCTGATCGAGGCCCGGACCTGGCGCACGCGCGGGTCCTTGGCGCGGGCGTAGGCGTCGATGTCCTCCAGCAGCTTGACCTTGGCCTCGAAGGGCTCGAGGCCGAGCGGGTTGTCGTCCCTGTAGAGCAGCGTGTTGGTGCCGGCGGGCGGCCCGGCCATGACGCCGCCGCGGCCGCGGTGGACCGCCGTCACGGTCTGGGCGGCGCGCTTGATCGCCGCTTCGGAGAGCTCGCTGGAATGGGCATAGCCGGCCGCCTCGCCGGCGATGCTGCGCAGGCCGAAGCCCTGCATGGTGTCGAAGCTGGCGCTCTTCAGGCGGCCGTCGTCGTAGGACAGACCCTCCGACTGCCGGTACTCCAGGAACAGCTCGCCGTCGTCGGCGCCTGCCAAGGCTTCGTCGACCAGGGACTCGAGCCGTTGCCGGTCGAGCCCGGCGCGGTTGAAGAAGATCTCGTCGGTGGCGGCCATATGGCTCATGGAAGACTCCAGTCTGGGCTGGCGGTGCGAGGAAATTGCACTCTAATATGGCGATCCCAGGCCGGAAAACCAGGATCAAGAGCCAAAGCGCGCCGGCCGGCACGAGGGGTGGAGCAAGGCGGGCCATGCCGAAAGGACTTCAGGACCATCCGCTCAGGGCGGCGCTCACCGCCGAGGTGCACGCCCGGCCCTTTGCCCGGCTCGAGGCGCCGGAGCGCGTCTGCTACCTCGCCATGCTGTCCGGCGAGGCCGGCGCGACCGGCGACCTGGCCAAGGTCGGCGCCTTGTTCGAGCGCTTCGGCCAGGCGCCTCCGGAGCCCGGCGCGACCCACGCTATGGCGGACTTCGGGGCGTTTCGTTTCAAGTGGGAACGGCACAGCGAATTCTCGAGCTACAGCTTTTTCCGGCATGGTCCGCAGGACGGCGCGCCGTTCTCCGAGGCGGCGATCGACGAGGTGCCGCGGGACTGGCTGGAGGGCTTGCCGGGCGAGCTTCTGGTCGCCCTGCGGGTCGAGCTGCTGGGCGTCGGGACTCCCGAGCCGGCGGCGGACGAGCTGGCCGGGCTGCTCTCCGCCGAGAACTTTGCCGGCAGCCGTGTGTCCGGCGGGGCGGCCGAGGTCTGGATGGACTTCGCCATGGACGCCGCCGGCTATGGCCGCGCGCTGGTTCGCGACCGCTCGCTCAGGCCGGCCCAGGCGGGCCGCGTCGTGCAGCGGCTGTGCGAGGTCGAGGCCTACCGCATGATGGCGTTGCTGTCGTTCCCGCTGGCCAAATCCGCGAGCCGGGACCTGAGCCAGGCGCGCGACCGGCTGACCCCGATCACGGATCGTCTGTCCGAGATTACGGACCTCGCGGACGAGCGCCGGCTGCTCGCCGAGCTGACCGGCATCTCGGCGACGGTCGAGAAGATCGCCGCGGCCACCGCCTACCGTTTCGGCGCGACGCGGGCCTACTACGCCCTGGTCCGGCGGCGCATCGAGGAGCTGCGCGAGCAGCGGATCGAGGGCACTCAGACGCTCGGCGAGTTCATGGAGCGGCGCCTGACGCCTGCCGTGCGGACCTGCGAGGCGGTGGCCGAGCGGGTCGACAGGTTGTCGACGCGCGTGGCGCGGGCCAGCGAACTGCTACGCACGCGGGTGGACATAGAGGTGGAGGCACAGAACCAGAAACTGCTCTCGTCCATGGACCGCAGGGCCCGCCTCCAGTTGCGCCTGCAGCAGACCGTCGAAGGCCTTTCCGTGGTTGCCATCAGTTACTACCTGGTCGGCCTGGTCGCCTACCTGGCGAAGGCGGTCAAGAGCCGCGGCCTGCCGGTCGATCCGGACCTGGTCGCGGGCCTCGCGGTGCCGGCGGTCCTGCTTGTCGTGTGGCTGGGCGTGAAGCGCATCCGCCGGATGGTCGCTGGCGACCGGGCGGCGGGAAAGAGCTGAGCGGGCTTAGGGTCCGTTCCAGACCCTTAGTGCACCGTGCCGCTCGGCCAAACCGGCGGGTCGAGCGCGAAGCTGTGGTCCAGGGCGTCCACGGAACGGCTGCGCGCGGCATCCGGGCCGTGGTACCTGAGCGCCAGGTCCCTCAGTACGAGCGTAAGCGCCACGAGCACGTCGACCGCCTCGGCATCGGACTCCAGACAGGCCGACATGACCTCGCTGTAGAGCGTCCGCACGTCGAGCATCTGGTCGCTATCCTGGTTGGGCAGGGTATCCTGATCGGACATGGCGTTTCTCGCGGTTGGTAAAGACCTGAGCCGAATCGTGCCCGCAATCCTTCTCTAATTAGTTAACAGCCCCTGGCGCGAAATCGTTCGGCGGGGGTTGAATTCCTCTCTTGGCAAGCGCGTCGTCATGACATATCAATAATTCTGAATGTGAATGCGTCGCATAATCCAGGACTCTTGTGGGGTTAAGCGACTTGAGTTAGGTTGCGCCAAATTTCGCGGGGGATTCCGCTCGCAGGTTGGGGCATTTCGGTACTGGGCCTCGATGACCTCCTGCACGGGCAGGGTGCGTCCCGCACCGAAAAAAACGAGATGGGGAATGGCGATTTTCAAGAAACTTGCCGCCGCGGCGGCCATCATTACGGCGACCCTCGGAACAGCGGTGGCCCTGTCCGGGCGACTTCTCGCGGGCCAGCCGCAGCCTGGGCAGATCGGCTTCCAACCGGCCGCTTCGCCGACGATGGAGCGAATTCAATCGTTCCATGATCTCCTGCTGTGGATCATCACGTTGATCGTGATCTTCGTTCTGGGCTTGCTGGTTTACGTCATGTGGCGCTATTCCGAGAAGCGCAACCCGACGCCCTCGAAGACCACGCACAACACCGTGATCGAGGTGATCTGGACCGTGGTGCCGGTGATCATCCTGGTGGCCATCGCGGTCCCGTCGTTCAAGCTGCTCTACTACGCAGACCGCGTCGAGGACGCCGAGATGACGCTCAAGGCGATCGGCCGCCAGTGGTACTGGTCCTACGAGTATCCGGATCACGGCGACTTCACCTTCGACGCCTACATGGTCGCGGACGAGGATCTCGAAGCCGGGCAGCCGCGCCTGCTGCAGACCGACACCGCCGTCGTGCTACCGGTCGATACCCGGATCCGCATCCTGGTGACGGCGAGCGATGTTCTTCATTCCTTCGCGATGCCCTCGATGGGCCTCAAGCTGGACGCGGTGCCCGGGCGGGTCAACGAGACCTGGGTGCAGATCAACAGCGAAGGAACCTACTATGGCCAGTGCTCGGAGATCTGCGGCACCGGGCATTCATACATGCCGATCATGATCAAGGCGGTCTCCAAGGAGGCCTTCGCCAAATGGGTCGAGCAGGCAAAAGAAGAATTCGCAGGCGTGGACGAGCCCGCCGACGTGGCCGATCCCGCGGCGCCGGTGCGGCTCGCCGCCACCGGTGAAGAGCTTGGGGGGAACGACTGATATGGCTGAAGGAACGACCGAGGCCCAGGGCCACGGGCACTACGACCACACGCCCGGCTTCTTCGTGCGCTGGTTCTGTTCGACGAACCACAAGGACATCGGCACCCTCTACCTGGGCTTTGCGGTGATCGCCGGGATCATCGGCGGCCTTTTCTCGCTCATCATGCGCCTCGAGTTGCAGGATCCGGGCGTCCAGTACCTGCTCACGGACGGCGAGCCCAACGGGCAGCTGTGGAACGTGATCATCACCGCCCATGGCCTGATCATGGTGTTCTTCGTGGTCATGCCGGCCTTGATCGGCGGCTTCGGCAACTGGTTCGTGCCGCTGATGATCGGCTCGCCGGACATGGCCTTCCCGCGCATGAACAACATCTCGTTCTGGCTGCTCGTGCCGTCCTTCTTCCTGCTGCTCGGCTCGGCCTTCGTCGGCCAGGGCGCGGGCACGAGCTGGGTGATCTATCCGCCGCTGTCGTCGTCGCTCGGCCATCCAGGGCCCTCGGTCGACATGGCGATCTTCGCCCTGCACCTGGCCGGCGCGTCGTCGATCCTGGGCGCGATCAACTTCATCACGACGATCTTCAACATGCGCGCGCCGGGCATGACGCTGCACAAGATGCCGCTCTTCGTCTGGTCGGTGCTGATCACGGCCTTCCTGCTGCTGCTCGCCCTGCCGGTTCTGGGCGGCGCGATCACGATGCTGCTGACCGACCGCAACTTCGGCACCACCTTCTTCGAGGCGGCGGGCGGCGGCGACCCGATCCTGTTCCAGCACCTGTTCTGGTTCTTCGGGCACCCCGAGGTCTACATCATGATCCTGCCGGCCTTCGGCATCGTCAGCCAGATCGTCTCGACCTTCAGCCGCAAGCCCGTGTTCGGCTACCTCGGCATGGCCTACGCCATGGTCTCGATCGGCTTCGTCGGCTTCATCGTCTGGGCGCACCACATGTACACCGTGGGCCTGGACGTCGACACGCGGGCCTATTTCACCGCCGCGACGATGATCATCGCGGTGCCGACCGGCGTGAAGATCTTCAGCTGGATCGCCACCATGTGGGGCGGGTCGATCCGCTTCGACACGCCGATGCTCTGGGCGATCGGATTCATCTTCCTGTTCACCCTGGGCGGCGTCACCGGCGTGGTGCTAGCCAATGCCGGCATGGACCTGCCGCTGCACGACACCTACTACGTCGTGGCGCACTTCCACTACGTGCTGAGCCTGGGCGCGGTCTTCGGCATCTTCGCCGGGATCTACTACTGGCTCGGCAAGATGTCCGGCCGCAGATATCCGGAGTGGGCCGGCAAGCTGCACTTCTGGACCACCTTCGTCGGGGTCAACCTGACCTTCTTCCCCCAGCACTTCCTGGGTCTTGCCGGCATGCCGCGGCGTTACATCGACTATCCGGACGCCTATTGGGACTGGAACTGGGTGTCGTCCATGGGCTCGTACCTTTCCCTGGCCTCGACCCTGTTCTTCGTCGTCGTGCTGCTCTACACGCTCGCGGCGGGCCGGCGCGTGGCCGAGAACTACTGGGGCGAAGGGGCGACGACCCTGGAGTGGACGGTTGCCTCGCCGCCGCCGTTCCACTCCTACGAGGTGCTGCCGCAAATCAAGTAGCCCTGTTGACGCCGCCTCTCCGGGAGGGGTGGCGTCAACAGGGTTGGGGACGCGTAACGACCGTGACCGACACTTCGCTGGAGATGACCGCCCGATCCGCGCCCGCCGCTCTGAGCGGCGGCGGCGCCCGGGTCGGCGACTACATCGCCCTGCTCAAGCCGCGGGTCATGTCGCTCGTGGTATTCACGGGTTTCGCCGGCCTGATCGTGGCGCCCGGTTCCCTGCATCCGGTGCTCGCGGCCGTCGCGGTGCTCTGCATCGCGGTCGGGGCCGGCGCGGCCGGCGCCGTCAACATGTGGTACGATCGGGACATCGACGCGGTGATGCAGCGCACCCGGGCCCGACCGATCCCCGCCGGCCGGGTGCCGGCGGCCGAGGCGCTCGCCTTCGGCGTGGTCCTCGGCCTCTTCGCGGTCATGCTCATGGGCCTAGCCGTCAACTGGACCGCCGCCGCGCTGCTGGCGCTGGCCGAGGGGTTTTACGTCTTGGTCTATACGGTCTGGCTGAAGCGCAGGACGCCGCACAACATCGTCATCGGCGGCGCGGCCGGCGCCTTTCCGCCGATGATCGGCTGGGCCGCGGCGACCGGCACGGTGAGCCTGGAATCGGTCGTGCTGTTCCTGATCGTATTCATGTGGACGCCGCCGCACTTCTGGGCGCTGGCGCTCTATCGCGAGGGCGACTACGCCAAGGCCGGCGTGCCCATGCTGCCGGTCGTCGCCGGCAAGGCCGCGACCAGGCGGCAGATCCTGATCTACACCCTGCTGCTCTTTCCGCTGGCCCTGACGCCGGCCTTCATCGGTCTTGCGGGCCCGGCCTACGGCGCGGCGGCGGCGGTTCTGGGCGGGCTTTTCGTGCTTTCGGCGCTCCGGGTGCGGCGCGACCACGGCGACGGCGCGGCGCGGCGCATGTTCGGCTTCTCCATTCTCTACCTGTTCGCGCTCTTCGCGCTGCTGATCGTCGACCGGGCGCCGGGCTTCGCGGCCGGGCTCGCGGGGTGATACGGGCCATGAGCGAGCAGGACAAGGGCGGCGACGGTCAGCGCCACCGGCGGGCCAGGAACCTGACCCTGGCCGCGGCTCTGGCCGCGTTCGTGGTGCTCGTCTACCTGGTGTCCATCGTGCGCATGGGAGGCGGCTGAGGCCATGCCGGCGGACATGCACAGCATGCACAGCAGACCCCGGCGAACCCGGAACGCCACGGTCGCCCTGATGCTGGGCGGCCTTGCCTTCGGCATGGTCGGGCTCGCCTTCGCGGCGGTGCCCTTGTACCGGCTGTTCTGTCAGGTGACCGGCTTCGGCGGCACGACCCAGGTGGCCGAAAGCCCGCCGGCCGAGGCCGGCCAGCGGCTGTTCAAGGTTCGCTTCAACGCCGATGTCAACCGCGACCTGCCGTGGCGTTTCTGGCCCGAGCAGCGCGAGGTGACCTTGAGGGTCGGCGAGCCGGGCCTCGTATTCTACGGCGCCGAGAATTTGTCCGCGCGGACGGTGAGCGGGGTGGCGACCTTCAACGTGACTCCGCTCAAGGCCGGGCAGTACTTCAACAAGGTCCAATGCTTCTGCTTCGACGAGCAGAAGCTGGCGCCCGGCGAAACGGCCCGGTTGGGCGTTTCCTTCTTCGTCGATCCGGCGATCCTGGAGGACCGAAATCTGGACGAGGTGACGGCGATAACCTTGTCCTACACCTTCTTCCGCAGCCTCGGCGACCCGGACGGGGCGCCCGCGGAGGCTGCCGGTGCGGCGCGGGAACAGGCCTTCGCCGAGCGGCGCAAGGCCGAGATAGACTGATAGACGAGAACAACGCGGTTTTCAGGAGAGGTTGAAGATGAGCGAAGCACCGGCGCAGGGCCACGAGGCCCACCACCCCTACCATCTGGTCGACCCCAGCCCCTGGCCGCTTCTCGGCGCGTTCGCGGCCGGGACGCTGTTCGTGGGGGTCGTGCTGCTGATGCACGACGTCACGCCCTGGCTGGTGCCGGTCGGAGTCGCGCTGGTGCTGCTCACCATGGTCGTCTGGTGGCGCGACGTGGTGAAGGAAGCGACCTTCCAGGGCTTCCATACGCCGATCGTGCAGATCGGCCTGCGCTACGGCATGGCGCTGTTCATCGCCTCGGAGGTGATGTTCTTCGCCGCCTTCTTCTGGGCCTTCTTCAACGCCTCGCTGTTTCCGGTGGAGGCCACCGGCTTCACCTGGCCGCCGGAGGGGATCGCGGTCTTCGATCCCTTCGGCATTCCCCTTCTGAACACCTTGATCCTGCTGACGTCCGGCTGCACGGTGACCTGGGCGCACCACGAGGTGCGCAAGGGCAACCGCAAAGGCGCGGTGCAGGGACTGGCGCTTACGGTGCTGCTGGGCGCCATCTTCACCGGGTTCCAGGCCTACGAGTACGTCCACGCGCCCTTCGGCTTCACGGACGGCATCTATCCCTCGACCTTCTTCATGGCGACCGGGTTCCACGGCTTTCACGTGATCATCGGCACCTGCTTCCTGGCGGTCTGCCTGGTGCGCGCCTGGAAGGGCCATTTCAAGCCGGATCACCACTTCGGCCTGGAGGCGGCGGCCTGGTACTGGCATTTCGTCGACGTGGTGTGGCTGTTCCTGTTCTTCTGCGTCTACTTGTGGGGTTCCTGAACCGGGCCCGGCAATGGGAGACGGGGTGAGCGAACCGCCCAACCATCCGCGCGTCTCGCCGATCGCCGCCGGCCTCGCCTGCAAGTGCCCGCGCTGCGGCCGGGGGCCGCTCTACGACGGCTATCTCACGGTGGCCGAGCGTTGCGCCGTCTGCGGGCTCGACCTCGGCAAGGCGGACAGCGGCGACGGGCCGGCGGTCTTCATCATCTTCATCCTGGGCTTCCTCGTCGTGCCGCTGGCCCTGCTGCTCGAGGCCAAGGTGGCCCCGCCGCCCTGGGTCCACCTGGCGATCTGGCCGGCCGTGATCCTGGGCGGCGCGCTCGGCCTGCTCAGGCCCCTGAAAGGCCTGCTCATCGCCCTGCAGTTTCATCACAAGGCCAGCGAGGGCGGCACCCAGAGCTATGACTGAGCGCGCCCGCCGCTGGCGCTTCCGGCCGGCCTTCTGGCCGACGCTCTTCACTCTACCTATGCTCGCCACGCTGATCGGCCTGGGGACCTGGCAACTCCAGCGCCTGGAGTGGAAGCAAGCCCGAATTGCCGAGCGCGAGACGCGCAGCATTGCGCCGGCCATCGATCTGCCCCGCGAGATCGCCGACCCGCAGGCCCTCGAGTTCCGCCGCGTCGCGCTGACCGGGCGCTTCC
>JAOUCL010000430.1 GCA_029859805.1 Rhodospirillales bacterium | reverse complement strand
TTGCAAAGTGGCGGATTCGATCGGCCATCGATGACGCCTTGCGGCAGGCTGCGTTTCCGGGTCCACTGCGCGCGCCATGATGAAGATCCTGACCGCGATCGGGCTGCTCACCGGGCTGGCCGCCGCCACCCTCCTGGTGGCGTGGCAGGGCTTCGGGACGATCGGCGCCGCCCTGGTCTCGCTGGGCGCGGGCCTTCTCCTGCTGCCGCTGGCCTTCCTGCCCCATCTGGTGCTCGCGGCCTGGTCGTGGGGACTGCTCTTCGCGCCCGGCCAGGCGCCCGGCTTCGCCGCGGCCCTGCGCGCCATGTGGATGGGACTGTCGGTCGACATGCTGCTGCCGCTGGCCAGCCTCGGCGGCGAGGTCGTCAAGGTTCGCGTCCTGATGCAGGCGGGCGTGGGCGGCAGGGATGCCGGCGCCTCGGTCGTCGTCGACAAGACCGTGCAGGCGATCTCGCTGGTCCTCTGGGGCCTGATCGGCATCGCGATCCTGGTCTGGATCGAGGCCGACGGGGAACTCGTCGCCGGGGCGCTGATCGCCTCCGCGCTGCTCGCCGCGGGAGTCGGCGGGTTCATCTTCGTCCAGCATGCCGGCACCTTCGGGTTTCTCGCAAAGGTCTTCGGCAAGGCGCATGCGTCCGAGGGCCTCGCCGCCGGCGCCGCCGATCTCGACGGGATGATTCGGGCGCTCTACCGCCGGCCTGGCCGGATCCTGCTGGCCTCGGCCATCCGGCTTCTGTCGCGCGTCGCGCTGACCGCCGAGGTCTGGCTGGCCGCCTATTTCATGGGTTTTCCGATCACGCTCTGGGAAGCGCTGATGCTGAAGAGCCTGACCGGCGCCCTGCGCGGGGCCGCCTTCGTCGTGCCGGGCGGCTGGGGCGTGCAGGAGGGCGGCTACGTCGTGCTGGGCGGCCTTCTGGGGCTGTCGCCGGAGTTCATGCTGGCGGTCTCGCTCGCCACGCGCGCCCGCGAGTTGCTGGTCAGCCTGCCCGGCCTCGTCGCCTGGCAGCACGGCGAAGGCCGCTCGCTGTTGAAGCGCCTGGCCTCGGGCGGGCGCCGCTGAAAACCTTCAGAGGTGCAGCCAGCCGCGCCACTGGCCGGGGTGTTCGAGCACGTAGGGCTCGAGCCGCGCGGCGTATTGCCGGCCGACGCTCTGCGTGACGTCTTGTTTCGGCAGGTCTCGCGGCACCTCGAGCGGCGCTTCTATCGTCACCGTGTGGACGCCCGCCTCGTCGCGGAAGGCGAAGACCGGGAGCAGGGCCGCCTGCGTCTTGAGGGCCAGCAGCGGCGCGCCTGGCGCCAGGAAGATCTCGCCCTCGAGGAAGGGTACGACCACCGGCCGCTTGGCGTTCCGGTGCACCGTGAAGGTTACGACGCGGTTGTCGGCAAGACGTGCAGCAAGAGTCTCCAAAGCCGCGGTCGCGCCAGTCGGCGACAGCAGGACGCGCTCGCCCAGATAGCGGTCCTCGACCGCGGTCTGGATCGGGTTCAGGACGCGCATGCCGAAGCGGGTCCCCGAAAAGCCGTGGCTGGCGCGGCTCAAGTGGCTGACGGCCAGCCGCGCCTGGTGAAACGCCATCTTGGCGACCAGGTCGCCGTAGACGGAGAAGCCGACCCATAAGATCGCGCCGTGACTCCGTCCCAGCGCCGCCTCGACGTGCTCCAGGCCGGCCAGCCGGATCTCGGGTCTCCAGCCGCCCGGGCGATGGTCCCTGAGCAGCTGGAGGATCGTCAGAACCTGCTCGCCGGCCAGCTCGCTCAGGATCGCTTCGGCGGACCGGCCGAGCGGGCGGCCGCCCAGGGTTCGCCGCATTACCCCGAGCACCCTCTTCGGGTCGCCTGCCAGCATGGGCACGGCCAGGGGGCCGGCGGACCGGCAGAACCGCCGCCACAGCCCCTCGGGCAAGAGCCAGGAGACGGCGAACAGCAGCGGAAGGCTGAACAGGACGGCGAGGTCCGTGGGCGAAACGCGCGGCGCAGGGGGCGCCTCTGCGGGCGCCTTTCGGCCGCTCGGAATCGGAGGGGAGGTCTTCGCCGACATGGTCGCCTTGATACCCGATTCGTACCCGCCTGTCGCGCCTGT
Organism: Rhodospirillales bacterium; assembly: GCA_029859805.1. GTDB lineage: Bacteria > Pseudomonadota > Alphaproteobacteria > Kiloniellales > JAKSDN01 > CAMYKD01. The sequence continues at coordinate 1,120 of JAOUCL010000430.1, read as the reverse complement.
GGCGCGCCGGCGGAACCGGCCCGGGCGACCTGTATGCGTCCGGCCGCTCTCCGGCATTTGGATAAAATCGATCCGATTGTGATGGCCGTCACAGAACCGGCAGCCCGCGGAGGACTTATTGCGCAGGCCGCGCACCCGCACGCCTTTGTTTCTAGGGCCGGCCGAGACCGCGGAGTCCATGCAGACAAGTGAATGTGAAAGGGACCGCTACATGAAAACCGCCGCACCTGGATACGCGGTCCTCGTTATCGCTGTCACGATGTCGACGATGGCCGGCTTGGCGGACCGCGCCCTGGCAGGCCACCCCCTGTGGCAAAACCAGTTCGCCGTGGCTTATGCCGAGGCGCCGAGCGAAAAACTCAATCTCAAGTCTCTCGAGCTGCGCCTCAGAAAGACCGACTCGGTGGGCCTCTTCACCAAGCTCGCCCTGAAGGCGGAGTTCGACGGGTTGCTCGAGGATTTCAGCCTCCATCACTTGGGCCGGAGCGACGACAGCATCGAGGCGCTGATGGCGCGCTTCGCGCGCCTCATGGGCCGGACGCTCAAGCTGGTGCGAAAGGGCGATCCCGTCCTGTTCCGGACGCTCGCCTCGTCGCGCGACGCGCTGCGGACGGTCTTCAGCGACTCTGCGAAATTCGCCGCCGCGATGGGGCAGGCGAAGCCGCGCCTGGCGCGCCGCCGGGACCGGTGAGATCCGGTCAGCCAAACGTGTCTCCGAGGGCAAGGCCCGGACGGTGCAAGCACGAAGAACCAAGAAAACCCTTCGAAATGGAGCTAGGACATGCAAACGAACATTGAGGAAATCTTGAACAAAGTCACATCGCTGCTCACCACCTACGGACTGGACGTGGTGGGCGCGATCGTCATCCTGGTGATCGGCTGGACCCTCGCCGGCTGGGCGCGCCGCGCGGTCGACAAGACGCTCAGCAAGATCCAGAAGTTCGACGCGACGCTGCGCGGGTTCTTCGCGAGCCTCGCGAAATACCTCGTCATCATCTTCACCGTGCTGGCGGTTCTCAATCAGTTCGGTGTCCAGACCGCAAGCCTGATCGCCGTGCTCGGCGCGGCCGGCCTCGCCGTCGGCCTGGCCCTCCAGGGCACGCTCAGCAACGTCGCCGCG
>JAOUCL010000429.1 GCA_029859805.1 Rhodospirillales bacterium | reverse complement strand
AGCCGACTGCCTCGCGCAGCGCCGCGAAGTCCTTGAGGAGCGCGTCGGGGTGGCGCCCGGCGGCCATCTCGGAAAGCGCCTGCTCCATCGCCTTCATGGCGGCCGAGAGCAGGGTCAGCGGGTAGGCGGCGATGCGGTAGCCGAGCGCTTCCAGGCGCTTGGGCGGCAGGACCGGGGTGTCGCCGCCCTCGACCATGTTCGCCATCTGCGGCGCCGGCACCTCGGCGCAGACCCGCGCCATCTCCGCCTCGTCGTGCGGCGCCTCGACGAAGACGATGTCGGCGCCCAGCTCCGCGAAGGCCTTGGCCCGCCACAGCGCCTCCTCGAGGCCGTCGGTCGCGCGGGCGTCGGTGCGCGCCATGACCAGGATATCGGCGCCCTCGGCGCGCGCGTCCACCGCCGCCTTTATGCGCGCCAGCGCCTCGGCGCGCTCGACCACCTGCTTGCCGCGGGTGTGGCCGCAGCGCTTGGGCCAGAGCTGGTCCTCGATCATGGCGCAGGCGAAGCCGGCCTGGGCATAGCCGCGGACCGTGCGCTTGACGTTGACCGCGTTGCCATAGCCGGTATCCGCGTCGCCCAGCACCGGGATCGAGACCGCGGCGCAGATGTTGCGCCCCTGGTCCAGGATCTCGCCGTAGGAGATCAGGCCCGTGTCCGGCAGGCCGAGGCGCGCGGCGGAGACGGCAAAGCCGCTCATGAAGGTGAGCGGAAAGCCGGCGCGTTCGATCATCCTGGCCGACAGCGCATCGAAACAGCACGGCATCACCTTGAGCCCCGGTTCGCCCAGCAGGGCGCGCAGCTTCTCGGCGGGCACGGTCATGGCCAAGGTCCTCTTCTTCAGAGCTGGAAGGGAATATAGAGCGCCAGGCCCGGAAAGGCATAGATCAGCGCGACGGTCGCAAGCAGGAGCAGGATGAACGGCCAGACGCCGGCCGTCACCTCGCCCATGCGCGCCTTGCCGACGGCCTGGATGACATAGAGGTTGAGGCCGACCGGCGGCGTGATCAGCGCGCACTCGACCATGATCACGAAGAGCACGCCGAACCAGATCGGGTCTATGGCCAGCGCGACCAGCGCAGGGCTCAGCACCGGCACCATGATCAGCATCATCGACAGCGCCTCCAGCACCAGCCCCATGACCAGCAGCACCGCGCAGACGATCAAAACGAAGAACACCCGCTCGTCCACGGTCTGGACGATCAGCGAGGAGATGTCCTGCGGGATGCGGTAGAGCGTGATCGCCTTGCCGAAGATCTTGGCCCCGGCGAGGATCAGGAAGATCGTGACCGTGGTCTTCATGGCCCCGAAGACCGCCTCCCCGAGGTCGTCCCAGGTGAGGCGGCGCAGCAGCCCCGCGGTCAGACCCAGCGCCGCCAGGAAGCCGACCCCGGCGGCCTCGGTCGGCGTGAAGACGCCGCCGTAGATGCCGCCCAGGATGAGCGCGGCCAGGGCGACCGTGGGCACGGCCCGGAGCGTGGCGGCCCGGCGTTCGGCCCAGGTGGCGCGCGGCGACGGGGTATAGGCCGGCGAGAGGCGGGCGTAGACCATGGAGAAGGCGATGAAGAGGCCGGAAAGCACCAGCCCCGGCCCGATGCCGGCCAGGAACAGGTCGATGATCGATTCCTCGGTGATCACGCCGTAGACGATCATGGGAATCGAGGGCGGGATAAGGATGCCGAGCGTGCCGCCGGCCGCCAGCAGGCCGAGCACGAAGGGCCGTTGATAGCCGCGCGAGATCATCTCGGGAATCGCCACCGTGCCGATCGTCGCCGCGCAGGCCACGGAGGACCCGGAAATCGCCGCGAAGATCGCGCAGGACACGATCGTGGCGACCGCCAGGCCGCCCGGCAGGTGCCCGACCCAGGACTGCACCGCCGCGAAGAGGTCCCGCCCCACGCCGCCCTTCAGGAGAATGTTCGACATGAGCAGGAACAGCGGCACGGCCAGAAGGATGAAGTTGTCGATGCTGGAATAGAGCGCCTGGGGCACCATGAGCGGTGAGAAGCCGCCCAGGACGAGCATGGCGAGTCCCAGCCCGCCGAGCGCGAAGGCGATCGGCACCCCCGCGAAAAGCAGTCCGAAGAGCCCGGCGAGGACGAGCGCGGCTGTCATGGGATAAGGCCGGTTTCTTGTTCGGCAGGCACCCCCACCCCGTCCCTCCCCCATCGAGGGGGAGGGGGAAACAACCGGTCCAGTACGATTTCCCTCCCCCCTCGCGGGGGAGGGTTAGGGTGGGGGGGCTTCCCGAGACTCGTGACATCGGCGATCAATGCAGGGCCTCGGGCGCCGTGGGCGCGGGGGCGCCCTCGCGCCAGACCCGGGGCATCTCCAGCAGCGCCTGAAGGCCCAGCAGCGTGAAGCCCACCGGGATTGCCGCCTCGGTCAAGACCGCCGGCACGTCCAGCATGGTCGAGGTGGTGCGGTGCTGGACCACGGAGTCCCAAGCGATCCAGCTGCCGTACCAGACGGCGACGCCCGAGAACACGGCGATCACCAGAAGCGAGAACAGCTCGAGCCAGCGCCGCGCCGCGGCCGGCAGCCGGTCCGTGACGATGCCGATACGGATCAGCTCGCGGTGGCGCAGCGCCCAGGCGGCGGCCAGGTAGGTCGCCCAGAGCTGCACGAAGCGGCTCATCTCCTCGGCCCAGACCGTGGGGGCGTTGAAGAAGTAGCGGAGCGCGACCTCGTAGCAGATCATTAGGCCGACCACGAAGAAGGCCCAGGCGGACACGCGCGCCAGCAGCCCCGACAGCCGGTCCATCATCGATCAGCGCTCCACTGCAAGGAAGGCGCGGACGGGCCCCGCCGGCCCGCCCGTTCACCTTTGCCGGGCCGGACTCACATGCCGGCGCGCAGCTGCTCCGCGGCCTTCATGACTTGCGCGCCCAGCGCGCCCGAGTCCTCCAGGTAGGACTTGCGCACCGGCTCGCTCGCCGCGCGCCACTGGTCGATCTCTTGCGGCGTCAGCTTCACGACGGCCATGCCCTCGGCCTTGGCGGCCGCGTAGGCCTCGCGCTCGATCCGGGCCATGTCGTCGCGCACCGCGATCTCGGCCTTGCGCCCGGCGGCCGCGATCAGCTCCCTATGCTTCTCGGGCAGGCCCTGCCAGAACCTCTCGTTGACCAGCACGAGGAACTCGATGTCGGCGTGATTGGTCACGGTGACCGCGTCCATCACCTGCCAAAGCTTGCGCGACTTGACGCCGGAGACGCCGGTCAT
>JAOUCL010000019.1 GCA_029859805.1 Rhodospirillales bacterium | reverse complement strand
GACACCGCTCAATGGCAAGCACGACGTTGGCACCCACCGATATCGCGGCGACCTTGAGCGGTGTCACCGTGTCCTCACGCGCGAAGAACGCCGGTTGCAGTACCTTGACCAGGACATAGGCCGGAAGGCCGAAGGCGAAGGCCGCCACGGCGAGCGCCGTCACGTCGCTTGCCGTGCGGTCGAAAGCGCCACGTTCGTAGAGCACGACCACGATCGGCCAGGGCATGACCAGAAGCGCGACCGTGGCCGGCACGGTGAACAGCATCGACAGCTCGATGCCCCTGTTGAGGCTGGCGATGGCCGCCTGGGGGTTGCCGCCGCGCAGGCTGCGCGACAGCTCGGGCAGCAGCACCACCCCAAGCGCCACGCCGATCAACCCGAGCGGAAGCTGATAAATCCGGTCCGCATAGTAGAGCTTGGAAACGGCCCCTGCCTCCAGCGAGGCGATGATCGTGCCGACCAGGAGGTTGAACTGGAGCACTCCGGCCGACACCATCCCGGGCGCCATGAGCTTCAGAAAGCGTTTGACCCCTTCGGTGAGGCGCGGGCGGGGCAGCCGGAGCGCCATGCCCGCCCGGCTCGCCGCGACCGCAAGGATCAGGAACTGCGCCAGACCGGCCAAGGCCACGGTCCAGGCCAGGACGTGGCCAGGCTGCCCGCTGAGCGGAATGACGACCGCCAGCGCAGCGATGAAGAGAATGTTGAGCAGAACCGGCGCCGCGGCCGCTGCGGCAAACCGGTAAAGCGAATTGAGGACGCCGCTGAACAGCGCCACCAAGGAAACGAACAGGAGATAGGGGAAGGTGATTCGGCTGAGCTGGATGGCAAGGTCGAACTTGGCCGGATCCTCCGCAAAGCCTGGCGCTAGAACGTACATCAGCCAGGGCACGGCCGCCATGAATGCGGCGGTGAAGGCCAGCAAAGTGGTTAAGAGCACGGCCAGTGCCTGTTCCGCGAATGCCTTCGCCGCGGCCTCTCCGCCCTGTTCCAGGTGGCGGGCGAACAACGGCACGAAGGCCGCATTAAACGCCCCCTCGGCAAACAGGCGTCGAAACAGATTGGGCAGCCTGAAGGCGACGAAGAAGGCGTCCGCAATTGCGCCAGTGCCCAGAACCGGCGCCAAGAGCATGTCCCGGATCAGACCCAGAACCCGGCTGAGGGCGGTGTAGCCACCGACCGTGAGAAAGTTCCGAAACAGCGCCATGGGCGGCAGTATCTAGAAGATTGCGGCGGTTTTAGGAAGGACCACCCGGCCGCCTAACGGGCCGCGGCGCGCGTGGTTCTGGCGGCTGGTTTCCTTTCGGGCTTGTGCGCCGGCGTCTTCTTCGTCGGCGTCTTGGCCGGCTTTTCGTCGGGCTGCTCGAGGACCTTGAGCAGCTTCTCGCGGATCCGCTTCAGCCTGGTCTCGTTCTCGATCTTTTCTCCCAGAGCGTTCTGCACGTAGAACACGTCCACCGCGCGCTCTCCATAGGTCGAGATCTTGGCGCTGTGGATCATGAGCTGCAGCTTGGTGAGCGCCAGGGTCACCCGATACAACAGTCCGGTCCGGTCGCGGCAATTGACCTCGATCACCGTGTGCGTGGCGCTGGCCTTGTTGTCGATCAGGACCCGCGGCTGCACCTGGAATACCCGGAGCCGACTGGGAATCGGCGAGCGCAGCCGGGCCAGCTCCTGTAGCGGCTTGAGGCGCCCGGAGAGGGTCTGCTCGATGGCCACGGAGAGGCGCGCCAGCTGCTTCGGCCGGTCGAAGGGGCCGCCCTCGGCGCCGCGCACGTAGAAGCCGTCGAGCGCCATGCCGTTCTTAAGCGTGAAGATCCGGGCGGCGTCGATCGAGGCGCCGGCCACCGCCATGGCCCCGGCGATCCGGCTGAACAGCCCGGCGTGGTCGGCCGTGTAGATTGTGACCTCGGTGGCCTCGCGGTAGCGATCAACCCGGGTGTCGACCGTGAGCGGGTCGCCGGACTTCTCGGCGGCCCGCACGAGCCTGGCGTGTCGTGCGTGGGTCTCGGTGTCGAACGACAGCCAGTAGGACGGATAGCCGCGCGCCAGATGCGCCGAGACGTCCTTCTTGGGCCACCCCTCCAGCGCCGCCTCGAGCGCCTCCTTGGCCGCGTTCACCCGCGCGTCGCGCGCCCCGGTGGCCAGGCCGCCGCTCAGCACCTGCTCGGTACGCCAGTAGAGGTCCCGGAGCAGGGCGGCCTTCCAGCTGTTCCAGGTGTTGGGGCCGACCGCGCGGATGTCCGCCACGGTGAGGACCAGAAGCAGGCGCAGCCGCTCCACGGACTGGGTCAGCCCGGCGAAGGTTTCGATCGTCCGCGGGTCGTCGATGTCGCGCTTAAAAGCCGTGTCGCTCATGGCCAAGTGGTGCAGCACGAGCCAGGCGACGGTTTCGGTCTCCTCGGCGCTCAGGCCGAGCCGCGGGCAGAGCCGTTGCGCAATCTTTGCGCCCACCTCGGAGTGGTGGCCGGGCCGCCCCTTGGCGATATCGTGGAGCAGGACCGCAAGGTAGAGCACCTTCCGGGACAGCACCTTGTGGACCACCTCCGTGGCGATCGGCGCCGCCTCCTTCAGTCGGCCCTGTTCGATGTCGTGCAACACGCCGATGGCGAATATGGTGTGCTCGTCGACCGTGTAGTGGTGGTACATATTATATTGCATCTGCGCCACGACCCGGCCGAAGTCAGGTACGAATCGGCCGAACACGCCGGCCTCGTTGAGCCGGCGCAGCGCCACCTCCGGATCCTTCTCGGACGTAAGCATCTTCAGGAATATCCGGTTGGCCTCCCGATCCTCGCGCAGCGATTTGTCGATCTTGCCCAGATTGCGTGTGATCCAGCGCAGGGCGTGCGGATGGATATCCAAGCCATGCTCCTGGGCGACCAGAAAGATGCGCAGCATCTCGATAGGTTTCTCGGCGAAGACCTCGGGACCCTTGACCGTCAGGCGGTCGCCTTCGATCTGGAAGCCCGGCACGCGACGCCGTTTGGCCAGCGTCCGCAGGCGGAAGCGCGGCGCGCGTTTGTGCTCGGCCTCGAGCACGGCGCAGAAGATGCGCGTCAGGTCGCCGACGTCCTTGGCGACCAGGAAATAGTGCTTCATGAAACGCTCGACGTCCTGGGTGCCGACGTGCGCTGTGTAGCCGAGCCGCGGCGCGATCCGTTTCTGCAGGTCGAAGGTCAAGCGCTCCTCGGGGCGCTCGGCCAGATAGTGCATGTGGCAGCGCAAGGTCCACAGGAAGTTGTGCGCTTTATCGAAGCGCTGGACCTCCCGGCGGGTAAAGACGCCGCGCTCGACCAGCATGGAGACGTCGTCGACCTGATAGAGGTACTTGGCGATCCAATATAGCGTCTGGAGGTCGCGCAGCCCGCCCTTGCCGTCCTTGATGTTGGGCTCGAGCACGTAGCGGGTGTTGCCGAACCGCTTGTGCCGGGTGGCGCGCTCGGCCAGCTTGGCCTCGATGAAATTTATGCCGGTGCGCGCCTGCAGGCTTTTTTGGAAGCGCTGTTTCAGGTCGACGAAGAGCGCCTGGTCGCCCCACAGGAAGCGCGCTTCCAGAAGCGCCGTGCGGATCGTGAAATCGTCTTTCGCGAGGCGCAGGCATTCGTCGATCGAACGGGTCGCTTGACCGACCTTGAAGCCCAGATCCCACAGCGGGTAGAGGACCGCCTCGATCACCTGCTCGCTGTGCGGCGTCAGCTTGTAGGGCAGCAGAAACAGCAGATCGACGTCCGAATGGGGCGCCATCTCGCCGCGCCCGTAGCCGCCCACGGCAACGAGGGCCAGGCGCTCGCCCTTGGACGGGTTGGCCAGCGGGTAGAGGTGCTGCGTCACATGGTCGTAAACGGCACGCACGATCTGGTCGACCAGGAAGCAGTTGGCCCGCGCCGCCTCGGTGCCAGAAACGCCGGCCTCCAGACGCCTCCTGACCTCGGCTTGGCCCTTGGTCAGCGCCGCCCCGAGAACGGCCAGAATCTCCTCCCGCGCCCGCTCCGTGGAGAGTCGTCGCGCCGCCACCGCCGCCAACTCGTCCTGCAAGGCCGCGCGATCGACGATCGCGCGCCTGCGGTGCACAAGCGTGTCGGGCGGGCTGTCGGGCAAGGTTGCGTCCATACTGCTCATCGGTCCGTCGTCCGGGCGCGTCAGCCGGCGGCTCGCGCGCGCCGGCCATTATGGCACGAAGGTCCCGGCCTCGCCCGGCCTTTTCCCGGCGGGGGCCGCGCTCCCATATGTAGGATCCATGAGCCGTTTCGCTATCGTTTCGCTTATCGGGTTGGTACTGGCCGCCTGCGCCGCCGGCGGGCCGGAGCAGCCGCGCGTCTTGACGGCCCGTGCGGCCCTCGAAGGGCCGGAGGCCGCGGTGGTCGAGGTGAGGGTCACCGAGATCCCGCCCGGCGTGGTGGTCGAGCGGATCCTAATGATCGGGCCGGGCGGACAGCGGCTCGACGCTGAAAAGCTGGCGCGTTCCACGAGCGAATCGGGGCCGGGCCTGGTGTCGCGCCCCGGCATCGGCATCGCGGTGACCGGCGGCTCGTCGAGCGGGGTCAACCCTTCGGTCAGCCTCGGCTGGCACGCGACCGGCGGCGGACCGGGCCGGCACAGCCAGCAGATCACCGCGCGAATTCCCCTGCCCAGCCCCGCCGCCTATCGGGCGGCGGGGCTGGGATGGCGGGTCGAAGTGCACTACAGCGACGTGACCGGACGCCGGCAGGTGCTCACCCTGCCGGCGCCTCGGTTCGAGTAGGGACAAGGGCCCGGCCCGCCGGCCCGTTGCGGCGGACCGGCGATCGGGTTGCTTCGTCTTCCGCCCTATCCAGCCGCGCTACTTGGTCGGCAGGGTCTGGGCGTAGGCCAGCACGTCGATGGAATCCTGAAGCGGAAAGGACATGAGCGCCGGCATCTCGACACCCGGATGGCCGCCGCGGATCTTGTGCAGGACCTCCCAGGGGTTGCCATTGGCTTCGGTGCCGATGTACTTGGGCTTCTCTTCGCTGCCCCAGTTGAGGGCGGTGCCGTCGAATCCGTGGCAGGCCGCGCAGACATTCTGGAATGTGTCCGCACCGCGCTTCTTGTTGCCCCTGACCGACTTGTCGTTGCTGATGTAGCGGGTCATGTCGACTTGGCCTTTGCTGACGAAGTTGGCGATGCGCAGCATGGCGTCGGCCGGGATCATGGCCTCGGTGTAGCCGTGGGTCTTGTTGCGCAAGATACGGACGATCTGCTGCGGATCCTTGCCGGCCCAGGCGCGCACGCCCTTGATTCCGGTCTTGTAGGAGCCCTTGGCATAGGCGCCGTCCCGGCCGCGGAGATCCCAGCCGTGGCAAGACTTGCAGCGCCAGGTCACGGCACCCTTCTTCTTGGTGTTCGAGGCGGGCCAGGCCGGATGCGTCTGTGTCGGCTTGTCCGCGTCCAGGGCGTTGATCCAGTTGTCGTAGAGCCTGGCCCCGCTGGCCAGGGTCCAGGCCTCGCTCGGCGCGGCCGGCACACCGTAGACGTAGTCGCGGTGGTATTCCTCGCCCTTCTCCAGCGCGGCCATCGTCTGCGGCACCAGCCAAAGGCCGGCAACCAGGGCGACGCCGGCCGCCGCCACCGCTCGGGCCAACTTGCCCTTGGGCGCTTGTCGGAAAGAATTCAACATTTCGACTCCTCTTGGTTTAGCAATCCCGTAATATCCCTTTCATTTACAGGTCATCTAGTTAACAAAAGCCTCAAACTCTGGGGTGTCCCCCGGCGCCGCGCGCCGCGGAGATGGCTGCCTCTTTCGAAGAAAATATCCCCCGAATGGATCGGTCGGTGAAAGCCGCGGCAAGGCACCGGTGGCCTGGCCGGAGTCCTTACGACTCCATCAGAGACCTCAGGTCGTAGAGCAAGTCCAGCGCCTCTCTGGGCGTCAACTCGTCCGGATTGACGTCCTTGAGGCGGGCCTCGAGCGCGGAGGGGGCTTCGGGCGCGGGCGCTGCTCTGGACTGGCGCGCGGCGAAGAGCGGCAGGTCGTCGGCGAGCCGGGCGAGCGAGCCGGCCTGCTCGCCCTGCTCCAGGATCTCGAGAACTTGTTCCGCCCGCGTAACGACCTGCCCGGGCAGGCCGGCCAGCTTGGCGACGTGGATGCCATAGGAGCGGTCGGCGGCGCCAGGCGCGACCTCGTGCAGGAACACGACCTCGCCCTGCCATTCCTTGACCCGCATGGTATGGCAGGCGAGCGCAGGCAGCTTGGCGGCGAGGCTGGTCAACTCGTGGTAATGGGTGGCGAAGAGCGCCCGGCAGCGGTTCACCTCATGCAGGTGCTCGACGCAGGCCCAGGCGATCGACAGGCCGTCGAAGGTCGCCGTGCCGCGGCCGATTTCGTCCAGGATGACCAGGGAGCGTTCGGTCGCCTGGTTGAGGATCACCGCGGTCTCGACCATCTCGACCATGAAGGTCGAGCGGCCGCGCGCCAGGTCGTCGGCCGCGCCGACCCGGCTGAACAGGCGGTCGACCATGCCGATCCGCGCCTCGGCCGCCGGCACGTAGGAGCCCATCTGGGCAAGCACGGCGATCAGCGCCTTCTGGCGCAGAAAGGTGCTCTTGCCCGCCATGTTCGGACCGGTGACCAGCCAGATGCGCTGCGTCTCAGCCAGATCGCAGTCGTTGGCGACGAAGGGACCCTGCTGCGCTTCGCTCAGGGCCGCCTCGACCACCGGGTGGCGGCCGCCGACGATGTCGAAGACGCTCGAGTCCTCGACCTGCGGCCGGCACCAGCGCCCTTCGCACGCGCGTTCGGCGAGCGCCGCGGCCAAGTCCAGCTCGGCGAGCGCGGCTGCCGCCAGCGCGATCTGCTCGGCGCGGTTGGCCACCTCGCCCACCAGGTCGTCGAACAAGCGGAGCTCCACTGCCAGCGCCCGCTCGGCGGCGGTCGAGATCTTCTGCTCGAGATCGCTGAGCTCCACTGTCGTAAAGCGCCGCGCGCTCGCCAGGGTCTGCCGGTGGATGAAGGGGCCCAGCTCGCCGCTCGGCACCTTGTCGGCATGGGTCGGCGTCACCTCGACGTAGTAACCCAGCACGTTGTTGTGGCGGATCTTGAGCGAGGCGATCCCCGTTTCCTCGGCGTAGCGACTCTGCAGGCCGGCGACCAGGCGCCGGCTCTCGTCGCGCAGGGTCTTCAGCTCGTCGAACTCGGGCGCGTAGCCCGCGGCGATGAAGCCGCCGTCGCGCGCCTGCGGCGGCAGCTCGGCGGCCAGCGCCCGGCCCAAACGCTCGACCAGGATATCGTGGTGGCCGAGTTCCTCGCGCGTGCGCCCGATGCCCTCGGGCGGCGGGGCCAGGCCCTCGGCCGCCAGCCGTTCGCGCAAGGCCCCCGCCTCGCCCAGCGCATCGCGCACCGCCGCCAGGTCGCGTGGGCCGCCACGCCCCAGGGTCAGGCGCGAGAGCGCCCGCCCAACGTCCGGGCAGCGCCTGAGGCACGCGCGCAGCTCGGCGCGCAGGTCCTCCTCCTCGAGTAGGAACTGCACCATGTCGAGGCGCCCGGCGACCGCTGCGGCATCGGTCAGCGGCGCCGCGATCCGGGCGGCCAGCAGCCTCCCCCCGGCGCCGGTCACGGTGCGGTCGATGGTGCCGAGCAAGCTACCCTTGCGGCCACCCGCGAGCGCCTGGGTCAGCTCCAGGTTGCGGCGCGTCGCGGCGTCGATCTCCATCACCGCCCCGGCGGCCACGCGGCGCGGCGGGGCGAGGCGCGGCAAGCGGCCCTTCTGGGTCAGCTCCAGGTAGTCGACCAGCGCGCCGGCGGCGGCCAGCTCGGCGCGCGTGAAGTCGCCGAAGGCCTCCAGGGCCTTGACCTGGAAGATCTCCTCCAGGCGCCGGTGCGCGTTGGCGCTGTCGAAACGCGCGGAGGGCAGCGGCGAGAGCGCGGCCTTCCATTCGCCCAGCACCTCGAACAGGTCCGGGCGCTGCAGCAGCCGCTCGGCCAGGAGCAGCTCGCCCGGCCGAAGCCGCGACAGGACCGCGCCCAGGGCACCGGGGGCGAGCGGCTGGGCCAGGAAGTCACCGGTCGACATGTCGAGCCAGGCCAATCCCATCGCGCCGCCCGCCTCGGCCAGCGCGGCCAGGTAGTTGTGCGCCCGCGCGTCCAGCAGCTCGTCCTCGGTGATCGTGCCGGGCGTGACGACGCGCACGACGTCGCGCCGGACCACGGCCTTGCCGCCGCGTTTCCTGGCAGCCGCCGGGTCCTCTATCTGCTCGCAAATGGCCACCTTGAATCCCTGGCGAATGAGACGCGACAGGTAGCCATCGGCCGAATGCACCGGCACGCCGCACATGGGAATGTCCCGGCCCTGGTGCTGGCCGCGGCGGGTCAGGGTGATGTCGAGGGCGGCCGCGGCCTTGACCGCGTCCTCGAAGAACAGCTCGTAGAAGTCGCCCATGCGATAGAACAGGAGGCCTTCGGGGTGGGCCTGCTTGATCTCGAGGTACTGGACCATCATCGGGCTGGCACCCGCCGCCCCGGCCTTAGGGGCGGCGGGCGGGGTCTTCTCCTGGACGCTGGACTCCGGCATGGCACTCGTTCGGCAGGTTGATTTGCTTGACCCCGGTGGCGCGAGCGACCATAGCACAGTCGGCCGGCGGCGGGCAGGCGCTTTACAGGTCCAGGCGACTAGGCAAGACGCCGCCGCCAAGGCACAATGGACGCCAAGAGCGTAATGTGAGGAGACCTTAGGTGAGCGAGAGCGGGCCGGACGGCCAGACCCAGGCTGCGGGCGTGACCGAGGTGGTCGGCCGTTTCGCCGATGCCGAGTCCTTCAAGGCGGCCGTGCAGGCGCTGCGCGCCGCCGGCTTCGAGCACAGCGACCTCTCGGTCCTGGATACCCACGAGTCGCTCTCGGCCAGCGAGCCGCCGAGCGAGGCTTGGAAGCAGAGCCTGGCCGGCATGGTCGGCGAGGTGAAGTATGTGGGCCCGCTGACCACGGCGGGCCTGATCGCGATCGCCACGGGGCAAATCGGCATGGCCATTGCCGGCGTGCTGGCGGCCGGCCTGACCGGCGGGGCGCTGCGCGAGCTGCTCGCCGACATCAAGGCAACGCCGCACACCGAGGCTTTCGCCCGCGCGTTGGAGGGCGGCGCCGTGCTGCTCTGGGTGGCCGCCGACACGCCCGAGCGCCAAGCCGAGGCAAGCGAGGTCCTGTCGCGCCACGGAGCGGCCGACGTGCACAGCCACCACCGCCCTGCCCTTTGACGGCCCGGACGGCGGCCACTAACATCCCTGGTGGAACGGCGGTTGCGGGTCGCAGACACGAAGGGCGGGGCCGTCGGCACCCAAGCGTCGAGCATAACCCCGGATTCCAGGGAGCGAACAGATAATGGATGACGACAAGTCCCGTGCCTTGGACGAAGAGGCCCTGCGGATGCATGCCGAGGGGCGACCCGGCAAGCTGGAGATCCAGGCAACCAAACCGCTCACCACGCAGCGCGACCTGACACTGGCCTACTCGCCCGGCGTCGCGGCCCCCTGCCTGCGCATCGCCGAGGACCCGACCGCGGCCTACGACTACACCGCCAAGGGTAACGAGGTGGCGATCATATCCAACGGCACGGCGGTGCTCGGCCTGGGCGACCTGGGCGCGCAGGCCGCCAAGCCGGTGATGGAGGGCAAGGCGGTCCTGTTCAAGCGCTTCGCCGATGTCGATGGCATCGACCTGGAGGTCGACACCCGCGACGTGGACGAGTTCGTCAACTGCGTGCGTTTCCTGGGGCCCAGCTTCGGGGGCATCAACCTCGAGGACATCAAGGCGCCGGAATGCTTCATCATCGAGCAGCGCCTGAAGGAGCTGCTCGAAATCCCGGTATTCCACGACGACCAGCACGGCACCGCGATCATCGCCACGGCCGGGCTGATCAACGCGCTGCATCTGACCGGCCGGGATATCGCGTCGATCCGCATGGTGATCAACGGCGCAGGCGCCGCGGGGGTCGCCTGTGCCGAGCTGCTCAAGGCCATGGGCGTGCCGCACGACCAAGTAATGCTGTGCGACACCCGCGGGGTCATCTACCAGGGCCGCCAGGATGGCATGAACCAATGGAAGTCGGCCCACGCGGTGAAAACCAAGGCGCGCACGCTGGCCGAGGCGCTCGAGGGCGCCGACGTGTTCTTCGGCCTCTCGGTCAAGGGGGCTGTGACCCAGGACATGGTCACGACCATGGCCGAAAGGCCGATCATCTTCGCCATGGCCAACCCGGACCCCGAGATCACCCCCGAGGAGGTCGCCGAGGTGCTGCCGGACGCCATCATGGCCACGGGGCGCTCGGACTATCCAAACCAGATCAACAACGTGCTGGGGTTTCCCTACATTTTCCGCGGCGCCCTGGACGTACGCGCCTCGACCATCAACATGGAGATGAAGATCGCCGCCGCCGAGGCGCTCGCCTCGCTCGCCCGCGAGGACGTGCCCGACGAGGTCGCGCGGGCCTACGCCGGCAAGAAGTTGCGCTACGGCGCGGGCTACATCATCCCCGCGCCCTTCGACCCGCGGCTGATCGTCGCAGTGCCCAAGGCGGTCGCCGAGGCCGCCATACAGACCGGTGTCGCGGCGCGCCCCATCGCCGATCTCGAGTCCTACGAGCAGGTGCTTTCGGGCCGGCTCGACCCGACCGCGGCCAGCCTGCAGAGCATCTTCGAGAAGGTGCGCGAGAACCCGAAGCGCGTGGTCTTCGCCGAGGGCGAGGAAGAGCCCTCGATCCGCGCCGCGCTGGCTTACTACCAGGCCGGTTACGGCACGCCGCTCTTGGTCGGACGCGAGGACAGGATCAAGGAAACCATGGGTGCGATAGGCATCGAGGGCGATTTCCTGGAGATCCACAACGCCCGGCTGTCCGAGCACAACGCGCGCTACCGGGACTTCCTGTACGAACGCCTGCACCGGAAGGGCAAGCTGCTGCGCGACTGCCAGCGCATGGCGAACCAGAACCGCAACGTCTTCGCGGCCTGCATGGTGGCCTGTGGCGAGGCCGACGGCATGGTGACGGGCCTGACCCGCAGCTTCGGCATCGCCTTCGAGGACATCATGCGCGTACTCGATCCCAAGGAAGGACACAGGGTCTTCGGCCTGTCGATCGTGGTGGCACGCGGACGCACCGTGTTCCTGTCCGACACCTCGGTGCACGAGCTGCCGAACCCCGAGCAGCTGGCCGACATCGCCATACAGAGCGCCGCCCAGGCGCGCGCCATGGGCCACGAGCCGCGGGTCGCGCTGCTCAGCTTCTCGAATTTCGGCAGCCCGATGCGCGAGAAGGCGCGCCGGGTGCGCGAAGCCGTGGCCGTGCTCGACAGCCGGGGAGTCGACTTCGAGTACGACGGGGAGATGCAGGCCAACATTGCCCTCGACGGCGACCTGATGCGCCAGCTCTATCCCTTCTGCAGGCTCTCGGGTCCGGCCAACGTGCTGATCATGCCGGCGCTGCACACCGCCAACATCTCGGCCAAGGTACTGCAGAAGATCGGCGGCGGGACGCTGATCGGGCCGCTCCTGATCGGGCTCAGCAAGCCGGCGCAGGTCGTGCCGCTCGGCGCCACGGTGAGCGATCTGGTGACTGCGGCGGCACTGGTCGCCCACGACGCCACCGAAATCGAAACGCCGAGCTAGAGAGCACCGCGCACGCCGGGCTTCGAGTTCTGCATCGTTGGCCGTGAGGACTGAATTCGATGCTCAAGCTCGCCACGATTTTTGCCGTCGTATTCCTCGCCGAGCTGGGCGACAAGACCCAGCTCGCCACCTTGCTCTTCGCCAGCGACCGCGATCAGAACCCGGTCCTGGTCTTCCTCGCCGCCGCCGCGGCCCTGGTGCTGTCGACGGCGATCGCCGTGCTGGTGGGAAGCCAGGGCGCACGCTATCTCGAGATGGTGCCGCTGAAGTTGATTGCCGGCCTGGGCTTCGTCGCCCTTGGCGGTTGGACGCTGGTCGAACATTTCCGTGGCGGATAGGAGGAAGTCGCCGGCCGCAGGCCTGGTCCCGGTCCGCCGTCAGGTCCCGAGGACGGCGCGCAGGAGAAAGAATAGGCCGGCTGCAATCAGCGCGGCCGCCGGCACCGTGATCACCCAGGCCGCCACGATGGTCAGCAGGTGGGCGCGGCGCACCAGCTTTCGCCGTTTGTTGTTGTTGCCGGCGCTCGCCTTGGCGAGGCGCTCGGTTTCGGTCCTCCACTTCGGACCGGGTCGGGACCGCCGGGCGGTGTAGTACTCGCGGAAGAATCCGACGCCGAAGACCCCGCCTACCGCGATGTGCGTGGAGCTGACCGGCAGACCCAGCGCCGAGGCGATGATCACCGTGATGGCCGCCGAGAGCGCCACGCAGTAGGCGCGCATCGGGTTCATCCTGGTGATCTCTTGACCCACCGTGCGGATCAGCTTCGGCCCGAACAGGAACAGACCGAGGGCGATTCCCGCCGCGCCGATCAGCATGACCCATAGGGGAATGCCCACCTTGGCCGTTATGTCGCCCGTCTCGACGCTGCTGACGATGGCCGCCAACGGTCCGATCGCGTTGGCCACGTCGTTCGAGCCGTGGGCGAAGGACAAGAGCGCGGCCGAACAGATCAGGGGTATGACGAAGAGCGTGCGTACCGACTTGTTGCGGTTCTCCATGCCCGCGGCCCGGTGTGCGATCAGCGGCTTGAGGACGGCGTAGGTTCCAGCACAGACAGCCACGCCGATTGCCACGATCATCCAAGCCTCGGCCTTCCAAACCCTTTTCAGGCCCTTCATGACGAGGTAGGAGGAAAACACCCCGGCCATGATGGCGACGAGCACCGGTACCCAGCGCTTGGCGGCCGTGATCTTGTCTTCCTGATAGACAATCATGATCTTGATGAACGCGAGGAAAACGGCCGCGATCACCCCGCCCATCACCGGCGAGATCACCCAGCTGGCGGCGATCTTGGCCATGGTGCCCCAGTTCACGACGGTGAACCCGACCGCGGCGATGCCCGCGCCCATCACCCCGCCCACGATCGCATGGGTCGTGGACACCGGGGCATTGAGGTAGGTGGCGAGGTTGATCCAGAGCGCCGCGGCCAGAAGGGCCGACATCATCGCCCAGATGAACACCTGAGAATCGGGCACCAGTCCGGGGTCGATGATGCCCTTCTTGATCGTGGAGACGACCTCGCCGCCGGCGATGATTGCCCCGGCGGCCTCGAACACCGAGGCGATGACCAAGGCGCCCAGCAAGGTCAACGCTCGCGCGCCGACCGCGGGGCCGACGTTGTTCGCCACGTCGTTGGCGCCGATGTTGAGCGCCATGTAGCCGCCGATCATGGCGGCGACGATGATGAAAACGCCTTGATCCAGCAAGGCGGCCTGCTGGACGCCCAGGGCCCCGACCAAGGCCAGGAAGAGGAGCGCCAGCCCCAAAGCCGTGAGCCGGCGGCCGGTCGCGTGGGTCGCCTGCTCGAGCCGGACGACCTTCTTGAGGTCCTTGTCGAGGGTCTTTTTGACGGCAGGCACTTCAGTCACGGCTTGCCCCCTGGATTTGTGCGGATTTGCCTCGTCAAAATTGCAGCCCTGCCCCTGGCTTCACCTTTTCCGGCTTTGTCATACTTGACTTCGGTCCGTAGACGCCACTGCGATTTGCGTATAGGCCCGCAATAGCTGCGCATTACGTGATCCGTTTCGTGATGCGCGCAACCCCGGGCTCGTCGGGCAGCTGCGCCACCTTGAAGCCGAGTTCGCGGGCGAGCGTGAGCATGGCGTCGTTCTCGGCCAGGACGTTGCCCCAGACCTCGCCGGTGCCGCGCGACTGGGCATAGGCCAGGATCCGGTCCATGAGCAGCCGCCCGATGCCTCTGCCCTGTATGTCCGAACGCACGACGACGGCGAACTCGGCACGGATGTTGTCCGCGTCGGCGGCGATGCGCACGACGCCCCACCCGTCCTCCTCTCCGCCCGGCTGCGGGCCGTGCGCGATCAGAGCCATCTCCCGGTCGTAGTCGATCTGGGTCAGACGCGCCGCCATGGCCGGGCTCAGGTCCGACATGGGCGCGAAGAATCGAAAGCGCACGTCGCGCGGCGTCAGCTTCTTGAAGGCGCTCCGCAGGGCCGGCGCGTCCTCCGGCCGGATCGGCCGGATGACGACCTCCTGGCCGTCCAGCAAGGTCTCCAAGGATTCCAGCTCCTTGGGATAGGGCCGGATGGCGAGTCGTTCGGGCCCGGGTCCCACGGCCGGTGCGACCTTGATGCGGGCGTCGAGCGACACTACGCCGTTCGGATCGGCCAGCAGCGGGTTGATGTCCACCTCGACGATCTCGGCGATGTCGGTGGCCAGTTGCGCGAGGTTTATGAGCGCCACGGCGATGGCCTCGAGCGCCGCCGGCGGCTGGTCCCGATAGCCCTGGAGCAGACGGTGGACTCGGGTCCCGGCCATGAGCGCGCGCGCCAGGTTCATGTTGAGCGGCGGCAGGGCGAGCGCCTTGTCCTGGATGACCTCGACCGCCGTTCCGCCCTGTCCGAACAGGATCACCGGGCCGAACTGCCGGTCGTCGACCACGCCGAGGATCAGCTCGTGAGCCCCCGGCCGGCGGCACAGCTCCTCGACCACGAAGCCGTCGATCCGCGCCCCGGGCTGGGCCCGCTCGACCCGGGCCAACATGGCCGTGGCGGCGTGGCGCACGTCCTCGGTGCTTTCCAGATCCAGTGCGACGCCGCCAACATCGCTCTTGTGCCTAATGTCCGGCGAAAGGATCTTGAGGGCGACCGGCAGACCCATTTCGGTGGCGACGGTCGCGGCCTCCTCCGGGCTCGCCGCGCGCCGGGTTTTCACGATGGGGATTCCGTAGGCGGCCAGCACCTCGCTGGCTTCCGGCTCGGTCAGCCAGGCCCGCCCCTCCGCCAGCACCGTCTCCACGACCTCCCGGGCGGCCGCCGTGTCCGGCGTGAAGTGGCCGGGGACAGAGGGCGGGATTTCCAGCAACAGCTCCTGGTTGACGCGATAACGCACCAGATGCATCACCGCGCGCACCGCCTGCTCAGGGGTCTCGAAGGTCGGGATCCGGTGCCGGACGAAAATCTGGCGCGCCTCCTGCACCGCGGCGTCGCCCAGCCAGGCGGTGAAGACGGGGCGGCGGGCCGTGGCCGTGCCGCTACGCTTTTCCAGCACCTCGACCACGGCGCGGGCGGCGTCACTCGAGGAAGTGATGGCGGTCGGGCAGTTCATGACCAGGACGGCATCGCTTTCCGGGTCGGCGAGCAGCGCCTCGAGCGCCGCCGTATAGCGTTCGCCGGGCGCATCGCCGATGATGTCGACCGGATTGCCGTGGCTCCAGTTGGCCGGCAACACCTGATCGAGCGCCTCCAGGGTCTCTGGCGCCAGCTGCGCCAGCCGGCCGCCCTCGTCGATCAGCGCGTCGGTCGCAAGTACGCCCAGCCCACCGCCGTTGGTCAGGATCGCGAGGCGGTGCTCGCGGTCGGGCCGCGTGGCGATGCGGGTCCCCGTGGCCAGAGTCTCGGCGGCGTCGAACAGCTCCTCGAGACTGTAGACTCGAAGCATGCCGGCGCGCGCGAAGGCCGCGTCGTAGACCGCGTCGGAGCCGGCCAGCGCGCCGGTATGCGAGGCCGCGGCCCGGGCGCTCTCGCCGTGACGGCCGCCCTTGATCACGATGACCGGCTTGGCGCGCGCGGCGGCCCTGGCTGCGGACATGAAGTGGCGGGCCGCGGTGATCGCCTCGACGTAGAGCAACACCGCGCGGGTTCCCGGATCGACCGCCAGGTAATCGAGCATGTCGCCGAAATCGACATCGGACATGTCGCCGAGCGAGACCACGTGGGAAAAGCCGATACCTCGCGGCGTCGCCCAATCGAGCATGGCCGTCACGATGGCGCCCGACTGGGTCACGAAGGCGAGATCGCCCTCGAGCGGCGCGATATGGCTGAAGCCGGCGTTGAGGCCGACGCCGGGAACCATGATGCCCAGGCAGTTCGGTCCCACGATCCTGAGACTGTGGCGCCGGGCCTCGTCGCGCATGGCGGCCAGGCGGTGCGCCCCATCCTCGCCGCCGCCTTCGCCGAAGCCGGCGCTGATCACGACCGCCCCCTTGGTGCCGCGCGCGCCCAGTTCGGCGATCAGGCCGGGCACCGCATCGGCCGGCGTGGCGATGATCGCCAGGTCCGGGGTCACGGGCAGGTCCTCCACGCTGCGGTAGGCCAGCACGCCCTCGATCGCGTCGTGCCTGGGGTGCAGGGGCATGATCGGGCCGGGAAAGCCGCCGTGCAGCAGGTTGCGCGCGACCAGCGCGCCGACCGACCCGACGCGCTTGCTGGCGCCAATCAGGACCGCCGACTCCGGCTTGAACAGCCGGTTGAGGTTACGGACCGTCATTGCTTTCCTATGCTAGGTGTCGAGGGCGGCGCGGTAGGCCCGCTCCGCCACCTCGCCGAACACCGCGAAGACGATGCGCTTGAAGTCACTGGTGCCGGCCAGCCAGCCTCTCACCGTCTCGACGGCGATCCCCGTCGCGCGCTCCAGCGGATACCCGAAGACCCCGGTCGAGATCGCCGGAAAGGCTATCGAGGCGAGGCCGTGGTCTTGCGCCAGGTCGAGGCTGTTGCGGTAGCAGGCCGCGAGCAGCGCGTCCTCGCCCTGCCCGCCGCCGTGCCAGACCGGCCCGACGGTATGGATCACGTGCTTGGCCGGTAGGCGGTAACCGCCGGTGATCCGCGCCTCGCCCGTGGGGCAGCCGCCGATCTTCGCGCATTCCTCGGCCAGCTCGGG
The DNA here is from genome assembly GCA_029859805.1 of Rhodospirillales bacterium. Taxonomy (GTDB): domain Bacteria; phylum Pseudomonadota; class Alphaproteobacteria; order Kiloniellales; family JAKSDN01; genus CAMYKD01. The sequence goes on along the minus strand of JAOUCL010000019.1, from coordinate 14,788 downwards.
CCCCGCGGCCCGGTGGATCGCGCCGCACACGCCGCCGCCCGGCGCCAACTCTGTGTTGGCGGCGTTGACGATGGCGTCGACCTCGAGCGTTGTGATGTCGCCTGAGAAGACTTCTATCCGCTCGTCGCCCATGCGCATCCCTTCCTTCCCGCTGGGGACTCTACCGTTCCGCCGCCGCCTCACCAAGCCGCGGCTTGGGTTCGCGCGCCATGATGTACATCACAAGCAGAATGGCGGGAATGCCGAGCGCGCCAGCGTAGATGAAGAAGTACACGTAGCCGTGGGCATCCACGATAACACCCGAAAAGCCGCCCAGGAACTTTCCAGGCAAAGTGAACAGCGAGCTGAAGAGGGCGTATTGGGTTGCCGTATAAGCCGTGTTGGTCAGGCTCGACATGTAGGCGATGAAGGCCGAACCGGCAATGCCAGCCGCCAGGTTGTCGCCGCTGATCGTAATGAACAACAAGCGGATGTCTTTGCCGCTTGCGGCAAGATAGGCGAAGACCAGATTTGTCAGGAGCATGATCACCGCGCCGAACAGGAGCGGTCGCATCATGCCGTAGCGCGCGACTAGCAGGCCGCCCAAGAAGGCGCCAATCATTGTCATGATCACACCGAAGACCTTGCTGACGCTGGCGATCTCACTCTTGGTGAAGCCCAGGTCGAGGTAAAAGGGATTGGCCATCACGCCCATGGTGATATCGCTCACCCGGTAGAGCGCGATCAGGGCCAGAATAATCAGCGCCATACTGCCATTGCGCACAAAGAAATCCACGAGTGGGCCTACTACGGCACTGGAGAACCACGCGGTCAGTCGATGCCAACGGCGCAGAACCGGTCCATGATTCTCAATTGCCGAGACCAGGAGGGCCTCGCGCCCGAGCGTCTCCGCGTCCCTCGACACCACGGGTTCCTTAATTACAAGGACCGTGAATATGCCAACCAGGGTGCAGGCCGCCATGAGCATGTAGGCGGCCGGCCAGGAGACGAATTCCGCCATATAGAGCGCACCCGCCCCGGCAACGAGCAACGCAATGCGATATCCGGCCTGATAGGTTGCGGCCATGGCACCCTGCAGGTCCCTTTCCACCGCCTCGATCCGGTACGCGTCGATCGTGATGTCCTGGGTGGCGGAGGAAAAGGCGACCAACAGGGCTGCAAGTGCGACCAAGATCACCGTCGAGCGGGGCGCCGGAACGATCCCAATGTCGGTCAGGCCTCCATCCACGGGCAGGACCCCCGCATCGAAGGCGGACAGAAGGGGTGGCCCAAACGCCGCCATTGGATTAATGGCCGCGATGGCAAGCAAGCCCAGGGCGATGCCGCACTGTGCCGGCAGCATCCAACCGCGCCGTCGTCCGAGCAGGCGGGTGAGCAGCGGCAGGGGCAATCGGTCGACGACCGGCGCCCAGAAAACCTTGATCGAATATGTAATGCCGACCCAGCTGAAGAAGCCGATCGCCGAGCGCGTGACATGGGCTTCCGTCAGCCACGCTGAGAGCGTGGAAAACACCAGCAGGAAGGGCAGCCCGGCAGAGAAGCCGAGGAACAGCATGACCACTACGCGCTGGTGAAGATAGACCGCGAAGGCCTCGCGCCAGCTTCGCGTCGCACCGTCAACCGGCATCCTTGAGCCTGCTCTGCCGCTTGCGCGCGTGCGGATCGAGCTCGCGTTTCCTGAGGCGCACCGCGTTCGGCGTCACCTCGACCAGCTCGTCGTCCTGTATGTAGGCGACGGCCTGCTCCAGGGTCATGACCCGCGGCGCGGTCAGCCGCACCGCCTCGTCCCGGCCGGCGGCGCGGATGTTGGTCAGCTGCTTGGCCTTGAGCGGGTTGACCTCCAGGTCCGTGCCGCGGCTGTGCTCGCCGATGATCATACCCGGGTATACCGCCGTGCCGGGCGCGATGAAGAGCGGCCCGCGATCCTCCAGGTTCCATAGCGCGTAGGCCACCGCCGCGCCGCCGGCATTGGAGATCAGGACGCCGTTGCGCCGGCCCTGGATCGGGCCCTTGTGCGGCGCGTAGCCGTGGAACAGACGGCTCATCACGCCGGTGCCGCGGGTATCGGTCAGGAACTCGCCGTGGTAGCCGATCAGCCCGCGCGACGGCGCCAGGAAGGTGACGCGCACCTTGCCGCCGCCCGAGGGCCGGAGGTCGGTCATCTCGGCGCGCCGGGCGCCCAGCTTTTCGACCACCACGCCGGAGTAGGCCTCGTCCACGTCGACCAGCAGCTCCTCGATCGGCTCGAGCCGTTGGCCGTTCTTGGGATCGGTCCGAAATATCACGCGCGGCCGGCTGATTGACAGCTCGTAGCCCTCGCGGCGCATGGTCTCGATCAGGACCCCGAGCTGCAGCTCGCCGCGCCCGGCGACCTCGAAGGCGTCCTTCTGGGCGCTTTCGGTCACCCGGATCGCCACGTTGCCCTCGGCCTCGCGCAACAGCCGGTCGCGGATCACGCGGCTGGTGACCTTGCCGCCGTCGCGCCCGGCGAGCGGCGAGTCGTTCACCGAGAAGGTCATGGCCAGGGTGGGCGGGTCGATCGGCTGGGCGACGATCGGCGTGGTCACCTCCGGCGCGCAGAGCGTGTCGGCCACCGTCGTGTTGGCGAGGCCGGCCACGGCCACGATGTCGCCGGCGCGGGCCTCCTCGACCGGCACGCGGACCAACCCGCGGTAGGCCAACAGCTTGGTCAGCCGGCCCTGCTCGACCAGGCCGCCCTCGCGGCCCAGCGCCTTGACCGGCATGTTGACTCGGGCCACGCCGGAATGGACCCGCCCCGTGAGGACCCGCCCCAGGTAGGGATCGGCTTCCAGCGTCGTGGCCAGCATGGCGAAGGGCGCCTCCGGATCGCCCTCCGGCGGCGGCACGTGCTCGACGATCAGGTCGAACAGCGGCGCCAGGGTGTCTCCGGGGGCGCTCTCCGGGGCCGCCGCCCAGCCTTGCTTGGCAGAAGCGAAAAGACAGGGAAAGTCAAGCTGCTCGTCGTTCGCATCCAGCGCGGCGAAGAGGTCGAAGACCTCGTTCTGCACCTCGTGGGCCCGGGCATCCGAACGGTCGGCCTTGTTGACGACGACGATGGGTTTGAGGCCCCGGGCCAGCGCCTTCATGGTGACGAACTTGGTCTGCGGCATGGGGCCCTCGGCCGCGTCGACCAGGAGGAGCACGCCGTCGACCATGGAGAGAATGCGCTCCACCTCGCCACCGAAATCCGCGTGGCCGGGCGTGTCGACGATATTAATGCGCTGGCCCCGCCAGTCGACCGAAGTGCACTTGGCCAGGATCGTGATGCCGCGCTCGCGTTCCAGCTCGTTAGAATCCAGCGCCCGTTCGGCGACCTGCTGATTCTCGCGGAAGGCGCCCGACTGGCGCAGAAGCTGGTCGACGAGTGTGGTCTTGCCGTGATCGACGTGGGCGATGATCGCGAGGTTGCGCAGGCGCTCCCGGTTGGTCATCCGCGCGCTCACGCCGACTGTCCGGCGATCAGGTCGGCCAGCGAGACCTCGGGCCGGGCACCGAAGTGGGAAATGACCTCGGCCGCCGCGATCGCGCCGATACGCGCGCAGTCGTAGAGGCCCCTGCCCTGGGTGTAGCCGTAGAGGAAGCCCCCGGCGAAGAGGTCGCCCGCGCCGGTCGTATCGACAACCTTGTCGGCCGGCTCGGCGTCGACCACGTGCACCTCGCCGTCTCGCAGCACGACGGCGCCCTTCTCGCTCCGGGTCAGCGCCGCCACCTCGCAGCTCCCGCGGACGGCCTGCAGCGCATCGTCGAAGGCCGTCACCTCGTAAAGCGAGCAGACCTCGTGCTCGTTGGCGAACACGAGGTCGACGTGGCCGTCGACGAGATCGCGGAACTCGGCCCGGTGGCGCTCGACGCAGAAGGGGTCCGACAGGCTGAGCGCCACCTTGCGGCCGGCGCCGTGGGCGACCTCGGCCGCCTTGAGGAAGGCCTCCTTGGCGCGCGGCTTGTCCCAGAGATAGCCTTCCAGATAGGTCACCTTGGCGCGGGCGATAAGATCCTCGTCGACGTCCTCCGGCCCGAGGTCGACCGAAGCGCCGAGGAAGGTGCCCATGGTGCGCTGCGCGTCCGAAGTGACGAAGATGAAGCAGCGCGCCGTGGATGCGCCATCGATCGCCGCCGAAGTGTCGAAGGTCACGCCCGCGGCGCGTATGTCGTGGCGGAAGATGCCGCCCAACTGGTCGTCGCGCACCTTGCCGATAAAGGCCGCCCGGCCGCCCAGCGCGGCGAGGCCGGCCATCGAATTGGCGGCCGAACCGCCCGAGACCTCGACCCCCGGGCCCATATCCGCGTAGAGCGCCTCCGCGCGCGCCCCGTCGATCAGGGTCATGGCGCCCTTGGGCAAGCCTTCGCGCTCGAGGAATGCCGTCTCGGCGTGGCTCAGGACATCGACGATCGCGTTGCCGATGCCGACCGCGTCGACTGCTCGGTTGTTCATGGAGGCTTCCCGCCGAATTCGGTGCGATTTGGCGGCGCAGTATAGTCAGACGAGGCGCCGCCGCAAGCGCTCCGGCGGGGGCTCTCCCGGCTTGTCCGTCGGGCGCTCAACAGCTACATGTTGCGGGCCATGTTCGCCGCCCTCAGCAAAGTTATCGCACAGTTTTCCGACCCCGCCTTCCGCAGCGTGCTGCTGCGCGCGCTGGCCGCCTCGGCCGCGCTGTTCGTCGTGGTCTGGATCGGCGCCTGGCTCGCGCTGTCGTGGACAGGCGCCGTGTTGTCCGACTGGATCGCTGCCCAGGATGTAGACGGGTATATGGTGACCGTGCTGCAATGGCTGTTCGGCGCCCTGTCGGTGGCCGGAGTTCTGGTCGCGAGCTTCCTGTTGTTTCCGGCGGCCACCGTGTTGATCTTGAGCTTCCTGCTGGAGGACATCGCGGCGGCGGTCGAACGGCGGTACTACCCGGGGCTGCCGGCGGCCCGTGACCAGCCGGTGATGGAGGCGTTGCGAGCGGCGCTCGCCTTTGCCGGGGTCACGATACTGTTGAACCTGCTGGCACTGCCGCTTTACCTGCTGCTCCTCTTCGTGCCGCCGATCAATCTCTTTGTGTTCTATGGACTCAACGGCTATCTTCTCGGTAGAGAGTATTTCGAGCTGGTTGCTCTGCGGCGGCTCGAGGAACCGGTGGCGCGACGGCTGCGCAGGCGCTATCGGGGCCGGGTGTTAATGGCCGGAGTCATCGTGGCGTTTCTCCTGACCCTGCCGCTGATCAATCTGGTGGCGCCAATCATGGCAACGGGCCTGATGGTGCATGTTTTCGAGCAGGTGCGCCGGCGCGGCGGCGTTCCGGAGGCAGCGGGCACGTGAAGGCGAAACCTCCCCGTGCGGCGGCGAGCGGCTTGCAGGAAGGGATGGCTAGGATCATGTTTGGCAAACGCAAATCCGACGAGTCCGGCGGTACGCCGGCGGCGCCCGAGGCCGGACGGCCCAGCAAGGGGGAACCCGCTACGCCCGCCCGGCCACTGGGTCGGTCCGTATCGCCTTCCAGCAAGGACCGCCAGGGCACGCCCGGCCTTCATGACCTGCAGCGGCGGGTCACCGGCTATCTCGGCCCGGCACAGCGTCGAATGGAATCACGAAATCGGGACGAGGACGCCGAGGCCACGGGACGTAAGCTGTTGGTCGGCCGCGAGATTTCTCTTTCGGGGGAGATCAAGGCCTGCGAGACACTGATCGTCGAGGGGCAGGTCGAGGCCGACCTGCAGGACTGCAAGACCCTCAGGATCAGCGAAACCGGCCTCTACAAGGGCACCGCGCTGGTCGACGCGGCCGACATCCGCGGGCGTTTCGAGGGAGACCTGACCGTCAATGCGCAGCTCCACCTGCGCGCAGGCGGGCGGATCGCCGGCACGCTGCGCTATGCCGAGCTGCAGGTCGAGCGCGGCGGCAAGATCGTCGGCACCATGGAGGAAATCGCCGCGGCGGAAACGAAACCGGCGGAAACCGCGGGCGAGACCCTCGAGGCGTCCGCACCCACGCCAGACCGGGCAAGTCGGGCCAAGGCGTCGGAGCCGACCTCGGCCTGAGGTTTCCATAGCTTGAAAACTCGGACAGTCATGAGCCACAGCCGGTGGCACGCCGGGGCGCGGGCCGCCGCCATCCTGATGGTGGTCCTGATGGCCGCCTGCGAAACCGCGGGCGGTGATCCGGCTGCAGGGGATGCCGAGGGCACGGCCCAGCCGGACCCTGCGGCAACCGCGACGGAACAGGCCGCATTGCCGTCCGAGCCGGAGATCGACGACGATCCCGACCGTTTGATCGGGCTCGAGCCCGGCGCCGTGTTCGCGTTGCTCGGACAGCCCGAGCTGATCCGCCGCGAGAGCCCGGCGCAGGTCTGGCAATACCGTGGCAACGACTGCGTGTTCGACATCATCCTGTACCAGGAGGCCGAGCGCACACGGGTCACCTATGTCGAGGCCCGCGACGGCAATGGCGGCCGATCGGAACCGAGGCCCTGCTTGAACCAACTTTTGCGCGCCCGGCTGACCGATACTTCGAGCTGACCGGCCGGCAACGGCAGATCGTCATTTCTTGCCTTTTGGCGACTCCAGCGTGGTCTTGGCCTTATAGGCGCAGAGGTCGCGCACCACGCAGGCGGGGCAGTCCGGCTTGCGCGCCTTGCACACGTAGCGGCCCTGAAGGATGAGCCAGTGGTGCGCGTGGAGCTTGCGCTCTGCCGGCACCATCTTTTGCAGCTTCTGTTCGACCGCCAGCGGCGTCTTGCCCGGGGCCAATCCTGTGCGGTTGCTGACCCGGAAGATGTGGGTGTCGACCGCGATGGTCGGTTCGCCGAAGGCGACATTCAGTACCACATTGGCGGTCTTGCGGCCGACCCCGGGCAACTTTTCCAATGCCTCGCGGTCCGGTGGCACCTTGCCGCCGTGACGGTCGATCAGCTGGCGTGACAGGGCGATGACATTCTTGGCCTTCGAATTATAAAGCCCGATGGTCTTGATGTGATCCTTGAGGCGCGCCTCGCCGAGCTTCAGCATCGCCTCGGGCGTCTCGGCCACCTTGAAAAGCGGTCCGGTGGCCTTGTTGACGCCGACGTCGGTCGCCTGCGCCGACAACACGACGGCAACCAGGAGAGTATAGGGATTGATGTATTCCAGCTCGCCCTTGGGGATCGGGATCTCAGCGGCCAGACGGTCGAAAAATAGCGCGGCATCGGATTTTTTCATGAGTCGCACTCTAACCGCGGGCCGCCGCCGGGCCAACCGGCCTAAGCGGCTTTACGGCTCCGGCTGAGAACGCTTATCATCCTCAGCGCCATGGTCGAGCCCTACGAACGCTGAGAAGCCCGGGAAATGCTCGTATTCGACGCGCTTCTGACGCCGCACCGCAGCCTCTCGCCGCGCGGTTTCCTGATTGTCATGGCGGCGGTCTGCGCCGCGTGCCTTGCCGCCGGCCTGCTCTTCGTCCTGGTGGGCGCCTGGCCGGTCGTGGCCTTCCTTGGCCTGGTCGTAGTCCTGATCTACATCTCCTTCCGGATCAACTACCGGCATGGCCGAATTTACGAGACTTTGGAGCTGACGCCCGGGAACCTGACCGTGCGGCGGGTCGACCACCGCGGAAAAGCCTCGAGCTGGCGCTTCCAATCGACTTGGCTGCAGGTTCTGCTCGAAGACCCGACGGCGCACCACAGCCGGCTTACCTTGCGCTCGCACGGCCGCAAGCTCGTGATCGGCGCCTTCCTGAGCCCGGCCGAGCGGCTCGATCTGGCGACGGCGCTGCGTTGTGCCCTGGCTCGAGCCAAGTGTACGCCGCAGCCGCTCAAGTGAGGCCCAGCACGTCCCTCATGGAGTAGAGTCCGGGCGGCTTGCCGCGCGCCCAGAGCGCCGCCTTCACTGCGCCGCGGGCGAAGACCTCGCGGGTCGAGGCCTTGTGGGTCAACTCGAGACGCTCGCCCTCGGCGGCGAAAACCACGGTGTGGTCGCCGACCACGTCGCCGCCGCGCAAGGTCGCGAATCCGATCTCGCCGCGCGGCCGTGCGCCCGTGTGGCCGTCCCGCACCCGTCGCGCCACGTCGTCTAGGTCCACCGCACGGCCAGCCGCGGCGGCCAGGCCGAGCGCGAGCGCCGTGCCCGAAGGGGCGTCCACCTTGCGACGGTGGTGCATCTCGACCACCTCGATGTCGTAGTCGGCGTCGAGCGTCCGCGCGACCTGCTCGACCAGCGCCGTCAGCAGGGTCACGCCGAGGCTCATGTTCGGCGCCAAGACCACGGCCGTGTGCCGGGCGGCGCGGACGATCGCCTCTTGTTGCTCAGGGTCCAGGCCGGTCGTGCCGATCACATGGACCGACTGGGCTTGTGCCGCCAGCTCGGCATGCGCGACCGAGACGGCGGGCGCGGTGAAGTCGATCACCGCTGCCGAATGGGCAAACAGCTTGACCGGGTCGTCGCCGATGGCGAGGTCGAGCGCGCCGAGACCGGCCAGCTCGCCCAGGTCGCGGCCGAGCATGGGCGAGCCCGGTGCCTCGGTGCCGCCGGCCAAATCGGCACCTTCGGTCCCCTGGACGCAGCGCGCGACCATCCGGCCCATGCGGCCGGCGCAGCCGACCACACCGATCTTCATGGCGTCCATGGCTCCTCCCTCGGATTTTCTGCCGCCGGTGTAGCACGGCTTGCCAAGCCGGCAAAGCGGGCGCTAACTCTGGGGTTATGACCGGAAAAAAGGAACCCCCGGCGGCCGACGGCTTCAAGACCCTGTGGCCGACGATCTTCCTCCAACGCAGCCTGCCCGGCCACGAGGCGGCCAACCGCGTGCTGCTGCAGACGGTCATGGCGCAGGACGCTGCGCAGGCTGACATGACCACCGACTATCTCTCCGGAAACCTCTTCACCCTGGAGGACCCGGCTCTCCAGTGGCTCAAAGGCTGCGTCAACAAGACGGTGATCGACTACTTCCGGCACCTGGGCATGGATTACCCGATCAACTGGAGCCTTCAGGCCTGGGCCAATATCAACCGTCTGGGCGACTATCACGACGCCCACAACCACCCGCGCGCCTATTTGAGCGGCACCTACTACGTCCGCGTGCCCAAACCCGGCGGCGAGATCGGCACGCGCAAGGACCTCAGATCCGGCTGCATCACCTTCTACGACCCGCGCGGCGCGGTGAACATGACCGCGATCAAGCGCGACCCCTACATCGAAGCGGAGTACACCCTGCGGCCGGCCGCCGGCACGGTTCTCCTGTGGCCGGGCTTCCTCAACCACTTCGTCCACCCGAACCTGTCGGACGAGCCCAGGGTCAGCATTTCCTTCAACGTGGTGCTGAAGTGGTCGGACGACTACCTTCCGGCGCAGGAATGACCGGTATCATGTTCGGGCAGCAGCGCAGACCCTACGGAGCGAACTCATGACGAACGGAGGGAGCCACGAGTACACCGAGCAGTTCGTCGCCGGCCTCGAGTGGATCTGGGGCGAAGGCTTTCTCTCGCCGGGCGGGCCCGAAGAGGTGGCGGCCATTCTCGAGGGCCTCGACCTCGGCGGCGGCGAGGTGCTCGACATCGGCTGCGGCCTCGGCGGGGTCGATCTCCTGCTGGTGCGCGAGCACGGTGCGACCCGGATCACCGGCATCGACGTCGAGCCGCCTCTGATCGACCGGGCAAGACGAACGGTCGCGGCGGCAGGTCTGACCGGGCGCATCGACCTCCGACTGGTCGAGCCGGGACCGTTTCCCTTCGCAGATGCCACTTTCGACTTCGTGTTCAGCAAGGACTCGATCATTCACATACCGGACAAGGCCGCTCTCTATGGCGAAGTGCTGCGGGTCCTGCGGCCGGGCGGCGTCTTCGCCGCGAGCGACTGGCTGGCCGGCGGCGGCAAGCCCTATTCCGCGCCCATGCGGGCCTGGCTCGACATCGTCGGCATCACCTTCGACATGGAGACGCCAGAGAACACCGCTGCTGCGCTCGAGGCCGCGGGCTTCGTCGAAGTCGACCTGCGGGACCGCAACGACTGGTACCGCCGGGCCGTGCGCGAGGAGTTGGCGCTGGTCTCGGGAGAAAACCTTGAACGGCTTACCAGGGTCGTGGGACGAGAGGACGCTGAGCACCGCTTGGCCAGCTCCACGGCCAAGCTGGAGGTGGTCGACCGCGGCGAGCTGCGCCCCGTTCACATGCGCGGCCGCAAGCCTATTCGGTGAGGTCTTCCCAGAACTCCTTGACCCGGGAGAAGAAGCCCTCGGATTCGGGGCTGGTCTTCTTGCCCCTTCCGGCGCTCTCGAACTCGTGCAGCAGCTCCTGTTGGCGCTTGGTCAGGTTGACCGGGGTCTCGACCCCGACCTGGATGTACATGTCGCCGCGGGCGTGCGAGCGCAGCACGCTCATGCCCTTGCCCCTGAGCCGAAACTGCTGGCCCGTCTGAGCGCCGGCGGGAATGTTGACGCGGGCCCGGCCGCCGTCGATCGACGGCACCTCGATGCTACCGCCCAGCGCCGCCGTGGTCATCGGGATCGGCACCTGGCAATGAATATTGGCGCCGTCGCGCTGGAACAGGCGGTGCGGCGCTAGGGTGAGGAAGATGTAGAGGTCCCCCGGCGTCGCCCCGCGCAGTCCCGCCTCGCCCTCGCCGGCCAGGCGGATCCGCGTGCCGTCTTCGACGCCGGCGGGAATGTTCACCTGCAGGGTCTTGGTCTTCTGCACCCGCCCCGCGCCGTGACAGGACCGGCATGGCTTCTCGATCACGCGCCCCGCGCCCTGGCAGCTCGGACAGGTGCGCTCGATCGTGAAAAAGCCTTGCTGGGCGCGGACCCGCCCGCGTCCCTGGCAGCTCGAGCAGGTCACCGGCGAGGAGCCGTGCTCGGCACCGCTGCCCTCGCAGTCCTCGCACAGAACGCTGGTCGGCACGCGGATCTCCGCCGTTTTGCCGGCGAAAGCGTCCTCGAGCGAGACGTCCATGTCGTAGCGGAGGTCCGAGCCGCGCGACGGCGCCCGGCCGCGCCGGCCGCCGGTGAACTCGCCGAACATCTCGTCGAAGATGTCGGCGAAGCCGCTGGCGAAATTGAAGTCGAAGCCGCCCGGTCCCCGGGCGCCCGGCCCGGACTCGAAGGCCGCGTGTCCGAACCTGTCGTAGGCGGCGCGGCGCTCGTCGTTCTTGAGGACCTCGTAGGCCTCGCTGATTTCCTTGAAGCGCTGCTCGGACGCGGCATCTCCCGGGTTGCGGTCCGGATGGCATTGCTTGGCGAGCGTCCGGTAGGCTTTCTTCAGCTCGGCAGCGCTGGCGTTCCGTCCAACCCCGAGCGCTTCGTAGTAGTCCTGCTTGGCCATGCGCGCTCAGCCGTGCCTAGGTCAGGATTGCGAGGTTGCGGGAAGAGACAGACGCGCCGGACAGCTTGGTGAAGCTCATCTGGCGTACCCCTAAGCCATCCGGTCCCGTCGTGGTCAATCGATCCGGTCAGGCGGTCTTGCCCTTCTGGTCGTCGTCGACCTCTTCGAAGTCGGCATCGACCACCCGCTCGTCGCCCTCTGCCGGCCCGGCCGAGTCGTCACCGGCATCCGCTCCGTCGCCGGCACCGGCCTGCGCGTCGTCACCGCCGGATTGGTACATGGCTTCGCCCAGCTTCATGGAGGCCTGGCCGAGGATCTCGGTCTTGGCCTTGATATCGTCCAGGTCGTCCCCCTGGATCGCGGTCTTGAGGGCCTCGGCAGCTTCCTCGACCGGCTTGCGGTCGGACTCGCTGAGCTTGTCGCCGCCTTCGCTGAGTGTCTTCTCCGAGGCATGGATCAGCGCCTCGGCCTGATTCTTGGCCTCGACCAGCTCGCGGCGCTTCTTGTCCTCCTCGGCGTGCTCCTCGGCGTCCTTGACCATGCGCTCGATATCTTCGTCCTTCAGACCACCGGAGGCCTGAATGCGAATGGCCTGCTCCTTGTTGGTCGCCTTGTCCTTGGCCGAGACGTTGACGATGCCGTTGGCGTCGATGTCGAAGGTGACCTCGATCTGCGGCACGCCGCGCGGCGCCGAAGGGATGCCGACCAGGTCGAACTGGCCGAGCAGCTTGTTGTCGGCGGCCATTTCGCGCTCGCCCTGGAACACCCGGATCGTGACCGCCTGCTGATTGTCCTCGGCGGTCGAGAAGGTCTGGCCCTTCTTGGTCGGGATCGTCGTGTTTCGGTCGATCAGCTTGGTGAACACGCCGCCCAGGGTCTCGATGCCGAGCGAAAGCGGCGTCACGTCGAGCAGAAGTACGTCCTTGACGTCGCCCTTCAGCACGCCGGCCTGAATTGCCGCGCCCATGGCGACGACCTCGTCGGGGTTTACGCCGCGGTGCGGCTCCCGACCGAAAAAGCTTTTAACCGTTTCGAAGATCTTGGGCATGCGGGTCATGCCGCCGACCAGGATCACCTCGTCGATCTCCCCGGCCGAGAGGCCGGCATCCTTGATGGCCGACTTGACCGGACCCATGGTCCGATCCACCAGGCTATCGACCAGCGCCTCGAGCTTGGCCCGCGTCAGCTTCATGTTGAGGTGTTTCGGGCCACTCTGGTCGGCCGTGATGAACGGCAGGTTGACCTCGGTCGCCTGGGCCGAGGACAGCTCGATCTTGGCCTTTTCCGCACCCTCCTTCAGGCGCTGCAAGGCCAAGCGATCGGTGCGCAGGTCTATGCCCTGCTCCTTTTTGAACTCTTCGGCCAGGTAGTCGATGATCCGTTTGTCGAAGTCCTCTCCGCCCAGGAAGGTGTCGCCGTTGGTCGACTTCACCTCGAACACGCCGTCGCCGATCTCGAGGACAGATATGTCGAAGGTGCCGCCGCCCAGGTCATAAACAGCGATCGTGCCGCTGCCCTTCCTCTCGAGCCCGTAGGCAAGCGCCGCGGCGGTCGGCTCGTTGATGATGCGCAGCACCTCGAGGCCGGCGATCTTGCCTGCGTCCTTGGTCGCCTGGCGCTGGGAGTCGTTGAAGTAGGCCGGCACGGTGATGACCGCCTGGTTGACCGTCTCGCCCAGGTAGGCTTCGGCATCCTCCTTCATCTTCTGCAAGATGAAGGCCGAGATCTGGCTGGGGCTGTATTTCTTGTCGTGGGCTTCGACCCAGGCATCGTTGTTGTCGGCCTTGATGATCTTGTAGGGGACCAGGTCTAGGTCCTTCTTGGTCATCGGGTCGTCGAAACTGCGGCCGATCAGCCGCTTGATCGCGAAGAGGGTGTTCTCCGGGTTGGTCACTGCCTGGCGCTTGGCCGGCTGGCCGACCAGCCGCTCGCCCGAGTCGCTGAACGCCACCATGGAGGGCGTGGTCCGCATGCCCTCGGCATTCTCGATGACCTTGGCGTCCTTGCCGTCCATGACCGCGACACAGGAGTTGGTCGTGCCGAGGTCGATACCGATCACTTTGCTCATCTCTGTCCTCTTTTCCCAGCAGACCCAGGGCGGCCTTGGTTCAAAGCACCGCCTCCGATCCCCAACCGATGAAGTTCAACAAACCGCGAGGCTCGCGGGGATATATAGGGAGTCCAGGCCGCCCTGCAAGACGCGAAAGCGCGGCATTGCGGCCTTTCGGGTGGTTCCGGGGTTCACCTGCAGCGGCGCATCTTGCGCCCAGCACGGCATGGCGGCAGAGTGACCCGGCCGGTCGCGACCGGCCGCAGCCAGGCATACGATCCGAAGGAGGTTACCCTGCCCCAGGACGGCATCTACCGCGCGATCTTGACGGTCCTTGTCATCACCGTGATTGCCGGCGCGGCCGTGGTGCTTGTGGGCGAGTACGTCTTTTATTCCCGAGCGATGATTCGGACCGGGACCGGCGCGGTGCTGATCTGCGGTGCGCTCTACTTCTTCTTTCGCTGGCTCGGCCGGCGCGAATCGCGGCGCCGCGACCCTCCCGGCCCCGGGAATTCGGACCGGCCGGAAGACGAGCAGGAAGACCGGTCCGAGTGATCGTTTCAGCCAGCTACAGGACCGACATACCGGCCTTTTACGGCGCTTGGTTCCTCGAACGGCTGCGCCGGGGATCCTGCCGCGTGGTCAATCCCTACGGCGGGCCCGACTACGAGGTCGCGCTGACACCCGAGGTGGCCGACGGCTTCGTCTTCTGGACCCGCAACGCGAAGCCCTTTCTCGCCGCGCTCGAGGAGACGGCGGCACGGGGCATTCCCTTTGTCGTGCAGTATACGATCACCGGCTATCCGCGCGAAATCGAGCCCTCGGTGGTGCCCGCCGAGCAGGCGGCCACGCTCGTGAGGGAATTGTCCGGACGCTATGGGCGCCGGGCCGTCGTCTGGCGCTATGATCCGGTCTTCCTGACCTCACTGACCCCACCAGACTGGCATTTGCGGCGCTTCGCCGAGCTCGCCACAGCGCTCGCCGGCGCGACCGATGAAGTCGTGCTGTCCTTCGCCCAGATCTACGCCAAGACCAGGGTAAACAGCGACAACGCGGCCCGGCGTCACGGCTTCGCCTGGTCAGATCCTGAGCCGGAGGCGAAGATCGAACTGCTCGGCCGGCTGGCGGCGCGGGCCAGGGACCGCGGTCTAGCGCCGAGCCTGTGCAGCCAGCCCGAGCTGTCGTCGCCCGGCCTCGCGGCGGCGCGCTGTATCGATGCGGCCCGCCTGTCGGATGTCGCCGGACGGCCGATCGCGGCCCCCACAAAGGGTAACCGGCCCGGCTGCCTATGCGCCCAGTCGCGCGACATCGGCGCCTACGACACCTGCCCGCACGGCTGCGTCTATTGCTATGCGGTGCGCCGGCCCGAGGTCGCCAAGGCGCGCCACCGGGCCCACGACCACACTTCGCCGGTGCTTTGAAGGACGGCCGTGCCCGCGCCGGGCCGCAAGCC
>JAOUCL010000158.1 GCA_029859805.1 Rhodospirillales bacterium | reverse complement strand
AGTGCAGCCGCCCCGTCAGGCGCGATACCAGAAGCTCCATGCGGACGTGGCCGCCGACCCTTTGCACGAAGGAGATCGCGAGCACGGCGAAGCCGACCATCGAGACCTCGACGATGTCGATATAGCCGAAAATCGGCGCGCGGAACGCCGTCCGCAGGACGATCTGCGCCACCCCGAGCAACATCAGCCCGAAGATCAGCACGCCGGCGAAGAGGTTGAGGCCGTTCTCGACCCTGGCCAGCAGGCCGTCTGCGCGCGCCAGCCGCCGCCCGAAGAGGTCGTTCATGTTTGTCGCCACATGCAGCTCGGACTCCCCGGAGACCGGCGTCGGGCCGCCCCCCGGGGATGCTCGTTCAAGAGTCTTGCGAAGCCATCGGGCCTAGTAGGTCTTGCCCACTGCCTTGAAGATGGTTTCGATGACCCCTCGCGCATCGAACTTGCCCTGGTTGTCCGCGATCCAGGCATCGATCACCGGCTTGCCGGCCGCGGCGCGGAAGGCGGCGAGCGTCTCGTCCGAGTAGCGCACCTCCTTGAGCTTGCTCTTGAGCATCGGCAGGTTCTTCTTGTCGATGTCGATGTAGGCCTGGATCTGGGTCTTCACGACCTCGTCCTTCACGTTCTCCAGCAGCTTCTTGTACTGGCCGGGCAGGTCGTTATAGGCGTTGATCGAGAACACCAGCGGACAGTCCGAGGTTCCCGGCGACAGGTTGGCCGTGAACCACTCGGTGACCTCGTGGATCTTGTAGGCCACATGGCTGTAGGTGAAGGGGAAGGATGCCGCATCCATGGTGCCCTGCTGCACCCCGGTGTAGACCTCGGTGGCGCTGGAGCTGGTGGGGGTCGCGCCCAGCACCTTCATGGCCTGGCCGACACCGCCGCCGGCCCGCACGGTCATGCCCTTCCAGTCCTCGAGCTTGGTCGGCGGCTTGCCTTTGCCGAGGAACTCGTACTGGGGCAGGTAGGACGACGTGTAGGTCATGGCGTTCCACTGGGCCAATTCCTTGACCACCGCCGGATGGGCATAGACCGCGTCGCGGATCTTGCGGTTGTTGTCCCAGTCGCTCATCGGCAGGAACGGCATGGTGAGCGACATCAGCGCCGGGTTCTTTTGCGGGTGGTAGAAGTTGCAGAACATGGCGCCCTGGAAGGCGTCGACGGCGATGCCGTCGAGGTTCTCCCGGGACTTGGACAGGGCGCCGCCGTAGTGCAGCGTCATCTGCCACTTGCCGCCGGTCTTCGCCTTGACCAGGGCCGACAGCTTCTCGATCCCGGCCGTAAAGGCGCGGGGCTTGCCCCAGAGCGAGAAATCCCAGTTGAGATCGGGCCCGTCGACCTCGGCGGCCCGGGCCGATTGGCCGGCACCGGCGAACACGGCCCCGGCGAACACGGCCGCCAGGCCGGCCAGCATGACTTTCTTGTACACAGCTTTCATCGTGAAGGTCTCCCTGTCTGGTTTGGTTTTTCGTATTTTTTGGAGTGCCGTCGGGACACCAGCGTCCTCCCCGGCCGGCTTTCCCCCGTTTCCCCTCCAAAAGCGAGAATTCGGTGGACTTTAGCGTCATTCCGATGCCAGGGGAACCGCGTTCCGAGAGCCAGCAGGCCCGGCTTCCCGCCGGCGGCTCCTCATCCTTCGACAAGCTCAGGATGAGGTTCTTCATTTGCAACAAACAGCTACCTCATGCTGAGCTTCTTCATCCCGAGCTTGTCGAGCGGCGAAGCATGACGAGCGTTCGAAGAATGTGTCTCGAAGCCTCACCCTCCTCATCCCCAACTCCCTCATCCCGAGCTTGTCGAGGGACGAGGGACGAAGGATAAGCCATGAGTCACGGTTTTCGCGGTTTGTTATAAGCTGAACCGCGCCGCAGGGACCGCAGGCCGAGAGAGGATGCCGGGATGGAGTTCGCGCTGACCGAAGACCAGGCCTCGATCGTCGATGCCGTGCAGAACCTCGTCGGCGGCTTCGACGACGACTACTGGCTGAAAAGAGATCGCGACGGCGGGTTCCCCGAGGCCTTCTACACGGCCCTGGCCGAGGGGGGGTGGCTCGGGATCGCCCTGCCCGAGGCCTACGGCGGCGCCGGCCTGGGCGTGACCGAGGCCGCGCTGATGATGATGACGGTCGCGGGATCGGGCGGCGCCATGACCGCGGCCTCCGCCATCCACATGAACGTCTTCGGGCCCAAGTCCATCGCCGCCCACGGCTCCGACGAACAAAAGCGCCGCTGGCTGCCGGAGATCGTCAAGGGCGCCTATAAGATGTGCTTCGGCGTCACCGAGCCCAACGCCGGGCTGGACACCACGCGGATCACGACGAGGGCCGAGCGCGACGGCAACCATTACGTGGTGCACGGCCAGAAGATCTGGATCTCGACCGCCCAGGTGGCCGAGAAGATCATGCTCCTGGCGCGCACGGCGCCGCGCGACGACGCAAACCCGACCGTGGGCTTGAGCCTGTTCTTCGCCGACCTCGACCGCGACACGGCGAGCATCCGCGAGATCGAGAAGATGGGCCGAAAGGCCGTCGATTCGAACGAGATCTATTTCGACGGCATGCGGATTCCGGCCGGGGACCGGATCGGCGAGGAAGGCAGGGGCTTCCGCTACATCCTCGACAGCCTGAACCCGGAGCGCATCCTGATCGCCGCCGAGGCCATCGGGATCGGCCGGGACGCGCTCGGGCGGGCCGCCCGCTACGCCCGGGACCGCGTGGTCTTCCAGCGCCCGATCGGACAGAACCAATCGATACAACATCCCCTGGCGGTCAACTGGGCCGAGCTCGAGGCGGCCTTCCTGATGGCCATGAAGGCGGCCTGGCTCTACGACAACGGGCGCCCCTGCGGCATCGAGGCCAACGCGGCGAAATATCTCGCGGCCGAGGCCGGCTTCAAGGCCTGCAAGCAGGCGGTCATGACCCACGGCGGCATGGGCTATGCCCGCGAGTTCCACGTCGAGCGCCTGATGCGCGAGGTCATGATCCCCTACCTGGCGCCCGTCAGCCAGCAAATGGCCCTCAACTTCCTCGCCGAGCGCGCGCTCGACCTGCCGAAGTCCTATTGAGGCGGGGCCTGTTCGGACACGATCGCCGCGGTGGGCTCCGGCGCGGGTCGGCCGGGCGGGAGTCGCCGCGAACAGCCGCCGTCAAGTTCCGAGACCGGCGATGCTCGACGCCGCCGCTAGAGATCGGCCAGGTTGGCCGCGACGCCCTCTTCGTTCCACTCCAGGCCGACGCCGGGCCGGTCGGGAACGTGCAGCAGGCCGTCCCTGATGTCGTAGGGTGTCTCCAAGATGGGATCGGCCCAGTCCTGCCATTCCAGCCAGTGCGCGGTCTCGGTGACCCGCATGACCTGGGCGGCGACCTCGGGATAGAGGTGCGTGGACATGGGTATGCCCGCCGCGCCGGCGATCGCCTCCGCCTTCAGCCAGCCCGTGACGCCGCCGATCCTCATGAAGTCCGGCATCACGAGATCGCAGGCCTTCTTCTGGAGTGCCGTGTGGAGGTCGCGCGGGCCATAGAAGTTCTCGCCGATCTGGATCGGCGTCTTCAGGTCGGCGGCGAGCCGTGCGCAGCCGTCGAGGTTGTCGTAGACGATGGGCTCCTCGATCCAGGCAAGCCCCATGTCGTCGATCATGTGGCAGCGCCGCAGGGCCTCGTCGAGGTTGAGGCCCTGGTTGAAGTCGACCATCAGCTCGATGTCCTCGCCGACCGCGCCGCGCACCGCCTCGATGGTCGCGAGGTCGTCGCGGGGCCGCTCGCGCCCCAGCCGCAGCTTGAGGCCGGCAAACCCGCCCTCGTCGCGCAGCTCCGCCGCCTCGGGCGCGACCGCCGCCGGCTCCTTCAGCCACAGGCCGTTGCTGTTGTAGGCCTTCACGGGCGCGACGGTTCCGCCCAGCAGGACGCAGAGCGGCAGGCCCGCCGCCTTGGCCAGTGCGTCCCAGGCCGCCATGTCGAGGCCCGAGACGGCGATCATCGAGAGGCCCTGGTAGCCGACGAAGTGCAGCGACTTGCGCGCGGCGTCGTAGATCTCGACAGGTGCCACCTTACGGCCCTTAAGATGTTCGGCCAGGTCGTCCAGCGCCGGGATCAGGTAGCGCATGGCTTTGACGACGTAGGGCTCGAGATAACTGCGCCCGACGACGCCTTCCTCGGTGTGGAGGTCGATCAGGATCAGCGGCCAGTCGGTGATCGTGGCGATGCGCGCGACCACCCGCCGCTTCAGCTTGAGGACCACCGGCCGCGCCCTGAGGCTCTTGAATGTGAGCGGTTCGAGTTTCATCGGGGACACCTCTCGATCGTCGGCGGGATGACACGCGTCGCCGCGCAGCCTAGCGCGAAAGCGCGGCGGTGTCGCGTGAGGGGTGGGATTTGCGAGGAGCGGCGTCGGAGACGTTACCGGAGGGCGGGGGCAAGGCCGAAGCGATCTTTGCGAATGCCGACATTCGGGCCCGGACTCGCGGCGCCGAGGTGCATCCGCCATGGCCGGCCCCTGCTCGGACCGGCAGGGGAGAGGCGACATCGGCAGTTCAAATCAGGGGGAATAATCTCGAAAACCGAGCTCTCGATCGTTCCAGATCATTTCCTTGCCGATGATTTCGTCCAGTTTATCGAACTGCGGGATGGCAACGACCATCCTGTCCAACTCGTAGAGAAGGCAGTGCCCCAGACCTGCAAGATGGCGCTCCAAGCTCCGGATGTTTTCGGGTTCATAGGTCCCGAAACCCCATTTCTCCTCCGAGCTCTCGTCGGCACGTCCCTTCAAGAGGCAGATCACCGCCTGCCGAGAGCCGGCATGTTCGAGGAACTCCGTCAGTATTTTGCGGGCACCGGGCGATATGCGCCCCGGAATAGGCTTTGGTTGCTGCATTCCACGGCTCTGTATTGTTGCTGACGATGCTGGAACTCCGACTGCAATGTTCGCACCCAGCAATTCGGTCTGAAGTTCACCCTGCGATTTTGCGCCAAGCTTTCCTCGTCCGAGCCAAGCATGGCAGGCCGCCTATTGCCAAATCCTACTGTCGAAATCCGGCGCGGCTCTATGCCCAGGGCGATCAGATGATCCTCTACCGCCCAGGCACGTTGCTCGGAAAGTATTTGGTTGTAGGCGTCGCTTCCAAGGTCGTCGGCATGACCTTCTATCAAGATCGTGGTTTCGGGGTTCTTCTCCAGCCAGTCAGCAAGTCTGGTCACCACGCCTGCCGTTTCCGCCGACAATTCGCTCGAATGAGCGGCGAAGAACGCGCGGTCACCGACCTCCAAGAGCAATGACTCCACGCTTGTTGCCGGTGCTGAACCCACCAGGTCGATCAAGAGGACGATAGAAAAGAGAAGACGTACCCGACTGAGGTTCATGGAACTTTTACCTGAGGCAGAAAGCTCATGCTTGTAATAATCGTGAGAAACGTGACCACAATATGTCGAAGACTTCACGAGATTCTTAAATCTCAAATCTCGGGGACAGTATACTTATCTCCATTGGTCGGGCGCCGCGGGAAACCGTCGTCTTGAGCCCTCCGGAAACCGCGCTAGTCTGTGACGTTTCAGCCACGGGAGACCAAGCATCATGACGCAACACATCGGCATCGTGGCCTGCTCGGCCGAGGGGGCGTCGCTCTGCTACCGCACGATCTGTACGGAGGGCGCGGCGTTGCTCGGCCCGCACGCGCACCCCGAGGTCTCGATGCACACGCCGTCGCTGGCGGACTATGTCGCCTGCCTCGAGCGCGGCGACCTGCGGGGCGTCGGCGAGCTGATGTTGGCGTCCGCGCACAAGCTCGCGGATATCGGCGCCGACTTCCTGATCTGCCCCGACAACACGATCCATCAAGCGTTTCCGCAGGTCGAGCCGCGCGCGCCGCTGCCGTGGCTGCATATCGCCGAGGTGGTCGCGGCCGAGGCGGCCGACCGCGGATTTCGGCGACTGGCCCTGACGGGGACACGATGGCTCGTCGACAGCGAGGTCTACCCGGAGAAGCTCGCGGCGCGCGGCCTGGCCTTCCTGCGTCCCGAGCCCGCTGAGCTGGACGAAATCGATCGCATCATCATGGAGGAACTGGTCCGCGGCGTGTTCAAGCCGGAGGCGCGTGCCTACCTCAAGGCCGTCACCGGGCGCATGAAGCAGGCCGGCTGCGATGCCGTGGTCCTCGGCTGCACGGAGCTGCCCTTGATCGTCGACGACACGTCCTCGCCCCTGCCGACGCTCGATTCCACGCGCCTGCTCGCCCGGGCGGCCTTGCGCCGGGCGGTACAGGACGCAGATATGCCGGCATAAACAAGCTCCGGAACAAGGCACGACGTCGTCTGCGGGTCATGTTTCCCCGTACAAGGTCCATCGAAATAAAGTCCGGAGTCCGGGGTTGATTTCGATGGACCTCGTACGTGTGGGCAAGACCGGTCATTCACGACGGCGCCCGACGAGCCCCGGAATGACCGCGTTCAACACAACACGGACTCTGCGAAGGATGTTCAATGGCACGGCCTATCTCGACCGCGCCGCCCCCCGTTTCGCCCCGGCGAAGTTCTTGGCGCCGGCATTCGCGCGCGGGCCTTTTATCGAACCTGCTCCCGGATCGAATTGCCCCGGCTGGATTTCTTTGCCGGGTCGGTCGGCGTTGGCTTCTTGCTTTCTGGCTTTCTGCGACGCTTTCGCCTTTGCCCGTTGGCGGGCCTTAGCTTTGGTCATGTCTTCGTCGCCTTTCTAAATTGCTTTGTGGAACTTTGATGATCCTCTTCGCCAAAGCGTCAAACCTCTCCGTGAATATCTGTCAGATGGCTTGGCCGTATTGCCGGCACCAGGAATATTCCCGAGAAACCGGAAAGAATCGCTGTCCGGCGACAATGCCAAGGTAGTGTCCTCGGTCCCCAAGGCAATTCGGTAAGCCTGCATGGAGCGGTGAGAGGCAAAGAACTATGGCGGGCCCTGGCAATGCCCCTTATTGGGTTCATGGACGCCCCCATCGATGCCAGTGCCGAGGCCCTAGGTCGCCAATAGAGCGCAACAGCGACGACCCGACACGGCGCCGATCAACCGGCGAGCATGATCAATGCGGCCCGGCGGTCTCCCGGCTTCAACCTGAGAAACGCCGCGCGGGCTTTCTTGATGTCTTGTTCGGAACCACTCTCGGCGGCCGCCCCGAGGGCGATCGTAGTCGGATGATCCGGACCGCAGATGAAAACCAGAGCTTTGGCCAAGCGCCCCATCGCTGCACGGTCGATCTTTGCCTCTTCCATTCAGGAGTCCCCCAAGCATCGGCCTGTTTCGCCGCGTCGGTTTGTATTAGGCGTGGTGGCAGCAGCAGAACAGCTCAATTCGCCCGACACAGTGTGCCTGGCCATCACGGGTGCCGCCGGCAAGAAGACCCTAGCCCGGATATCGTAGCATCGTCCAGAGGATGCGTCGCCGGTAAATGGCCGCTCCGGACCATCTTTGCCCGGACACGCTCCATCGAATTCACGTCCGGAGTGTGGGGTAAAGCCGAAGCAATCCTCGTGAGAGCCGACATTCGGGCCCGGGCGTCCGGTGCCGAGGGGGACTTCTGCCGTGGCTGGCCCAGGCTCGGATCAGCGGGGTATAGCTGAGAGACGACATAGGAAGCCCCAGGACTGGGCGTGGGGGAACTCTTGCCATATGGCCCACGGCGTCACGATACAATATCGTGGTGTGTCTTAACTGGATATCGGAACGTGATCGCTTGTAAATTGGAATTCTTGGAGCCTCGCGTCATCATTGGACCAAATAGGGGACTTTGGATGTGAGTGCGAGATAGATTACCAACCGTAGACAGCGGTCAGTGTGTATTCTGATCGTTAGTCGCTCACGGTTTGTGGAGGTAATGATGCGCCATAGTAATCTTTCTCACGGATTATCACTGTCCACACTGGTATTGTTGTTTTTGTTCGATGTGACTGCTGCTCAAGAGCCGGACCCTTTCAACTCGCACCCCGGTCTGCGGGAAATAGGTAAGCTGCCTGATGGAATTCGCGTCACCCATACCCCTAATCCTGTTCGTGCTCAACCTGGCGGACGGAGCGGCTTCAAATATACATGGGAGTATAAAACTACGGTGGAATCAATAACTGGACCTATATTCATCCAAGAATTTGTTTCATTTTATTTAACTGCAAATAACTGGGAGTTTTCCAATTTTACGAGAAAACCTTTTACGCCAGCTGATTTTGCAGAATGGTACTCGTGCCCTAAAGCGCTTCTCAAACCAGGGACACCGTGTTCAGATCCTTTGAATTGGACTGGAAACAATCAGCTTGTTTCCGGGAAGATGCTTTGGCTGTTTATCGGACGTGACAACACTGGTAAGCAATACAAGGGGCATGCCGTTATCGAACTTAACGATGCGATCGGCTCTACTGATTAGTTGATAGTTCTGAGGCACCAAGAGTTCCGAATTGGGCCATAGCTCCCTGTTCGCAGGAGGCGTCCGCCACGTCCGCACCTGGGGGTGAACCGGGCGGAAACAGCATGATTCCCGACATTGGCGACCGGTGGTCCGTAGTCACGGGGGCAGGTCAAGAGCGCCGGAGGGTGAATCGGCGTTTCAGGGGGCGATGATGCACGGCTGTCCCGCCCAGCCCCCCGCCCGGCGAAATTGACATGCATCAAGGTGGGGCGCGATACTCAGCCCTAGCATCCTGGCACGGGAAGCCTGCCGTATCAGGTTCTTGACGAGGTGTGCTGGGCGTTCGGCGATCGCGCCCGAGCGAGGGAAGATGCGCAACGACCCGCGGGGCGGCCAGAGCGGACGCGGCGGCCAGGTGGACCGCGACGAAGGCGAGGTCCGGGCCCGGACCCCGGGCCAACGTGGCGAGGTCTACTATTCCGAGGACCCGCGCGATGTCGGCTGGGTGCGCGAGAACATTCCCTGCCAGACCGCCTGTCCGGCCGGCACCAACATCCCGGGCTATATCCGGGCGATCATCGAGAAGCACTACGGCGGCTCCTACGAGATCAACCGCGAGGCCAACGTGCTGCCGGGCATCCTGGGGCGGATCTGCTCGCGGCCCTGCGAGGACGTCTGCCGCCACGGCTGGCCGGGCAACGGCGAGCCGGTCAACATCTGCCACCTCAAGCGCGCCGCCAGCGACCTGAAGTCCGCCGGCCACCGCATCACCGAAAGCCTCTATACGCCCTCGGGCAAGACCGTGGCCATCGTCGGCGCCGGGCCGGCGGGCATCGCGGCGGCCCACGACCTCTCGCTGCTCGGCCACGACGTCACGATGTTCGAGCGCGAGCGCGACCCGGGCGGCATGCTGAGCTACGGCATCCCCGAGTTCCGCCTGCCGCGCGACATCCTCAAGGTCGAGTTGCACAATGCGCTGCGCCTCGGCGTCGAGCTCAAGACCGGGATCGCGGTCGGCAAGGGCGAGGGCGAGGTGCCGCTGTCCCGGCTGCTCGCGGACTTCGACGCGGTGCTGCTCAGCACCGGCTGCATGGCGGCCATTCCCCTGCCGCTGCGCGGCGAGAAGAAGGGCAGGCAGGGCGAGGACCCGGTGCGGACCACGCCGGGCGTGGAATACGGGCTCGATTTCCTGGTCGAGCACCACCGCGGCGAAAAGAAGACGGTCGGCCGCCGGGTCGCGGTCGTCGGCGCCGGCTTCACGGCGCTCGACTGCGCGCGCGTGGCCAAGCGCCTGGGCGGCGAGGAGATCACGATCCACATCCGCACCACCGAGAAGTACATCCCGGTCACTAAGGACGAGATCTTCGAGGCCAAGCGCGAGGGCGCGAAGATCGTCGGGCTGCGCTCGCCGGTCGGCCTGATCACCGACGAGAGTGGCGCCCTGACCGGCGTCCGCTTCGTGCAGAACCGGCTCGGCGGCTGGCGCGAGGGCGGCCGGCGCCAGGCCATCGCCATCGAGGGCTCGGAGTTCGTCGAGCCCTGCGACACCCTGCTGGTCGCGATCGGCCAGAAGACGGTCAACGACTACCTGGACGTCGAGCTGGGGCTCGACCGCTGGGGCAACGCTGAGGTCGGCGAGGGCGGCATGACCTCGGTCGAGGGCCTCTTCGCCGCCGGCGATTACGTCAGCGGCGCCGCCACCGTGATCGAGGCGGTCGGCCACGGCCGCCAGGTGGCGCTCGGCCTGGACACCTGGCTGATGGGCCGGGTCCGGCGCAAGGAGGTGGTGCGTATCGAGCCGGTCGAGGGGCCCCTGCGCGAGCGCGCCTTCGACTTCATCCCGCGCCAGGAGATGCCGACCGCGGCCCTGGCCGAGCGCTTCCAGGAGCCGGACCGGGAGGTCGAGACCGGGCTCGGCGAGGACCTGGCCTTCGAGGAGGCCAAGCGCTGCTACCTGTGCAATCTCAAGTACGAGATCGACGTCGACAACTGCATCTACTGCCGCGCCTGCATCGAGGTGGCGCCGAAGAACTGCATCAAGCTGGTCGAGGGGATCGAGATCAAGGCCGACGGCACCTACGGCGACCTGGCCGAGGCCCACGACTGGGACCACGTCGAGGCGATCTGGATCGACAACAACGAGTGCATCCGCTGCGGCGCCTGCTTCATGGTTTGCCCGACGCGCTGCATCTCGATCAGCCGCAACGAAATCGTCGTCCGGGACGTTTGAGCGATGGCCAAGGGCACGCACCACGTGATCATCGGCATCGGCATCGCCGGCAACCGGGCGGCCGAGATCCTGCGCGAGCGCGATCCCGACTGCCGAATCACCATGATCACCATGAGCCGCCTGCCGTTCTACAACCGCTACGATCTGCCGAAGGTGTTCCGCGGCGTGCGCGACTGGCGCGAGATCCTGGTGGACCCGCCAGCCCATTACGACAAGAGCCACATCACGCTGCGCCGCGACTCCCGGGTCACGAACGTCGACGGCCAGCGCGGCACGCTGACCTTCGCGCACAACGAGGAGATCGGCTTCGACCGGGTCGTGGTCTGCACCGGCGGCAGCGGCTACCTGCCCGAGGACCTGACCGACTACCGGCACCTGATGAACGGCTTCGCCACTTTCGAATCCGCCATGACGGTCTACGAGCTGCTGCCCGAGGGCGGGCGCGTGGTCATGCTGGGCGGCGACATGATCGGCCTCGACCTGGCGCGCACGCTGCTCGAGACCGGCTACCGGGTGACCCTGGTGGTGAACGACTACACCTTCTGGCCGCACCGGGTGGCGGCGGATCAGCGCGGCAAGTACCTCGAGGCCCTCGAGCGTCTGGGCATCGAGGTCCACGAGGGTGCCAAGCTGGAACGCGTGAAGGAGGGGCCCAAGGGCATGCCGGCGCG
>JAOUCL010000428.1 GCA_029859805.1 Rhodospirillales bacterium | reverse complement strand
CCGGCTGGAGCCCGAACGAATGGCAGGCCTCGCCCGCCACCCTCGTCGCGCTCGCCCTCGCCGTCTTGCTGGCCGGGTTGGGGTTCACGCTCATGGTCCGCACCGTCGGGCTCTTCCTGCGGCGCGGGAAGGGCACGCCCGCTCCCTGGGACCCGCCGCGCAAGCTGGTCGTCGAAGGCGTCTACCGCCATGTGCGCAACCCGATGATCTCGGGCGTGATCTGTGCCCTGCTGGCCGAGGCGCTGGCATTCTGGTCCTGGCCCCTAGGCGTTTGGGCGGCGATCTTCTTCGCCGTCAACATGCTCTACATGCCGCTCTCCGAAAAGCCGGGCCTGGAGCGCCGATTCGGCGAGGCCTACCGGGTCTATAAGGCCAACGTGCCGCGCTGGATCCCCCGGCTTTCGCCCTGGGAGAGCCGCGCCTCCGATCAGGCCCATCCCGCCCCTAACGGAGCGTAATGTCGATGTCGAAGAAATGGTTGATGGCGAGCACCGTCGCGATGATGACGATCGCGAAAAAGGCCAGGCCGAAGAGCGCCCCCGAGTAGCCGAACAGGAACATGTTTCCCCAGGTGCGCAGCGGATGCTTCTCGCGCTCGGCGCGCCGGCGCGCATCGTCGCGCCGCTCCTTGCCGGCGACCAGGGTCACGTAGACGCGCATGAAGACGAGCGGGATGCTGAGCCTGATGTTGACGAAGTGCCTGCCGTCCCAGCGGGTGTCCGCGGGAGCTCCGCCCAGGGACGGCGCCAGGCCGGGACGACTGTCCCAGGGCTCCCGGAGCGAGGGCTCGTCGCGGTATTCGACCTGAGGCTGGCGTTGGTCCATAGGGGGTCTCGGCTCGATCGTGGATCGCACGCGAGACGCCCTCGGGCCGTCGCGCCCGGGCAGTGAAGCAGAAATTAGTAACGGCCGGCTTAACCGCTCGGCCGGTGGTGTCCGCCGAGGCCGCGCCGCAGTTCTGCCTTGAAGGCTTACGGCCGTCGCGGCATGGTCGGCGGCGGCAAGGGCCTTGCGAGGACAGCGCGATGAGCGAACAGCCGGAGACCCGACCCACGGTCCAGGAAGGCGAGTTCAAGGAGCTCCTGCGCTACACCCTCGTCGGCTATCTGGGTGGCATCGTCTTGGGCGGCGCGCTCGACGCCTTCGGTTTCCAGCGCAGCGCCCTCGGACAGTGGCTGGTGCGCACGCTGGCCGGCGAGGGCGAGAGCCTGTTAGAGGGCCTCTACGCGCTCAGGCGCCGGCTGGCCGGCGCGGCCGGGTCGATGGCCGAGGCCTATGGCTGGGGCAAGGCGGCCGGCATGGTCTTTCCCTGGCTGGTGGACGGGGCGAGCCGGCTGGCCGGCCTCGACGTCTACGGCTGGGAGGGCTTCCACATTCCCTACTTCTACGCCCTGAGCGACCAGATCGGCGCCAGCGTGGCCGGTCTGGTGTTCCTCGCCCGCCGCGAGGCCGGCTTGGGCCGCGCCCTTGGCGCCTATTTTCGCCACCCGGTCATGGTCAGCGGCCTGGTCATCGTGCTGGCGGTGCCCTGCGGCCTGCTGTTCGCGCGGCTCCTGGGCTTCAGCCCGACGACCCAGCTCGCGACGGCGCTCGAGACCGTCGCGGCCAATCTCTGCTGGCTGCCGCCGTTGGTCGGCTGGCTCGCCGAACGGCGGTCCTAAAAGCGGCCCGCTAATCGGCCATGAGGTACCAGGCGTACTCGACCGCGCCGATGTGGTCCTCGAAGCTCTCCAGCTCCTTGGCCTTGCAGGCGACGTAGGTGCCCGGATAGTCGGCGCCGAAGTAGCCGGGCAGGACCTTGCCCTCGCGCATGCGGTCGAGCGCCCGGTAGGGCCGGAACGGCAGGCCCGGGTCGAGCGTCTCGCCGGCGTTGCCCGGGCAGGGCGGCCCCGGGTCGACCTTGTTCGTGATGCCGTGGTGGAGGCCGGCGAGCGCCGTGGCCAGCACCAGGTAGGGGTTGGCGTCGGCGCCGGCCATGCGGTGCTCGATGCGCCGCGCCGCGCCGCCGCCAATCGGGATTCGGAGCGCCGTCGAGCGGTTCTCGTAGCCCCAGGAGCGGCTGACCGGCACGTAGATATTGGGCCGGAAGCGGCGGTAGGAGTTGGGGTTGGGCGCCAGGATCGCCATGCTCTCCGGCATGAGGTCGAGGATGCCCCCCATGGCGTGGAGCAGGGTCTCGCTGGCCGGCGCCTCGCCGCCGTCGAAGACGTTGCGATCCTTGTCGTCGAGCAGGGAGACATGCAGGTGCAGGCCGCTGCCCGAGGTCTCCAGGTAGGGCTTGGCCATGAAGGTCGCCTGCACGCCGTGGCGCCGGGCCACGCCCTGAACCGCGCGCTTGAACATGACGCAGTGGTCGGCGGCCAGGAGCGGATCGTCCAGGTGCTGCAGGTTGATCTCGAACTGCCCGGGCGCGTACTCGGAGGAGGTGGCGCCGATCTGGACGCCCTGGGCCGCGCAGGTCCGGCCGACCGCCTCGAGGAATTCCGCGAAGTCGTCGACCGCGGCCATGCCGTAGACCTGGGTCGCCAGGTCGCGCTGGCCGGTGACCGGCGAGCGCGGCGGCCGCGGCGCGCCGTTCGGCAGGCGCTTGCGGTCGATCAGGTAGAACTCCAGCTCGAAGGCGACGACAGGCCTGAGGTTCAGCTCGGCGACGCGCGCCAGGACCTTCTTCAGGACGTTGCGCGGCTCGAAGGCGAAGGGGGTGCCGTCCATGGCCTCGAGGGTCAGCAGGGCCTGGGCGGTCGGCCGCTCGGTCCAGGGCACCGGCTTGAGCGTGCCGGGAATCACCTTTGCGAGCTCGTCCGGGTCGCCGTCGGAGAAGCCGCGGCCTTTCGGATCCTGGCTTTCGCCCGAGGCCGAGAGCAGGAAGACCGAGCCCGGAAAGGCGACGCCTTCGCCGAACAGCTTGCCGATCTGGGCGATCGGATAGCGCTTGCCGCGGACCACGCCGGAGAGATCCGCGAAGACCGCATCGATCGTCGTGGTCTCCGGATGGGCCTTGAGGAAGTCCGTCGCTTCCTTGGGCAGGGTCTTCTGTGTGTCGGGCATGGGCCGCATTTGGCCCCCACCGCCCGATCCGGTCAAGCCCTCGCGGCCAGTCGGCCACGGCGGTCCTCTGCCGGATCAGGCGATCTCGGCGACCGCGTCGATCTCGACCGCGACGCCAACCGGAAGCGCGCCCGCCGAGACCGCGGCCCGGGCGTGCTTGCCCTTGTCGCCGAAGACCTCGACCATCAGGTCCGAG
>JAOUCL010000427.1 GCA_029859805.1 Rhodospirillales bacterium | reverse complement strand
CTACGGCGGCGGCAACACCGCCCTCGACATCGCGCGCACGGCCAAGCGGCTGGGCGTCGACGAAACGCTGATCGTCTACCGCCGGACCCGCGAGCAGATGCCGGCGCACGACTTCGAGGTCGAGGAAGCGTTGGAAGAAGGCATCCTGATCAACTGGCTGCAGACCATCAAGCAGATCGACGAGACCACCTTCACGGTCGAAAAGATGAAGATCGACGAGACCGGCTGGCCGCAGCCGACCGGCGAGTTTGAGACCATCGAGGCGGACACCCTGGTCTTGGCGCTGGGCCAAAACGCGGACACGAGCTTTCTGGAAAAGGTGCCCGGCGTGGCCATCGCCAAGGACGGCGTGGTCGAGGTCGACGCCAACATGATGACCGGCCATGCCGGCCTCTTCGCCGGCGGCGACATGGTCCCGGCCGAGCGCACGGTCACCGTCGCGGTCGGCCACGGCAAGAAGGCGGCACGCAACATCGACGCCTATCTGCACGGCGAGACCTACGAAGCGACGCCCAAGCACGAACTCGCCGGCCTCGAGTTCCTTAACACCTGGTACTACACCGACGCCGACCAGACCATGCAGCCGGCGCTCGACGGCCTGCGCCGCCAGACCACCTTCGAGGAGGTGGTCGGCGGGCTCGACGAGACCAACGCCCTGTTCGAGGCGCGCCGCTGCCTGTCCTGCGGCAACTGCTTCGAGTGCGACAACTGCTACGGTGTCTGTCCCGACAACGCGGTCATCAAGCTGGGACCGGGCAAGCGCTTCGAGTTCAACTACGACTTCTGCAAGGGCTGCGGCCTCTGCGCCGCCGAATGCCCCTGCGGCGCCATCAAGATGATCCCGGAGACGGTCTGACACGGCGTGCTGTAATACCAAATCTCGAAGACCGTGACTCATGGCTCATCCTTCGAGACGCGTTCTTCGAACGCTCCTCAGGATGAGGTTAGGTATTTCATATCAACGTCTTACCTCATGCTGAGGAGCCGCCGAAGGCGGCATCTCGAAGCATGTTGGCCGGGTGAGCATTCTCAGGATCTGGTATAAGACCAGTGGTTGCGGCCTGGCCGGCAGTCCAACACGCTGTTCGCCATACGCCCCCGCGAGGTGCGGGATACGGCTCATAGGAACGATGATTGTAGTAAACACCTTGGCGTAAAGTCACCGAACGACTTTATTCGTGACAAGACGCTGCGAAAACAGCGCATTCCCGCGTTGTCGGCCTTCGCCGGATATCCTAGGATTCGCTGAAGCTCGAGAGACCCCGGCCGTGGGGCCGCGCCCCTCTCAACAGGGCACCCCGCGCCGAGGGTGGGCAAGCAAACGATCGGACCCTCTCGGGCGCCGACAGCGAAGTGAAGCGAAGTGGACAGGCCCCTCGAGAGCGAACAGCGGACCGGTGCGCGTGGCGACCGGCGCCAGACCGTCACCAGCATGTGCGGCATCTGCCCCGGCGGCTGCGGCGTCGACGTGCACCTGGTGGACGGCCGGATCGAGCGCCTGACCCCGCTGCGCGATCATCCGCTCGGCATCGTCTGCCCGCGCGGCGCAAGGGCGGCGGAGATCGTCTATTCCCCGGATCGCCTGCTCTACCCCCAGCGGCGCGTCGGGCCGCGCGGCGCGGGCCGCTTCGAGCGCATCACCTGGGACGAGGCCTACGAAATGCTCGTCGGCGCCCTGCGCGAGACCGCGGCGCGACACGGCCCAGAGGCCGCCTGCATCTACACCGGGCGGGGCAATTTCGAGTTCGGCCTGACCGAGTTCTACGCGCCCAGCGACACGTCCGAATCCTCGGCCAACACCGTGCTGTTTCCCTTCGGCTCGCCGAATACGACCGGCGTCGGCGCGCTCTGCTATGCCGCGCACGGCATGATCGCGCCGCGCGCCTGCTTCGGCGACCATCTGCGCAACTTTACCGACGACCTCGACAACGCGGATCTGATCCTGGTCTGGGGCGCCAACCCGGCGACCGATTCGCCGCCGATCAACCTGCGCCGGCTTAAGCAGGCCATGAAGCGCGGCGCGCGGGTCGTCGTAATCGACCCCCGGCGCAGCGAGACCGCCCGGGCGACCGGCGCGGAGTGGATCGGGGTCCGCCCGGGGACCGACGGCGCCTTGGCGCTGGGCGCGCTCCACGTGCTGGTCGCCGAGGACCTCTACGACCACCGCTTTGCCGAGAACTGGTGCCACGGCTTCGACGACCTGCGCGGCTACCTCGGCGACTTCACGCCGGAGCGGGTCGAACAAATCACCGGGGTTTCGGCCGAGACGATCCGCGGCCTGGCCCGGGCCATCGCCGCGGCCCGCGGCTGCTCGTTCCTGATGTACACCGGGCTGGAGTACTCGAACAGCGGCGTCCAGGCGATCCGCGCCACCTGGACCCTGCAGGCGCTGGCCGGCCACCTGGACGCGCCCGGCGGCAAGCTGTTCCGGATGCCGAACCGGCTGCGCCTCAAGCGCCACCTGAAGCCGCCCCCGCAGAACGGGCGCAAGCCGATCGGCGCCGAGGCCTATCCGCTCTACCAGCAGACGCGCAACGAGGCCCATGCCGCCTGCCTGCCCAAGGCGATCCTGGAGGACGACCCTTATCCGCTCCGCTCGCTGATCGTCAGCGGCGCCTCGGTGATCACCGCCTGGCCGGACCCGGACCTGTGGCGCCGGGCGCTGGCGGCGCTCGACTTCCTGGCGATCGTCAACCGCTTCCCGACGGCAGACATGGCCTATGCCGACCTGGTGCTGCCGGCGGCGACGGCCTTCGAGACCGAGTCCTACATGATCTACGACGGGCACATCCAGCTGCGCGCAAGGGTGATCGAGCCGCTCGGCGAGGCGCGCGGCGACTACGTGATCTTCGCCGAGCTGGCAAGGCGCCTCGGATACGGCCATCTCTGGCCGCAGAGCGAAGCGGCCATGGTCGAGACCGCGCTGGAGAACAGCGGCGTCACGCGCGCGGACCTGCTGGCCCATCCCGAGGGCGTGGCCTTCGCCCTGCCGGAGATGCGCTACCGCAAGTACGAGACGGGCGATCTGCGCGCCGACGGCCGGCCCGGCTTCGAGACGCCGAGCGGCAAGTTCGAGATCGCCTCGGAGTGGCTGCGCGGCCACGGCTTCGACGCCCTGCCCGTCTACACCGAGCCGGTCGAGGGGCCGCTGGCGAGCCCGCGGCGGGCCCGGCGCTATCCCCTGGTGTTCAACTCGGGCGCCCGCACCCAGTCGGCCTTCCGCTCGCAGCACTACAACATCCCCTCGCTGGTC
>JAOUCL010000426.1 GCA_029859805.1 Rhodospirillales bacterium | reverse complement strand
AGTGGATCGAATCAGACACTTGGAACCCCAGCCAGGCGCCGAAATGGCCGGAAATCCGGAGTTTAACGCGGACTCAAACGTTTGGTTTTGACCACTAGCGGGGCTGCCCCGGCCCTGGAAGGGCGGCTGAGTCCGATCAGGCCAGCTTCTAAAGCGCCTGTACCGAAATTGAGACCTCAGAGATCGCCGCGAAGGCCACTACATCACCCTCCAAGTTTCCGAATCAACGAAGCGGAGTTGAACTGATCCATATCAATGACTCATCCGAGAATCTGTGCACGGGGTGGCGTCAATGCTCGATCAGTCTGATCTGGAAGGTCAGCTGATTACACTTGCGCAAATTGCGCGAGCGCGTAGTCGGGCGAGATAAGCCGAACAGGGAAGGTTGGGAAATCTATCGCTAAGAACAGCAGCAATCTGTCGTGCCGACACCGGGGGTGAGCGGACACCGCGATGATTCCTCCATCGGAGAAGACAGTGAGGGAGGGAGGCAGTCATGAAAGGGGGACGTTTTCAGGCTCCTGCGACTTGGTTTGGTCGTAGGGAGGCGGATTGTGCGGGTTACATAAACTCTCGATCGTCCAAGACAATCTACCAGAGGGCGAGTGTCTCGGTGGACCAAGTAAAGCGGGCTTGCCGAGCAACGATGGTGGCCATTGCTCTTATGGTGCTGCCTCCTAGGTTCGTTGCTGCCATTACTGCCATTAGGCTCCACCAAAGCCGACGCGACCTGAAAGAAGCGCTCCGGGAAGCGCTGGGCAGGGATGTCGCTCTCGTCGAGCCCGGGCCGGTGCCGCCGCCTGAGTTGATTGCCGCCACCTCGCTGATGAGCAAGAGCGACCTGCAATTGAAGT
The DNA here is from genome assembly GCA_029859805.1 of Rhodospirillales bacterium. Taxonomy (GTDB): domain Bacteria; phylum Pseudomonadota; class Alphaproteobacteria; order Kiloniellales; family JAKSDN01; genus CAMYKD01. The sequence goes on along the minus strand of JAOUCL010000426.1, from coordinate 2,420 downwards.
CGCAGAAGCATGTGTACCTCGCACATAGCTACCGCAGCGCTGCCTGGATCCTGAACATGGCGCGGGCTGCCGGTCTTACTTTTCGCGAGGGAATGTCAATCTTTGAGCTCGGTTGCGGAGAGGGTCGGTTAATCAGCCATTTAAGGGCGCTGCCCAGGGCGCGGCTGGTTGCCAGTGATGTCCGGGCTGACACAATCAAATGGTGCCGCAACTCACTTCCAGGAATCGAATTCCACGTCAACGAGTTGGAACCACCGGTCGCGTTTCTGGAGAGCAACTCGGTCGACCTCGCCATCGCGCAATCGGTGTTCACGCATATTCCACTGGCTTGGCAGCGGGCGTGGCTCGAGGAGACCGCCCGCGTCATCCGACCGGGCGGCATATTCTGGTGCACAATAATTGGTCAGCACCACATCGACGTCATGCTTGACAAGGACGCCCGGCAGATACTCGAAGAGACCGGGGAGTTCGAACTCGACGGCAAGGATCCACGGTCTTCATACTCCACGCAGTTAATTGGTTCGTGGGACGTTTTCCAGACGGAACCGGTGGTCCGCCGCGAATTCGGTCGGTATTTCGAGATCGCCAACTATCAGAAGAACCCCGCCGGACCCGATGTTCTGGTGATGCGGGTCCCACCCTTGGGATAATGGATAGGCGCTTCAGTTGACCTAATGGGATGACCTACCCCTCCGCTCACATTGGCTAGGATGCTGGTGTTGGGCCATTCACGGAGGAGCAGACCATGAGGATAGCGACGCTTGGCATCGACCTTGGAAAGAACGTTTGCAGCTTGGCGGGACTGGACGAGGCCGGGACTATCATCTTGCGGCGGCGAATACAGCGCCACCGTCTGTTTGATTTTCTTGGCAGGCTGGATACCTGCACAGTGGCAATGGAAGCCTGTTGCGGGGCGCATCAAGCCCTGACTTCCGCTCTGGCCAACTCCGGCCCTGCCTACTCGCCCCGGGACGGGTCGCCTGCTAGGGGTCGAGCAGAAGGAACCCGTCGAAAGCTGACCTTCGGGATCGTGCTTCAGCTATCGGGGGTATTGCTGTCGCGGCGGGCGGCATCGCAGATAGGCTCTTCATAGCCATAAGGCGACCTCATACCAAATCCCGGAACTCGCCACCCAGCAGCCACGCTCCGAGACGCCGCTACATCGCGTGGGTTTCCATATCCCTGGCCTCGAGCATCTGGTCAGCCGCATGGCGGTTGTTATGGGCGCGTTCTCGCCGTGCTGCTTCGCGAGGACCTTGGCCCAGCGGTAGATGCCGAGGTCGGAGACCAGAGCTGCTCGTAGGTTGTCATCCTGATCCGTTCCCAGTACGCGTAACCTTCCGCGTCACCGTCTATCAGTAGCTCGTGGGCTTGAGTGGCGGCCTGACCAGGGGCCTCTCCGCCAAGCTGCCTTATCAGCTCACAGGCGACCTGATACACGTCCAGATCGGAACTCATCTGCTTGCCCTCCCTGCGAGTCCCCTGAATGGCCCAGGTTGCGGCAGGCCGGTCTTCTTTCTTATGGAGCAAAGTTTAACTGCTGGATCCAGTATAGTTCAATCAGAGAGGTTTATTAGTCTGTATTAACTATCGCTTGCTCGCTGGTCCGATGTACAGGTTGTCAGGGACGAAGATTATGTGCGTTTCGATCGATGGTACTGGCGACCCTTTCGCCGACCCTCGCTGTCGCCAGCCCGAGCGCTACCCCAATCACATTCGCAACAATGTCGCCGAACCTCGGGCTTCGGCCCGGAACATACTGTTGAGCGATCTCCAGGAATGATCCCAGCACTACTAGGCCAAGGCAGGCGATCAACACGCGTTGACGTCGCTGAAAACCTACGGAAGCAAAAATAGCTAAGGCAGCGTAGGCAATCACATGTGGGAGATAATCTGATTGCTCCCAGAAAAATCTTTCGCTAGTGCTTCTGGGCAGGAGCGACAACCAGACGACAACGACTACGCCCACGCTAAATGCAGCCTGCGCAGCTCGACGAAGGACAGGTTTGGATTTTGCGTTCATGCACATAGTAGACCGCCGACAGCGGCAAAAGAAAAGCCACGCCGGAATGGCATACGCCAAACCCTGATTATTGGTACATCTTTGTTTGTCGAGCATGACCACCTGATCGACGGCAGAGTCTGTTTAGAGTTATGACCGACGGTCCGGCAGCTCTCCCTTCTGGGTCGGCTTACCACCGGAGAGCAGACCTGTACTGCGCAGTTTGGGGCCGTCCGAAGAAAGAGCACGGGACGGATCCCGTGCTCTCTCCGACAAATCGAAGCCTGTATCAGGCTCGATGACCGTCCTCAGTCGATATCACAGCCGAGCTCGTTGAAACCGGCCAGGGTGTCGGCATCGCCGGCCTGAACCGCCGCGATCACCTCGGCGACGCTCAGCGGATAGGCCACGCCTGGGT
>JAOUCL010000425.1 GCA_029859805.1 Rhodospirillales bacterium | reverse complement strand
GTCCTGCTCGAGCTGCCGCCGGTGCAGCAGCTCTTCGTCTGGCTCAACGGCGCGGTCTCGGCCCTGCAGGCGGCGACCGACGCCGGGACCGGGTTCGTGTTCGGCTATCTCGGCGGCGGGCCGCTGCCCTTCGAGGAGAGCCAGCCCGGGGCCAGCTTCATCCTGGCGTTCCGGGCCCTGCCGCTGATCCTGGTGATGAGCGCGCTCTCCGCCCTGCTGTTCCACTGGCGGATCCTGCCCTGGATTGTGCGGGGCTTTTCCCGGGCGCTGGAGAAGAGCCTCGGCATCGGCGGCGCGGTCGGCCTCGGCGCCGCGGCCAACGTCTTCGTCGGTATGGTCGAGGCGCCGCTGCTGATCCGCCCCTTCGTCGCCAGGCTATCGCGCGCCGAGCTCTTCATGGTGATGACCTGCGGCATGGCGACCATCGCCGGCACCGTCATGGTGCTCTACGCGACGATCCTGGGGCCGGTGATCCCCGACGCGCTCGGCCACCTGCTGGCCGCCTCGCTGATCAGCGCCCCGGCCGCCATCACCGTGGCCCGCCTGATGATCCCGGACGCCGGCAAGCCGACCGCTGCCGTGCTGGACCTGGGCGAGAAGCCGCAGGGCGCCATGGACGCGATCGCGCGCGGCACCCTGAGCGGCGTCAGCCTGCTGCTCAACGTCTGCGCCATGCTGATCGTCCTGGTCGCCCTGGTCCATCTGGTCAACCAGATCCTGGGGCTGGGCCCGGCGGTCGCCGACGCGCCGCTCTCCCTGCAGCGCCTGCTCGGCTGGCTGCTGGCGCCGGTCGCCTGGCTGATGGGCCTGCCCTGGGCCGAGGCGGCGAGCGGCGGCGGGCTGCTGGGAACCAAGATCGTGCTCAACGAGTTCATCGCCTATCTGGAGCTGGCGGGCCTGCCCGAGGAGACCCTCACCGAGCGCAGCCGCCTGATCATGACCTACGGGCTCTGCGGCTTCGCCAATTTCGGCAGCCTCGGGATCATGATCGGCGGCCTGGGCACCATCGCCCCGGAGCGGCGCGGTGAGATCGTCGCGCTCGGCATGAAGTCGATCGTCGCCGGCACGCTCGCCGCCTGCATGACCGGCGCGGTCGTGGGTATGCTCCGATAGAGTGCGGACTCTCCGGCGATCCCTTAACTGCTGCCGTTCAGCGCAGCCGCCAAGGTGCGCACGCAGCCGTCGCAGATCACGGCGCCGTCCTTGCCCCAGATCAGGCGCTCGAGCTCGAAAAAAGACTTGCCGCAGAACGAGCAGAATGGCTCGAGACATTGCCGGTCGACGGCGGCCTCGTCTTCATGGTGGTAGCTCTGCCACCTCGCGGCGATCCCACGGTATTCGCGCTCCGCACGATCCTTGGCCGCCTCGAGGGAGGGACAGCCGGTACAACCCAAGACCTCCCATTCCTTTCTGCAGAAGAACAGAAGGTGCTCGTCTTCGATCGGATACTTGCAGATCGCCAAATTCGGGACGGCGCCAAGCGGTTTGCCGTCGACGTAGACCGGGTTGTCGCGAACGTGCACCACCGACTCGTCGACGGCTGCATAGGCCAAGACCTTGGCGCAATCGAGAATGGGCGGCGGCATTTCCATCGAGTACACCTCACCATCGCAGGGGCGGGCCTGATTATACGACTTTGCGGCCTCGGCCATGACACGCCGCACCAAAACTTACTTGGGGCGCGGCTAAATCTTCGGTCGCCGCGCCGCCGTGTCGAGCCACGGTCTGGCGCGTTCATAGGCCGCGGCGGCGCGGAACACGCTGACGTCGTCGAAGGTGCGGCCGACGATCTGGAGACCGGTCGGCACGCCGCTCGAGGCGTGGCCGCTGGGCACGGACATGACCGGGCAGCGGCTCAGCATGTTGAAGGGATAGGTCAGGCACCATTGCAGCATGGCGTCGACCTTGACGTCGTTGATGCGGAAAGCGGGGTCGGTCGGGTCGTGCTCGGCCGGGACCGCCGGCACGGCGAGGGTCGGGCAGATCAGCAGGCGGTATTTCTGAAGGATCGGCCCCAGGGTCCCGTACATCTGTCCGGCGTGCTCCATGGCGGCCAGGAAGTCCGCGGCCGTCGTGGTCTCGGCGGCCTCCGCGAAGGCCCGGGCGTAGTCGGTCAGCTCGTAGCGGTGGCCGCGCAGGTGCTGTGGCCGATCCAGGCGCCGAACAGGTGGCCCAGGTGGTTCCTGGCGGCGCTCAGGGTCGCCAGGGTCCAGCCAAGGTCGACCTCTTCGACTGTGGCGCCGAGCTCGCGGAAGGCCTCCAGCGCGTCTTCCGTGTTCGCGGCCACTTCGGGATCGATCTCGAAGTAGCCGAGGTCGGGCGAAGTGGCGATGCGCCAGCCCTTGATGTCGCCGAGAGTCTCCGGGATGCGCAGCTTGGGCCGCAGCGTGGCGATGTCCTTGGGATGGGGGCCGGCCAGCACGTTCTGCATCAGCCGGCAGTCCGCCACGCTGCGCGCCAGCGGGCCCGAATGGTTGTAGCTGTCCAGGTTGAAGGGAACGTCGTCGGCATTGCGGCCATAGGGCGGCTTGAAGCCGACCACGCCGCAGGCCGAGGCCGGAATGCGGATCGAGCCGCCGATGTCCGAGCCGTTGGCCAGGGTCGTGGAGCCGGCGGCCAGCGACGCGGCCGCGCCGCCGGAGGAGCCGCCGGGCGTATAGTCCGGGTTCCAGGGGTTGCGCGTGACGCCCCAGAGCTTGGAATGGCAGATCGCGGCGCAGGAAAACTCCGGCGCGGCCGAGCGGGCGTGGAAGATCGCCCCAGCGCGCCGCAGCCTTTCTGTCGCCGGAGAATCGACGGCATCCCGGTGGTTGCGGAAGACCAGCGAGCCGTAAGTGGTGCGCTCGCCCTTGATCGCGGTCTCGTCCTTGATCGCCACCGGAATGCCTTCGAGCGGCCGCGGCCGGCCGTCGGTCTTCATGTAACGGGCTTCCGCGATTCGCGCCTGATCCAGCGCACGCTCGAAATCCGTCATGGGAAAGGCGTTGATCGTCGGCTCGACCGCCTCGGCGCGGGCGATCACCGCCTGCATCAGCTCGACCGGCGACAGCGCGCGCGCCTTAAACCGGGCGACCGCCTCGACCGTGGAGAGATAGCAGAGCTCGTTATCGGACATTTCATTTCCCCCGAAAGACCGCCGAGCTTCGCGCAAAGGGCGGCGCGAGGGAAGGGGGCTCATACCAGACCTGGAGGACCGTGACTCACGGCCATCCTTCGACAAGCTCAGGATGAGGTGGCTGTTTGCCGCAAGTTATGCCCCTCATCCTGAGCTTGTCGAA
>JAOUCL010000424.1 GCA_029859805.1 Rhodospirillales bacterium | reverse complement strand
CAGCAAGCCGACTTTCGAGTCCGAACGTCAGCTTTCCAACGAATTTCGTCAGCTTGACCCTTGGCAGCGGACCCGTTGAGCGCCTCGCCCCATGGTCTGGAGGTGACCCTAAGCTGCCATTTCTCCGCGACGCATCCGCTGCACGGCGCTACGATATCTGCACGGTCCAGGAGCTTCTCGGCCATAGCGGCGTAGAGACGACCATGATGTATACCCATGTCCTGAACCGCGGCCCGTCTGGCGTACGCAGCCGGCTGAGTCTCAGCGCTTATCGGCACCGTCTATGCCTTTTGAACGGCAAGTTATACGGGCTGTAAACCAATTTTCCGCATCTTATGCCTTTTGGCCTATTCTAAGAGAGCGCGGCGGATTGCCGGCTGATCTGGATCAATTTCGCGAGCCGCGCGGTCCTGCGGGGCAAGACGATCATTCGACCGGCAGAGTCTGGGTATAGGCTAGCAGGTCGATCTGATCCTGGATGCCGAGGGAGCCGAACAGCACCATGCCGACCCTCGGCCGCCCACTGCGCATCTTCGGCATCGCCGCCGCGGCGGTTGCACCTTGAGCCTGGTCCTGGCCACTCAACGGGCGCGGCAAGACCATGCGTATCCCCGGCTGGCCGTTGCGGATCTTGTGCAGCGCCTCCCAGGGGTTCTTCGTAGCCACCGTGCCGATGAACTCCGGATTCTTATCGTCCTTGAAGTTCATTTCCCTGCCGTCATGGCCGTGGCACAGGGAACAGTATTCGCCATAGAACCGCTTGCCGCGCCGGGCGTCGCCGCGGGCCCGCTTGGTGGTCCGGTCGATGAGCGGGTCCATGTCGACCTGCCCGCGGCTGACGAACAGCGCGATGTTCCACGCCGCCTCGTCGGGGATCATGTCCTCGGTGTAGCGGTGGGTCTTGTTCCGTAGGAGCGCCGCGATCCTTCTGGGATCGGCGCCGGCCATGGCCCGAATTCCCTTGATTCCCGTGTAATGCGAGCCTTTGCGGTAGGCGCCCTCGGCACCCTTGTAGTCCCAGCCGTGGCATTCCTTGCAGCGCCACGTGCCGCTGCCCGAGCTCTTTCCTTCGGCCGGATAGGCGGGGTGGGTCTGCTGCGGCGGGTCCGTCTCCAGGACCGCCCACCATTTGTCGTACAAGAGACCGCCGCGCGAAATATCGAGCACATCGGCCCTGGCTGGAGCCTGATCGGCAAAACTGGCCGCGAGGCCCAAGAACGGCGCGCCCAGGAACAAGGCGCCCGCACAACAGACGGCCGTAAAGCTGGCGAGGGGTCGCATATGAATGCTCCTGTCGGGTCCGCCGTTGTCTAGCGGCCGAGGATTCGAGCCGAGCAGTTCGACTTCTCTCGGTTTGGTTCTGCAGTTATCCGTCTCTATTAGGGCTTATTGGTAGGGCTTATTGGTTAACATGGTCTTGCTCGCCCCGAGGACTCGCCCCGGCCTTCGCCGTCGATCGTCGAACTCAGCTCGTAGAGCAGCTCGAGTGCGGCTCTCGGCGTCAACTCGTCCGAGTGGGCCCCAAACAAATACGATACCACGCCAAAGAGACGTGAGCTGGGTTAAACGGAAATGCCTCTATGTATAGCCACGAAATCCTTGGGTAGTTTTTGGCATTCATCAGTAAGAATCCGGCTAAACTCATACAACTACAAGTAATATTTTCCAAATAAACGTGTAAAAATAAGTATATTTTAGCAATTGCCGTATATAGCCAATGTAGCGCCAGGCGTAACCGGGTAGTCGACGGGCAACAGCATTCGAACGACACGCGGAGTGATGCGATGAGGACCATGGACAGGAGACATTTCGGCCTCGGCTTGATGGCCGGGCTCGGCCTGGGGACGCTGGCCCCCGGGCGCGCAAGAGCCACCGCTCGTTGGACCCCGCGCCGGCCGATCGAGTTCGTCATCATGGCGGCCCGGGGCGACGGCGCAGACCGCCTGGCCCGCAAGATCATCGCCATCATCGAGAAACACCGGTTGAGCGACCAGCCGATCGTGCCGGTCAACAAGGACGGCCGCTCGGGCGGCGAGGCGCTCGACTACCTGGCGGACAAGGCCGGCGACCCGCACGTCGTCATGGCGACCCTGAACAGCCTGTTCACCACGCCGCTGCGCAACGCCAGCGTCCGGGCCGACGTCACCACCTTGACGCCGATCGCCAGCATGGCGGTCGAAAACTTCGTGCTCTGGGTCAACGCCGAGACCGATATCATGACCCTCGACGACTACCTCGCGGCGGCCCGGCAGGCCGGACCGGAAAACTGGCGGATGGGCGGCACTGGGCTCGGCCAGGAGGATTCGCTGGTGACCGACATACTCGTGCAGGCGACCGGAGTCAGGCACAGCTATCTGCGCTTCGAGGACAGCGGCGCCGCCGCCAAGAGTCTGATCGACAAGCAGGTCGACGCCACGGTCAGCAATCCCGCCGAGCAGATGGACTACTACGCAGTGGACAAGACGCGGCCGCTGGCCACCTTCTCGCCGCTGCGCCTGGGGGCCATGCCGGAGGTGCCGACGTTCCGCGAGCTGGGCCACGACCTGGTCTACCTCTCGCAGCGCAGCGTGGTCGCGCCCGGCGACCTGCCCGACGGGGCCAGGGGCTTCTACGAGAAGCTGTTCTGGAAGGTGCACACCTCGGCGGAGTGGCGGATCTATACCGACGGCGAGGCGCTCTACCGGCACTGGCTGATCGGCCGGATGCTGAGCGACTACCTCCACGCCGAGCTGGCCACCCATCGCGCGATCCTCAAGGCCAGGGGCGAGCTCGGCTGAGCCGGGCGGCGGGGCGCGGAAGGCGACCGCCGCGGCGCAGCAGGAAAGATCCGTTAGCTGAGTTCTCCCAGATATCACCTCCAGCCAGGGGAAAACGGTAGCACATTCGGCTGTCGAAGGCGATTTAAGCCTTGGTTCGCCCATTGCATGGCAATCTCCTCCATTTGTTGGCCGATTTTGCGACGGAACAGCCGTTGCGCCGCCAATCTCGTGATGGGAAGGCACGCTTCGACACTCACGAGGCGTAGCTCCTCTGTCGGGAGGCCCGGATGCTTCTGAATCGAGGCCCGTCATGGCGGCAATGGAGCCGGCCGCAGCCGGTCAATCAAGCGCAAGATCTCAGCGAACAAGGCTCTGGGAATAGCGACCTCTGCGAGCTGGAATGTGATGTAGCGGCCATGACGTACGATCTTGGCACCGATCTTGATCAGCTTCTCCCGCAGCCTGGTCAGCGACCAGTGCGGCACCTTCTTCGGCAAGGTGAGAGTCCGGTTATGGCTATGACTTACCGTTCTCCCGCT
>JAOUCL010000157.1 GCA_029859805.1 Rhodospirillales bacterium | reverse complement strand
GATGCGCGGCAGGTGATAGCTGCTGCCGCCGTCCGGGCTCGTGCCGATCCGGCAGTAGGCCAGCGTGAAATAGGCGTCATCCGCGGCCAGCGCCAGGTCCGCGGCCAGCATGAAGCTGAGCCCGAAGCCGGCGCAGGCGCCCTGCACGGCGGCGACGATCGGCTTGGGCATGCGGCGCATGGTGACGACCACCGGATGCAGGCGATGGATCTTCGCCTCGAAATGGCGCCGCAACGCCTCGGACGATTCGTCCAGGCGACGGTGGAACTGCTTGACATCGCCGCCCGCCATGAAGTGGCCGCCGGCGCCGCGCAGCACGACGCAGCGCACAGCCGGGTCGGCCTCGAGCCGCGGCATGATCTCCAGAAGCGCCTCGATCATGTCGTCGCTGAGCGCATTCAGGGCTTCGGCCCGGTTCAGCGTCAGGGTCGCGACGCCCTTGCTCAGTTCCGTCAATACGGTGTCGTTCATCCGCAGGGGAGTCCCTTCCTGAAAGTGAAACGGCAGCGAAGGAATGCGTCCGGCCGCCTCGTCAGGTCCGAGGTTAGTACAAGATGCGTCCGGGCGCCATCCGAGGTACCGGCTTGGCGGAGATTGACCGCCGCGCGGGTCTTTGACATCGCGGAGTTCATCGATAGGCTTGGGGCCGGCGGGGTTGCCCTGGGCAAGAGGACGGGGATCATGGATTTTTCCTATTCGCAAAAGGTCGAGGATTACCGCGCGCGGCTCTCCGCGTTCATGGACGAGGTCGTCTATCCCAACGAGCGCACCTTCTTCGAACAGCTGGAGGCGAGCGCCAACCGCTGGGACGTGCCGCCGGTCATGGAGGAGATGAAAGCCAAGGCCCAGGAGGCGGAGCTGTGGAACCTCTTCCTTCCCGAGGGCGACTACGGCGCGGGCCTGACCAACCTGGAGTACGCGCCGCTCTGCGAGATCATGGGACGCTCGCCGATCGGGCCGGAGGCCTTCAACTGCTCGGCCCCCGACACCGGCAACATGGAGGTCCTGGTGCGCTACGGCACCCAGGACCAGAAGGAGGAGTGGCTCGTGCCATTGCTCAAGGGCGAGATCCGCTCGGCCTTCGCCATGACCGAGCCGGCGGTCGCCTCGTCCGACGCCACCAATATCCAGGCGCGGATCGAGCGCGACGGTGACGACTACGTCCTCAACGGACGCAAGTGGTGGATCTCCGGGGCCGGCGATACGCGCTGCAGGATCTTCATCTTCATGGGCAAGACCGACCCCGAGGCACAGCGGCACAAACAACAGTCCATGATCCTGGTCCCGCGGGATACACCCGGCGTCACCCTAGTCCGGCCACTCGGCGTGTTCGGCTACGACCACGCGCCCCACGGCCATTTCGAGATCGATTTCAAGGACGTGCGCGTCCCCGCCTCGAACCTGCTGCTCGGCGAAGGCCGGGGCTTCGAGATCGCCCAGGGGCGACTCGGACCGGGCCGGATCCATCACTGCATGCGCCTGATCGGCGTGGCCGAGCGCTCGCTCGAGGCACTCTGCGCCCGGGCGAAATCACGCGTGGCCTTCGGCAAGCCGATCGCCGAACAGGGGGTCGTCATGGAGACGATCGCCCGCTCGCGAATGGAGATCGAGCAGGCGCGGCTACTGACCCTGAAGGCGGCCTACATGATGGATACGGTGGGCAACAAGGAGGCCCGCGCGGAGATCGCCATGATCAAGGTCGTGGCCCCTAATATGGCGCTCGACGTGATCGACCGGGCCATGCAGGTCCACGGCGGCGGCGGGATGTGCGAGGATTTCGGCTTGGCGGCCGCCTGGGCGCACTCGCGCACGCTGCGCTTGGCTGACGGCCCCGACGAAGTGCACCGCGCCGCGGTGGCCAAGCAGGAGCTCCGCAAGCAGACGCCGGCCTGGCTCTATGCCGGCGCCGGACCCTGAAGACGCCCTCGGGGACAGGCTGGAAAATCCTGTCCAAGTTGATCGAATTGACACAGGTCAACTCAACATCTAGACAGAAAAGCTAAGGTCAACGACGAATCCAAACGTTCTCCGCGTTGTCGGTCCAGGCAATGCACAGGTGACGATCAGGCGACATATCAAGGCACTGCGGTCCACCGGCTCTTCGTGCAGGGGGACACCGATGTCGAGAGTGCCTGCAACACGGCAAAGACCGAATGGAGGTCAGTGTATGAACGCGACTGTCGATCTCTCTGAAGCCTCGAACGCGCAGCGCCAAGCGGCCTGCGGCGCGCTCCCGGCCATGGCCGAAGCGACGCCGTCGGACAGCCTCGAGGCACGGGCCCCGCAGGTGCCCGCCTACCTCCGAGAGATCTACCACTGGGCCTATCTGAACCCCCGGGCCGTGCGTTTTTTCGACAGCGAGCTGATCGTCTCGCTCATCCTCTGGGGCAACCACCGCCGCTTGCGGCAAGCCGCCTTCGCGGAGCTGCGGCCGGGACAGAGCGTTCTCCAGTCGGCCTGCGTCTACGGCGACTTCTCGCCCAGACTGGCGCGCCATCTCGGCCCAGAGGGACGGCTCGAGGTCATCGACGTCGCGCCCATTCAAGTCGACGGCTGCCGGCACAAGCTGCGGGATTTCCCCCAGGCGGTCGTCCAGCACACGGACGCCGAGCAGCTCCACAAGGAGCGCTACGATGTCGCGTGCTGCTATTTCCTGCTGCACGAGCTTCCCAGCGACTCCAGACATGCAGTCGTCGACGCCCTGCTCGAGAGCGTGGTTCCCGGCGGCAAGGTCGTCTTCGTCGATTACCACAGGCCCCACTGGGCACACCCGCTCAAGCCCGTCATGAGCCTCGTCTTCGACACCCTCGAACCTTTCGCCAAGGACCTCTGGGACAACGAGGTCTCTCACTACGGCGGCGAGTCTGACGAGTTCGTTTGGCGTAAAGAGACCTACTTCGGCGGCCTGTACCAAAAGGTCGTCGCCGAGAAAAAAGCGGAGCCGGCGTGATGGACGTGATCGAAACGGACGTCGTGATCGTCGGGGCCGGCGGCGCCGGCCTGCGCGCCGCGATCGCCGTGGCCGAAACGGATCCTAGTCTGAACGTTGCCTTGACGTCGAAGGTCTATCCGATGCGCAGTCACACGGTCGCGGCCGAGGGGGGCGCGGCCGCGGTCATCAAGGACAACGACAGCCTCGAGAACCATTTCAACGATACGGTGACCGGCGGCGACTGGCTGTGCGACCAGGACGCGGTCGACCTGTTCATCAACGAGGCTCCTAAGGAATTGACCCGGATGGAGCACTGGGGCTGTCCATGGAGCCGCGAGCCCGGCGGCCATGTGGCCGTCCGCCCGTTCGGCGGCATGAAGGTCGAGCGGACCTGGTACGCCGCCGACAAGACCGGCTTCCACATGCTCCATACGCTGTTTCAGACGTCGCTCAAGTATCCCTCGATCAAGCGCTTCGACGAGTACTACGCGACCGATCTTCTCGTCGAGGACGGACGGTGCCAGGGCATCGCGGCGATCGAGCTGCGCAGCGGCCAGATGCGGGCCTTCGCCGCCAAGGCGGTGATCATCGCGACCGGCGGCGCCGGCCGGATCTTTCCCTTCACGACCAATGGTGGGATCAATACCGGCGACGGCGCGGTCATGGCCTACCGGGCGGGCGTGCCGCTGAAGGACATGGAATTCGTTCAGTACCACCCGACCGGCCTGCCGGGCACCGGCATCCTGATCACCGAGGGCGCGCGCGGCGAAGGCGGCGTTCTGATCAACAACGAGGGCTACCGCTACCTGCAGGACTACGGCCTGGGCCCACCCGATCCCTGGCCGCGCAAGAAGGCGATGGAACTCGGCCCGCGCGACCGGCTGAGCCAGGCATTCTGGCACGAAGAGCGGGCCGGCAAGACGGTCGCCACGCCGCACGGCCAGGCGGTCCATCTCGATCTCCGCCATCTGGGCGAAAAGAAGATCAACGAGCGGCTGCCGATGGTGCGCGAACTGGCGCACAGCTACATGGGGGTCGATCCGGTTTTTGAGCCGATCCCGGTCCGGCCCGTCGTGCACTACATGATGGGCGGCATCCATACCGACATCGACGCGGCGACCCCGCTCGCCGGTTTGTTCGCGGCCGGAGAGTGCGCCTGCGTCAGCATCAACGGCGCCAACCGCCTGGGCTCGAACTCGCTGACGGAGATCCTGGTGTTCGGCGGCCGGGCCGGCCGCGGCGCGGTCGAACACGTCCGGTCGGGCGGCAAGGATGTGGACCGGTCGGCCGTCGAGGTACAGGCCGGAGAGGCGCAGAAGCGCATCACGGCGCTTTTCCAGAAGCCGGACGGCACGGAGACGGTGGTCGGGTTGCGCAAGGAGATGAACGAGATCATGGAGTCCGGCGCCGGCATCTACCGCTCCAAGGAGTCCCTTGAGGAGACCTGCAAGACCATCGGCGATCTGCGCCGGCGCTACGCCGACGTCCGGCTGGAGGACAAGAGCAACGTCTTCAACACCGATCTGGTCCAGGTGCTGGAGCTCGGTTCGATGCTCGACGCCGCCCACGTGCTCGCGCACTCGGCGCTCAATCGCGAGGAGTCGCGGGGCTCGCACCAACGCCTCGACAAGACCGAGCGCGACGACGATAGCTACCTGAAGCACACCCTGGCCCACTACGCCGGAGAGGACGATCCGCGGCTCGAGTATCTTGACGTGAAGATCACCAAGTCGCCGCCCGGCGAGCGGGTCTATGGGGGCGCGGCGTCATGACCGAGCCGACCCTCCAAGTCGAGATCCTGCGCTACCGTCCGGAGACGGACCAGGATCCCGCATTTCAAACCTACACGGTTCCCTACCGCGACGACTGGGTGGTTCTCGACGCCCTCAATCACATCAAGGACAACATCGACCGTACGCTCAGTTACCGTTGGTCCTGCCACATGGCGGTCTGCGGCAGCTGCGGCATGATGATCAACGGCGAGCCCAAGCTGTCCTGCCACGCGTTCCTGCGCGACTACTACCCGAACAAAATCCGGGTCGAGCCCCTGAACAACTTCCCGATCGAGCGCGATCTCGTGACCGTTACCGACGACTTCATGGAGAAGCTCGAAAGCGTAAAGCCCTATGTCATTCCCAAACAGGAACGGGCGGTCGACGAGGGCCCGCATCTGCAAACGCCGGCGCAGCTGAACACCTTCAAGCAGTACACCATGTGCATCAACTGCCTGCTCTGCTATGCCGCCTGCCCGCAGTACGGCCTGACCCCGGACTTCGTCGGGCCGGCGGCGCTCGCCCTAGCGCACCGGTACAACCTGGATACCCGCGACGCCGGCCGCGAGCAGAGACAGGAAATCGCGGCGAGCAACGAGGGCGTTTGGGACTGCACCTTCGTCGGCGAGTGCTCGCAGGTCTGCCCGAAGAGCGTCGACCCGGCGGCCGCGATCCAGCAGACCAAGATCGCCAGCACGATCGACTGGTACAAAGCGCTGCTGAACCCCTGGGGGAAACGATGAGCCGAAAGCCATACCTGCGCAAGATGCCGAAATCGTGGTGGCTCGCTCAGCGCCGCTACACGAGCTACATGGCGCGCGAGATGAGCTGCGTCTTCATCGGAGCCTATTCGGTTCTCATCGTGCTCGGCCTGTACCGGCTGTCGCAGGGCCGCGCCGAATACGGCGCCTTCCTCGACGCGTTGCAATCCCCGCCAAGCCTGGTGTTCCACGCGGCCGCGCTCGTCTTCGCGCTGATCCACACCGTGTCGTGGTTCAGCCTCGCGCCCAAGGCAATGCCGCTGCAGATCGGCGAGAAGAAGCTCTCCGGTGGCCCGGTCGTCCTGGCGCACTATGCCGTCTGGGTCGTGGTCTCGGCCGGCGTGCTGCTCGTAGCGAGGATCTAGCGATGGCCAAGTCCAACAAGCCGATCGTCTGGTCGCTGTTCGCCGGGGGCGGCATGCTTTCGGCCTTCGTCACACCGGTCCTGATCTTCATCACCGGTCTTGCCGTGCCGCTCGGGCTGATGTCGCTCGATTCGCTGTCCTACGATCGGATGCTCGTACTGGCCCAGAATCCGATCGCCAAGATTGTCCTCTTCGCGGTGATCTTCCTGCCGCTCTGGCACGCGGCGCACCGCCTGCTGACCACCTTGCACGACCTCGGACTCCCCAAGGGCCGAATCGCCATGACGCTCTGCTACGGAGCGGCGGCATTGGGGTCAATCGCCGCGGCGGTCGTCCTGCTGCGCATCTGACGCAAGCGGGTGCGCAGGTAACACCAAAGGTCGTCGATAACGCACTTTGGCGTTATTTTGCGATCCACTCGTGCACCGGATCGTTGGAGAATCGCCATTCCCGCACGGGTCCCGCCATGACGTTCAGGTAGTAGAGGTCGTAGCCGTGCGCGGCGCCCACTGGGTGATAGCCCTTGGGCGCGAGCACCACGTCGCCGTCTTGCACCGTCATGGTCTCGTCGAGCGAACGGTCGTCGGTGTAGACCCGCTGGAAGGCGAAGCCCTGGGACGGGTTGATGCGGTGATAGTAGGTCTCCTCGAGGCAGGTTTCGACCGGGAGGTTGTCGACGTCGTGCTTGTGCGGGGGATAGCTCGACCAGTGGCCGCCCGGCGTGACCACCTCGACGACCAGCAGGCTGTCGGCCGGCTCGGTGTCCGGCAGGATGTTGCGGACGTGGCGCGTGTTGGTCCCCCTGCCCCGCGTTTCGCGGCTCATCTCCTCGGGCCGAATCAGCCGCGTGCCTCGACCGTCCTTGCCGGGCGCCGAGCACACGGCGAGTTCGAGGCTGGTCAGGGCCTCGACCTCGAACGAGGCGGCGGCCGGCAAGTAAACGGCATAGGGGCCCTTGCCTTCGAACACGCTCATCCGATCGCCGAGGTCCTCGTAGCGCGTGCCGCCCGCCGTCACATGCGCCTTGCCGGTCAGCAGCACGAGACAGACCTCGCGCTGGCCGGTGTCGCGCGCGAGCCTTTGCCCCGGTTCCAGCCTATACACGTCGAAGCCGACATAGCGCCAGCCTGCGGACTCCGGCGTAACGCCGAGGACGTGGCCCTCCGCATCGGGCTCGTGGGGGTGCACCAGCAAACGCGACATGATCCTGTTTCCTCCTCGTTCGTCCCGCTTCGTTACAACAGCCCCGCTCCCGCGGCAAAACGGCGCAGGTTCTCGTAGCCCAGTTCGGCGTAAACGCGCGGCTCGGCCTTGTCGGGATCCTGCTCCGCCTCGACCACGAGCCAGCCTTCGTATCCCGACCGGCCGAGCACGCCGAGCACGGCCGGGAAATCCACCGAACCGTCGCCCGGCACGGTGAAAACGCCCTCGATGACGGCGTCGAGAAAGCTGCCGTCCCGCTCCCGAACGGCAGCGAAGACCGGCGCGCGCAGGTCCTTGCAATGCACGTGCACGATACGCCCCGCGTGCTGCCGGGCAACAGCCGCCGGATCCGCGCCGGCGAATGCGGCATGGCCCGTGTCGAGCAGCAGACCGACGGCGTCTCCGGTCCGTTTCATGAGCTTGTCGATCTCGGCCGCGGACTCGACCACCGTCCCCATGTGATGGTGATAAGCGAGCCGCAGTCCCTCGTCGGCGACACGTGCGGCCACCTCGGTCAGCCTGCCGGCGAATTCGGGCCACTGGTCCTCCGCCAACCGCGGGCGTGTCGAGAGCGGCGTCGCCTGCGACCCGTGAACGGCGCCGGTGGTCTCGGCAAGGATCAGCACCGGGCAGCCCATCGCCCGAAGCAGGTCGAGGTGCGGCCTCATGCGCGCCATCTCCTCGTCTGCCGAGTGGGCCAGCAGCCCGCTGCTCCACCAACCGGAGATCAAGGCGAGGCCGTGCTGCTCGAGAATCGGGCCGAGGCTTGCCGCGTCGCGCGGGAACTTGTGCCCGAGCTCGATCCCGGCATAGCCCGCTTCGGCCGCCTCCTTGAGGCAGGTTTCGAGCGGGGTGTCCCCGCCCAGCTCTCGCAGGTCGTCGTTCGACCAGGCGATGGGGTTGGTGCCCAGGCGTACGGCCATGATCGTCAGTCCCCCAGTCGCTGTTTTTCGCGGGCCGCCTCGTAGGCGGCGCGGAGGTCGCGCGCCTCGGGTCGCGGCGAGACCTCCGGCACGGCCACGTCCCACCAGGCGCCGCCCGCCGCCGTCGCGGCCGCGGGATCGGTCTCGATCACGATGGCAGTGGTCCTGTCGGCCGCCCGCGCCCGGTCCAGCGCGGCCTCGAGCTCGGCCAGATTCGCAACCCTTTCGGCAGTCGCCCCAAGGCTGGCCGCGTGCCTGGCGAGGTCGATCTCCGGCAGCGCCGTATGACGCGCGGTCTCGAAGAGGTTGTTGAAGGGCGTGCCGCCCGTCGCCTGCTGGAGCCGGTTGATGCAGCCGAAGCCGCCGTTGTCCAGGACGACGACGATGAGCTTCAGCCCCAGCATGACCGAGGTCGCGATCTCCGAGTTCATCATCAGGTACGAGCCGTCGCCCAGCATCACCACGACGTCGCGTTCGGGCGCCGCCATCTTGACGCCGAGCCCGCCAGCGATTTCGTAGCCCATGCAGGAGTAACCGTACTCGAGATGATAGCCGCCGGGCCGGGACTTCCAGAGCTTGTGCAGCTCCCCCGGCAGCCCGCCGGCGGCGCAGACCACGGTCGCCTGATCGCCGCATGCGCGGTTGACCGCGCCGATCACCTCCATGTCGCTCGGGAGCGACCCGCCACCCGGCGCCAGCACGGCTTCGGCCGCCTGGTTCCAGGCGCCGATCTCGCGCGCCGCTTTGTCCCGCCAGGCCTGCGGTGCGCGGTATCCGCCGAGCGCCTCGTCGAGCGCCTCGAAAGCCGCCAGGGCATCGGCCACGAGCGGTAGGGCAAAATGCTTGGCCGCGTCGAAGGTCGTAACATTGAGCTGGATGATCGCCCGGCCCGGATCACGGAACAGGGCGCGCGAGCCAGTCGTGAAGTCCTGAAGCCGGCTGCCGGCCGCCAGGACAACGTCGGCCTCGGCCGCGAGAGCGTTGGCCGCACTGGTGCCCGTCACGCCGATCGACCCGACGTTCAGCGGGTGGTCCCAGGCAAGCGCGCTCTTGCCGGCCTGGGTCTCGGCGACCGGGATCCCCCGCGTTTCGGCGAAGCCGGCCAGGGCTTCGGCGGCACCGCTGTAGTGCACGCCGCCGCCGGCGACGATCAGCGGCCTTTCCGCCTTGCCGAGGCATGCCGCCGCAACCGCCAGCTCGCGGGCATCGGGGCGCAGGCGCCTTGGTTCCCAAACGGCTTCGGCGAAGAAGGCCTCCGGATAGTCGTAGGCTTCCGCCTGAACGTCCTGGCACAGCGCGAGCGTGACAGGCCCGCAGTCCGCCGGATCGGTCAGTACCGCCATGGCGCGCGGCAAGGTGGTGAGGATCTGCTCGGGCCGCGTAATGCGGTCGAAATATCGCGAAACCGGCCGGAAACAGTCGTTGGCCGAGACCGTCGCGTCGCCGAAAGCCTCGATCTGCTGCAGCACCGGGTCGGGGCGACGGCTGGCGAAGACGTCGCCGGGCAGGAGCAGGACCGGCAAACGGTTGACGTGGGCGACCGCCGCCGCGGTCACCATGTTGGTCGCGCCCGGACCGATCGAAGTGGTGCAGGCCATGATTCGACGGCGCTTCGAGGCCTTGGCATAGGCGATGGCCGCATGCGCCATGGCCTGCTCGTTGTGGGCGCGATAGGTGGGAAGCTCATCCCGCGCGGTGTAGAGCGCCTCGCCGAGCCCCGCCACATTGCCGTGCCCGAAGATCGCCCAGACGCCCGCGAAGAGCGGGAGCTCTTCACCGGCCAGCCGTGTCTTCTGGGTCGTGAGATAGCGCACCAGCGCCTGCGCCATGGTGAGCCGGATGGTCGACATGTCTCAGGATCCCTCCTTCGCTCGCTCCCAGGCCTCGACGATGGCGCCGAACCGCCCCGCCATGGCTCGAACCGCCGCTTCGTCGCCGAGGCGCCCGAAAAACCAGTCCTCGGCCACCGTCCCGAAGATGGTCCGGCCGACCGCGAAGCCCTTCACGACCGGCCAACGCGCAGCTGCCCGGAAGGCTTCAGCAAGCGCCTCCTCCGCCGAGTCGAGCCCGAGGACCACGACGCCTCGACAATGGGGATCGTGCCCGGCGATCGCATCGGAGATGTTTTGCCATGCGGCGGTCTCGACAAGGGGCTCAAGCTTCCACCAGTCGGGTCGAATCCCAAGATCGTAGAAGGTCTCGAGCGCGCGCGCGACGGTTTCGTCATCCATCGGCCCGTGTGGCCCGGCCACGACCTCGAGCAGGAGCTCATGCCCGGTCCGTCGGCAGGCATCGAAGAGCCGCAGCACCTCGCGTTCCTGCGCCGTTCGCAGCTCGGCCGGGTCGTCGGGGTGGTAGCAAACGAGACACTTGACCGTGTGCTTGAGCGGCCACTCGACGAGTGCCGAGCCGAGGTCCGGGCCGCATTCGAACTCCAGCGGCCGCGACCCGGGACGCTCGACCGGCCGGCCGACCCACATATCCCCCTCCCCTGCCGCGTGAAGCGCGTGCCGGCCGAGCCGCGCGTCCAGCAAGATCCCGAATCCGGGCCGGCCGGCGGCGACCTGCCGCGCCGCCTGGAGCGCGAGTTGCTTGAAAACACCGATCTTGGCCCTGTCCGCGCCACAGCGCATCGCCAGGTCTTCGAACTGGCTGCGGTGATCGACCGCCAACGCAAGCAGCCGTTCCGGGCCGCGCGGTCGCGTCGTCGCCCAGTGGAGGTGATTGAGCGTCGCGTCCCGGCGGAGTGCCCGCTCGCCGCTGCCGTGGTCGAGGAAGTGCGCAAGCTCGGTCCAGCTCGGCACCGCGGGCGCGCAGCCGTGGCGGGAGACGGCAAAGGCGCCGCAGGCATTGGCATAGGCGCAGCAGGTCTCGAGCGCCTCGTCGCGCAGCCAGCCCCGAAGGAACCCCGCCATGAAGGCGTCACCCGCCCCCAGGACGTTGTACACCTCGACCGGGAAGCCGGGCCCCGCGATCCCGTCGTCGAGCGAATCTGGGATCTCGCCGGGAAAGACCACACAACCCATGGGTCCGCGCTTGCAGACGATGATCGCCGCGCTCCGGGCCCGGATCGCGCGGATCGCCTCGAGCGTGTCCGAGGCGCCGCCCGCGATGCGAATCTCTTCTTCCGTGCCGACGACCAGGTCGCAGTTCGACAAGATCGATTGCAGCCTTGCGGTGGTCCGCGTGCTCTCCACGAAGCGCTCCTCGCCCGCCCCGTGGCCGGTCAGCCCCCAGAGCACGGGCCTGTAATCGATGTCGAAGATTACTTTCGCCCCATGGGTGCGCGCGAAGGCCATGGCCTTTCGGCTCGCGGCCTCCAGGTTGGGCCTGGAGAAATGCGTGCCGGTCACGACGAGAGCGCCGGCCGAGGCGACATAGTCCTCCTCGATGTCCTCCTCGCACAGCGCCGCATCGGCGCAGTTCTCGCGATAGAAGATGAGCGGAAAGGTCTCGTCGTCGCGAATGCCCAGGACGACG
>JAOUCL010000423.1 GCA_029859805.1 Rhodospirillales bacterium | reverse complement strand
CGGCAACGGTCACGACCATCATCATCACGACCACGGTCATGATCACGGTCACGGTCACGGCCATCACCACCCTTATCCGCACGCGGACCATCCGCTGGGGCCGCGCAGCATGAAGAAAGAACGGGCTTGATCGGGAGCGTGCCGGTGCCGGCCTCCTACGACTATCTGCGCGATCCGGGCGAGATCACCCGCCGGTCCTTCGCCCTGGTCCGCGCCGAGACGGACCTTTCGGGCCTACCGGAGGAGCTGGCCGCGGTGGCGGTGCGCCTGGTACACGCCTGCGGCCTGCCGGAGATCATCGACCGCCTGGCCTGGAACGGTTCCGTGGCCAGCGCGGCGCAGGATGCGCTCGCGGCCGGTGCGCCGGTCCTCGCCGACTGCCGCATGCTGGCCGAGGGCGTAACGCGCGGCCGCCTGCCGGCGGACAACGACGTGCTCTGCACGCTCCAGGATCCGACGGTGCCGGACCTCGCGCGCCGACAGGCGACGACGCGCTCGGCCGCGGCAGTCGAGCTGTGGCAGCCGCGCCTGGACGGCGCCGTGGTCGCCATCGGCAACGCACCGACCGCACTCTACCGGCTGCTCGAGCTGCTGCACGCGGGCGGGCCTAGGCCGGCGGCGATCCTCGCCTTCCCGGTCGGCTTCGTCGGCGCGGCGGAGTCCAAGGAGGCGCTGATCGAGGCCGCATTGGATATCCCCTATCTGACCTTGCGCGGCCGGCTGGGCGGCAGCGCGTTGGCGGCCGCAGCGGTCAACGCGGTCGCGGCGGGCGCACCGTGACGCCCTGGCTTGCCATCGTCGGCCTGGGCGAGGACGGCCTCCAGGGTCTCGGCCACGCCGCGCGCGCGCTCGTCGAGAGCGCCGAAATCCTGGTCGGCGGCGAGCGCCACCTGGCCATGGTGCCGGAGGATGGGCGCGAGCGGCTCGCCTGGAGCAGTCCGCTGGAACATCTGGTCGAGGAGATCGTGCGCCGCCGCGGGCAACGGATCTGCGTGCTCGCGACCGGCGACCCCATGACCTACGGCATCGGCGCCACCTTGGCCCGCTACGTGCCCAGAAAGGAGACCTTCGTCGTGCCGGCCCCTTCGGCCTTTTCGCTCGCCGCCGCGCGCCTCGGCTGGGGTCTCGCCGAGACCGAAACGCTAAGCCTACACGGCCGGCCTCTCGAACTCCTGCACGCCTATCTGCAGCCGGGTGCCAGGCTGCTGGTTCTCTGCGCCGACGGCGCGACGCCCGGCCGGGTCGCCGGACTGCTGCGCGAGCGAGGCTACGGCGGCAGCCGGCTCACGGTGCTCTCGCACATGGGCGGCCCGCGCGAGCACATCGTCGAGAACACCGCTGCCGAATGGGACGTTCCGGCTGTCGCCGACTTCAACACGCTCGCCATCGCATGCCTTGCCGCTCCCGAGGCCGCCCTCCTGCCGCGCGCGCCGGGCCTGCCCGACGCGGCCTTCAGGCACGACGGCCAGCTCACCAAGCGCGAGGTGCGGGCCGCGACCCTGGCCGCGCTCGCCCCGGTGCCGGGCCAACGCCTCTGGGACGTCGGTGCCGGCTGCGGCTCGGTCGCTATCGAATGGATGCGCGCGGCCCGGCGCACGGAGGCCGTCGCCGTGGAGCACGACCGGGACCGCGTCGCGCTGATCGCCGCCAACGCCGCGGCGCTCGGCACGCCGGGGCTCGAGATCGTCGCCGGCGAGGCGCCAGGAGCGCTCGCCGACCTGGCGCCGCCCGACGCCGTCTTCATTGGCGGCGGCGCGGCGAAGGACGGGCTGTTGAAGGCCTGCTGGCGGGCGCTTTCACCCGGCGGCCGGCTCGTTGCCAACGCTGTGACCCTGGAGGGCGAACAGGCGCTTGTAGCCTGGCGGGAGCAGGTCGGCGGCGAACTCACCCGGATCGCCGTGTCGCGCGCCGAACCGGTCGGCGGCTTGACCGGCTGGCGCCCGCTTATGGCCGTGACCCAGCTCGCGGTGACCCGGCGATGACCGGCACCCTCTATGGTCTCGGCATCGGCCCGGGCGACCCGGAGCTGATCACCGTAAAGGCGCTGCGCCTGCTGCGGGCCGCGCCGGTGGTCGCCTACCCGGCGCCGGAGACGGGCGAGAGTCTGGCCCGGGCGATCGTCGCCCCGCTCTTGCCCGGCGGGCAAAGCGAGATTGCAATCCGCGTGCCGCTCCTGGTCGAGCGCTTTCCGGCCCAGGAGGTCTACGACCGCGCGGCCGTGAAACTGGGCGCGCATCTTTCGGCGGGGCGCGACGTCGCCGTGCTCTGCGAGGGCGACCCATTTTTCTACGGCTCCTTCATGTACCTCTTCGCGCGCATGGCCGAGCGCTTTCCGGTCGAGGTGGTGCCGGGGGTCTCCTCGCTGACCGCCTGCGCCGCCGTGCTGGGCGCCCCCTTGGCCGCGCGCAACGACGTGCTCAGCGTTGTGCCGGCGCCGCTCGACGAGGCCGAACTGAAGGCGCGCCTATCGAGCGGCGACGCCACGGCGGTCATCAAGGTCGGCCGCCACTTCGACAAGGTGCGCCGGGTGCTGGACGAGCTGGGACTGAGCGAACAGGCGCGCTACATCGAGCGCGCGACCATGGAACGCCAGCGCATCCTGCCGCTCGACTCGGTCGATCCCGGGGACGTACCCTACTTTTCCATGATCCTGCTGCACAAACGGGGCGAGGCCTGGTCGTGACCGATGGCCCCGCCCTCGTCGCGCTTACCTCCGCCGGGCTCGCGCTTGCACGGCGCATCGCCCAAGGGCTGCCGGGCGCCGAGCTGCACGGCCTCGCCGGCCGCGCCGAGGGCGCGGAGGTCGCCTTCGCGGACACCGCGGCGCATCTTCGGGCCCTGTTCCATGCCGGCCGGCCAGTCGTCGGGATTTGCGCCGCCGGGATCCTGATCCGCGCGCTGGCGCCGCTGATCCGGGACAAGACCGGCGAGCCGCCGGTGCTGGCGGTCGCCGAGGACGGCTGTGCGGTCGTGCCTCTGCTGGGCGGCCACCGGGGCGCCAACAGGCTGGCGCAGCGCCTGGGCGACCTGCTCGGCGTGGCCCCGGCCCTCACCACGGCCGGCGATCTGCGCTTCGGCCTCGCGCTCGACGACCCGCCGTCCGGCTGGCACCTGGCCAACCCCGGAGACCACAAGGCCTTTGCGGCGGCCCTGCTCTCGGGCGCCGGCCTGGGCCTGGACGGTGCGGCGGACTGGCTCGAGGACAGCGACCTGCCCTTTGCCGAGGAGGCGGAGCTGGTTATTCGGGTCACCGAAAGGGTCGAGGCGGGCTCGGATCAGGTGCTCGTCTACCACCCGGCCGTACTGGCGCTGGGG
>JAOUCL010000422.1 GCA_029859805.1 Rhodospirillales bacterium | reverse complement strand
CGCAGAAGCGCAGGCGCCGGGCCGCCGGGCTGACTCGCCGGATCTCCTCGGCCAGCGCCAGCGCATTGCGGTTCAAATAAGCGAAGTTGGCGCCGAGCGGCGCCTGCGTCTGCACCGCCTCGACGACCTCCGGGCGGGCGTGGCCCACGAGGGCGCTGCCCCAACCCATGGAGAAGTCGAGGAACTCCCGGCCGTCCGTGTCCCACAGCCGGCAGCCCTCGCCGCGCGCGATCACCATGAGAAGGTCCGGCGGCAGGCCGAACTCGCCGTTGGCGATGCCGGCGGGAAAGATGTCCAGCAAGCGGGCCCTATCGGTCATGACGGGAGACCAGATGTTCCGCGGCCCGGGTTGCGCCGCCGGCCTCGTACCATCGGCTCGGCGCGGCGCCGGTCAGGCGATCTCGACGAGCTCGAGGTCGAAGGTGAGGTCCTTGCCGGCCAGAGGGTGGTTGAAGTCGAGGGTCACGGTCGTGTCGGTCAGACCGGCGATTACGACCGCCAAGCTCACGCCTTCCGCACCGACAGCCTCCAGGACACGGCCGACTTCCAGGTCTATGTCGTCGGGTATCTTTTCACGCTCGACCTCGTGGACCCGGTCCGCGTGATGCTCGCCGTAGGCCTCGGCCGCGGGTATGGTCACGGTCTTGGTGTCCCCAACGGCCATGCCGATCAAGGCCTGCTCAAAGCCGGGTATGACCCCGCCGTCGCCGAGGACGACCTCCAAGGGGTCGGCACCCGCCGAGGAATCGAACGTGGTGCCGTCGGTCAGCGTGCCGGTGTAGTGGACCTTGACCGTGTGGCCGGATGCGGCCTCAGACATGTCGCTGCTCCGTCTTCGGTATTCGGGGTGGCCGCACGCCGGCGCCAGTCTTCGAGCGAACCCGGGTTCCGTCGCGTGCGGCCTTCACTTCTTATTCGGCTACGCGCAGGTTCTCGGCAGAGCTTTTGCCCCGCTGGCCCGGCACGAGTTCGTATTCGACCTTCTGGCCCTCATGAAGACTGTCGAGACCGGCTTTTTCAACCGCCGAAATATGGACAAAGGCGTCCTTGGAGCCGTCCTCCGGCTCGATGAACCCAAAGCCCTTGATCGTGCTGAACCATTTTACGGTTCCCTTAGTCATAGTGCGTTCCCTTTCAAGTCTCAGCGCCCCCGAGGTCGTCTCGGAGGGTTCGGTCTCTGCACCATTTCAACTGTCGTTGGGCTCGGCGGTGGAGCGGCGGGCCGTGTGCTCAGAGAGATAAATGCGAAGACGCGCCCCGATATGGGACGATCGGTCGGAAAGGTCAACGGAAAATGCCGCTCCGGCACCCCATCACAACCTGTCCAGGTGCGCCTCGATCTCGGCAATGCTTTCCAATACGTGGTCGGCCAGGGCTTCCAGCTCGCCACGCACGCCGTTGCCCGAGAGCACCCCGACCACGAGGCCGGCTCCGGCCGCGCGGCCCATCTCGAGGTCGTGCAGGTTGTCGCCGACAACGGCCACCTGAGCGGCGGGCAGACCAGTCGTAGCGCAGAAGCCCTCGACCATGCCGGGGTTCGGCTTGACGCCGTGGCCGCTGTCGTAGCCCGCCAGGAAATCGATCCGCTCCAGGACCCCGAATCCGGCGAGAGAGGCGCGCGCGCCCTGCAGGCTGTCGCTGGTCGCTACTCCGAGGGCCAAGCCGCGATCCTTGAGCCGGGCGAATAGAGGGCCCAGCTCGGTGACCGGGGTAGCGTGGCGCGCGCCGCCCTCGACGAAGATGCGGTCGAGCAGCGCGATCAGGTCGCGCAGGCCCCGGCCCGGCAGGTGTGATGCCCAAGCAGCGGCGATTTCAGCGGTGTTGCCCGCGGCCAGCAGCGAGCCGGCGCGGACCTGCTCCAAAGACGTGTCGTAGCCGCCGACCGCCAGCAGGTGCCGGGCGCTTTCGCCTTCCCCGCCGGCCGCGGCCGCGGCCGCCTCGCGCAGCACCGGCAGCCAAGTCGCCTGGAAGTCGAGCAGCGTCCCGTCCTTGTCGAAGAGCACGCCCTTTATCGGCATGATCGCTCCCGACTCCCGTCACGAGGCGGCGACACCGAGCCACGACGTCACGGCAAGGCCTCGGCCTGGACCTCGTCCGCGAGACTCGCCTGGCGGAGAATGCCGCGATAGATCTCGTCGTCGCCGCAGACCCCGACCAGACGGCCGTCCTCGACAAGGGCGACGGGATGGCCGGTCGCCTGAAGCAGCTCGATGGCCGCGCGCATGGACATGTCGGTCGGCGCGGTAATCAGGGCGACAGCGTCCAGGGCCTCCCGGTCCATGTCCGGCTGGTAAGCCGTGAGCCGGCCGGAGCGGCCATCCAACGTCACGGCGCTGGGGGCGCCCCGGCCGTCCAGGGTCACGCGGAAGCGGCCGTCCCGGTCGAGCAGCACGGCGTCGCCGTCGCGCGCCAGCGCCTCGAGCGGGGTCATCAGCGAGCCGCCGCGCAGCACGTTCAGCGGATTCATGTGGGCGACGAACTCAGCCACGTATTCGTTGGCGGGCTCGAGGACGATGGCTTCCGGCTCGCCGTACTGGACGATGTGCCCGCCCTCCATGATCGCGATGTGGCTGCCGATCTTGAGCGCTTCGTCGAGGTCGTGGCTGACGAAGATGATGGTTTTCCTGAGGCGGCGCTGCAGCTCCAGAAGCTCGTCCTGCAGGTGCGTGCGGATGAGCGGGTCGAGCGCCGAGAAGGGCTCGTCCATCAGCAGGATGTCCGCATCCGTGGCGAAGGCCCGCGCGAGGCCGACGCGCTGCTGCATGCCGCCCGAGAGCTCGTGGGCGTACTTGTCCTTCCATTGATCGAGGGCGACGAGCTTCAGCTTGTCCTTGACGATGGCGTCGCGCTCGGCCTTGGCCATGCCGCGCAGCTCGAGGCCGAGGCCGACGTTCTCCTGCACCGTGCGCCAGGGTAGGAGGGCGAACTGCTGGAACACCATGGCGATGCGGCTCATCCTGAGCCGGCGCAACGTCCCCTGGTCGCAGCTGGCCACGTCGATCACGCTGCCGCCGTCCTCGACCAGCACCTCCCCGCGGGTCACCTTGTTGAGACCGTTGACCGCGCGCAGCAGGGTGGACTTGCCCGACCCGGACAGACCCATGAGCACACAGATCTCGCCTTCCTCGATGGCGATCGAGGCTCCGGCCACGCCCAGCACATTGCCGGTCGCCTCCAGGATCTCGTCACGACCCGCGCCCCCGTCCAGAAGCTCGAGCGCCGCCTCCGGCGTCTTGCCGAAGATGATGTCGACGTCGCGAAACTGGACCGCCGGCATCGGCTATTTCCCCTGCCCTGATTGGCGCTGCTTGCAGACC
>JAOUCL010000421.1 GCA_029859805.1 Rhodospirillales bacterium | reverse complement strand
ACCTGCGTGCTGGGCTGCTGGTTGTGGGCAATCGGTCTCGAAGGGTACCTGAAAAAACCGGTACCCCTAGTATGGCGGGGCGTTTTCATCGTCGCCGGCGCCATGCTCATCTGGACCGATCCCGTGATCAGCGCCAGCGGCTTCGCGTTGGGAGCGGTCGGCCTCATGGTGGTGTTCCTTCGCAACCGTCGCATCGACGAACAAAGCCCCGCCAAGGCGAGCGCATGAGTGCCGGGCAGGAAAATTGACATGAGCGGCATCCTCAGAATCAACAAGTCCTTGGCCACCAAGCACCTGTTGTCGGCGGCTTATATCAACTGTGTCGCTCTGGGTTTGTGTTTCCTGATGCCGTGGACGCCGGAATTCACCGGCTATCAATTGCCGGTGGGGCTCATGGGATACGCCAACGTCAGCGCGTTCGCTTCCGGCGAAAGCGACAGAGTCATCGATATGGCGGTCGCCGTTCCGGCGATGTTCATCTACCTGTTCCCGCTGTTACTGATCATGACCGCCGCGCTGGCAACGGCAATCGTCGCCTCCGGCAACCACGGCAAGACCATGGAAACGGTTTTCGCCGTGTCGACGATCGTCTCGGGGCTTTTCCCCCTCGCCTGTCTGGTCGTGGTGGTCCTGTTTTTTCAGGACAAGGGGTACTACGGCTCCCTGGGCCTTTATTTCGCGGTGTTCGTAGGCTTGGCCATGATCTGGCAGTTGACCGGGATCGGTGGCAAAGCCGGCGTCGGCGGACCTACGTCACCCTGAAATCCTCGATGCTCGCGGGGACGCCACCATCGGGAAGCAGGACCGGTTGGACGATGGCCTCGCTGTGCAGGGCCCACGGCAGGATCACCGACGAATGGCCGCCGCGGCCGCCGGCCACGACGATCTCCACATCCGCAGGCGCGCGCGTCACCGGCATGGGGTGCCGATCGGCGAACGACGCCGGACGCACCGGCACGAGGCCACGATGGCGCACCATCGGAGCGGGATGGTCGGCGTGGGTGTGGATGTGTTCGCGGATGGCGTCCTTGTCCCAGCCGTCACGATGCAACAACCAAGCATGGTCGCGGGTGACGACGACGACCAGCGGGCCCGGCATGAAGGCGTTGTTGGAGCCCAGCGTTGTGCATGAATCGACGATGCCATCGAGCAGGTCACCGGCGGTCTGGCTCAGGAAGTCGATGATGTCGTGCGGCGGCTCGGCCTTGAGCACGAAGACGGTGGTCGTCTTGTCGTCGAAGCGCTCGGCATTGATTGTCGGCCAAGGGCTGATGGTCGGATCCTCGGCAAAGCAATAGGTGTACTCGGCCTGGGATGAGATGCAGGCCAGATCGGCGTGTCCGGGAACCGAGCGGCAGGTATTGATGAGGACCAGGTTCACAGCGCGTCCGATGGTCGCGTTGGCCGGGAATCCCGGGCCGATGCAGCCGGCCCGGCCGTGGATGCCCAGCTCTTGGGACAGCGGACCGCTGACCAGGATCAGGTTGCCGCCGGGATGGGAGGTGGTTACCGACTGCAGGAAATTGTAGCGCCGGTCGGCCATGGCCCGGAAGGCGGCGACAAGGATCGGCATGTGCACCGGCTTGCAGCCCGCCATGACGGCGCAGACGGCGATGTCCCTGACCGTGATGTCCTTGCCGCTGGGGCCGATGGCGTGGGCCAGTACGGAGTCGGGGTCGAAGGGGCAATAGTCGAGCATGCGCCGGTAGCGCGCCTCGGTCGGCGGAATGATCGGCAGACCGTCGCCCAGGTGCAGGTCGTTGAAGAGGTCGGTGATCTCCTCGATGCCGGCAGCCGGCTCCGACCGTTCGAGGGTCTCCGGATCCACCCTGCCGGTCAGGTCGAGGGTGCCGGTCGGCGTCTCGGCGTCGAGCTTGAAATCGAGCGCCGCCCGCCTGCCGATCTCGTCGGCAGGCAGGGTCAGGGCCTCGTAGATCGCCGACATCTGTTGATCGACCAGCTCGCGGATCTCCTCGACGGTGCTTCCCTGGTACATGTCGAAGGCGCACAGGCACAGTTGCCCCGCGCGGTAGAAGGCCACCGCCTGAACCAGGTCACTGCCCGGCGGCGCCGTGATGTAGAGACTTGGGATCCCCAGTTCCTCGAGCGCGATGGTGATGATCGCGGTTGCCGGGCTGGTGCCCATGTCGCCGAGCGCCAGGATCGCCGCTACCGGCTTGGCGGCGGCCAGGGTGGCGGCGTAGTCCTTGAGATCCTGGTTGCTCTTGCCGCGCACCGTCTCGCGGAAGTCGATGAAGTTGGTAATCCCCTGTGCGGCGAAATTCTCCTTAATCCTCTTGAAGACCTCCATGTAGTTGACGAAACCGAGTTTCGTGTTGTCATAGAAAAGGACTTCTCCCCGCCGCAGGTCATCCATGGAAACCCTTGGCGCCAACGTCAGCATGGGTCGTTCCTGCCTGCCGCGGGGGTCTAGAACCGTATTGAGAATCGCGTTCGTCATCGTTTCCTCGCCTATTTGATCGCATGGGTGTCATCGCTTGTTTCGCCGGGCCCCTCGTCAACGAGAAGAACCGACGACCGGGCCGCCGCCGGCAACGTGCGGAACCTGGCCCCGGCCGGGAAAGTCAGGAGCCCTGCGGCCGATGGATTTCCCGGGTCCGACGGGCGATCATTCCATCCTGTGCAGCGCTGGCCCCTTGATCGGGATCTCCATTAGGTCCTCGCCCCAGATGACGTCGCCATCGAATATTTCAGTAATCTCCTTGATGATCCGCTCGCGAATACCCGGTTGGTCGATCTGTTCCAGCATGTGGGTGAGAACAAGCGTCTTGACTTTGGCTTGCCGGGCGACCTCCGCGGTGTCGATGTGGTTGCCGCAAACGGCGCGGTAGATCTGGGTCGGCTCCGTGCCCGACAGGAAATGGTTCATGTGGATCAGGACGTCACACCCGTGCGCGAGCTTGACGATATCGCGACAGACGGCACCGCTGTCGCCGGAATAGCACATGGAGACCTCCGCCGCGTCGAGACGGTAGGCGTAACACTCGAGATACGGCTGGACATGGGACGCCTCGCCGACTGTGACTTTCCAGCCATTCTCCTCGATCACGTCGCCGGGGCGCACTTCGGTGACCTGCGGGCTCGGGCGCTTGCGTGGCGCAACGCCGCCGCGGGCCTCGAATACGTCGATGCTGCCCTGATGCTTGACCCGGGCCTTGATGTCTGGGCCGAAGACGCCGTCCTCCGCGAACAGTTGCTCGGTCATGCGCTTCAGAGGCGGCGGCCCGTACACCTTGAGGTCCGCGATGCGATCGGCCCCCATGTCCCAGCGTTGAAGCACCAGACGCGGGTAGTCCATG
>JAOUCL010000420.1 GCA_029859805.1 Rhodospirillales bacterium | reverse complement strand
CGAGTTGACGCAGAATGCTAGCGATCCCCGCGCCGCGACGCGTGCCAGCGACATCGCCGACCGGGTCGCCGGCCTCACCCCGGCCCAGCTGCGTGTCCTGCATCTCATTCGCCACGGCCAGCTCAATAAGCAAATCGCGCACGAGCTCGGGGTCAGCGAGACGACCGTCAAGGCCCATGTCTCGGAGATCCTGCGCAAGCTGAACGTGGTGAGCCGCACGCAAGCGGTGATCAAGACCGCGCAGCTCGATTTCGAGGCCATCATCGGCGACGGCGCCGCTCCCTCGAGCAGTTAAGGTTTTGGCGCGGAGACCGTTCCCAAAAGGTGAGTCATCAGCGCGCGCAGCTCGGCCGGCCGCGTTGGCTTGCGGAGCAATTCGGATTGCGCCGCCTTCACATCGGCGGCAACGGCGGGGCTCTGGTCGCCCGTGACCACAACAGCCGGAAGGTTCGGCCCGAACCGGGCGCGCAGGGCCCTCACAACGTCGACGCCGGTCCGCCCTTCGTCGAGATTGTAATCCACCAGTACGATGTCCGGCGCACACCCCAATGCGGTCAGAGCCGGTTCCAATGCCTCGAGCCGGGTAGCGGCCAAAGTGCGGCACGACCATTTGTCGAGCAGCCTGACCGTAGCCTCCAGAACCTGCCGATCGTTCTCGATCACAACAACGGCAGCACCTCGCGTGACATCCAGGTCGGCATGGTCCGTCGTTTGCGCGAACGCAACCGAGGGTGCAGGGCCGGCACAGGCCACCGTCAGCCGGAAGGTCGACCCCTTGCCGGGGGTCGACTCGACCTCGAGCCCGTGCCCTAGCGCCTGGACCGTGCGCTGAACAATAGACAGACCAAGCCCGAGACCGGCATGGTCGCTCTTCGCGGCGGCGGTACCGCGATAGAATTCCTCGAACATCGTCTCGCGCTCGTTTTCCGAAATGCCACAGCCGGTATCGACCACATCGATCAGGCAATCCGACCCGCACTGCAGCACGCTGACGGATACGCCGCCTTGCTTCGTATAGCGCACCGCGTTCGAGACAAGGTTCTGCAGCACCCGCTGAAGGAGCAACGGGTCGCTGTGCACGAGCAGGCCCGACCGGCGGACGTCGAACTTGAGCTGTTTCGCCCCGGCCAGCGGCGCAAAACTGGCCTCGAGCCGCGTCAGAACCTCGTCCAGCGGAAAAAACTGGTAGTCTGGGGTGACGACGCCTGCGTCGAGCTTGGAAATGTCGAGCAGCGTCTTGATCAGGTCTTCGATGGTTTGCAGGGATTGGTCGACACGGCCTGCCAGGCGGCGCGCGTCATCACTCTTCTGCAGTTCGGATAGGACCGAGATGGAAAGACGGGCGGCGTTCAGCGGCTGCAACAGATCGTGGCTCGCGGCCGCGAGAAAGCGCGTCTTGCTGAGATTGGCACGCTCGGCCTCGTCCTTGGCCTCGACCAGCGCTTCGTTGGAACACTCAAGGCGCCGCAAAACCGCGGTCAGTTCCTCAGTACGGGATCGAACCTTGGCATCGAGTCCGATGGCGGTCTGGAACAACGAGAAGGCATTGCCCTGCTGATCCATCGACCGCTCGACGCGATCCATCAGGACCGCGTTGATCTTGACGAGCTTTTCGACCCGGCGCTCCAGCCCATCCGGATCGAGATCGCCGTTGCGTTCGTCTTGCCAATCACGCGGCATCAGCCGGACCCCTGCCTCCCAATCGCGACCCCGGCGAAGGTCTGGTTCAGATGCATCGCATTGTACTGCTCGCCATAGGTATGGAAACCGACCACGTGATAGCGGCGGTACAAGTCGCTGACCTGGTGCTTCACCTGCCGGTTTTCGGCATCGAGCCGCCGCAGGACGCACTCGAAGCCTAGCACGAAGTCGACACCGCCGATGGCCGCGTCCAGGCGCTCCAGCTCAGCTTCCATCGACTTCACCATGTCCCTTGGCTCGGCGACGGTGAGAACCACGCCATCGTCGATGGCACAGAAGAACGATAGGGATCCATCGTCGTTCACGCGTTGGATTGACCGGCAGTAATAGTCTCCGCCTATGCGCACGACGACGGGATGCGCTGCAAAGCTCATGGGCGCCAGGGACGACGGCTCAAGTCCCACAGAACTCGCATACTCCTGTGCCGCAGGCTCCGCATTGAATTCGTACACGGTTCGGGTCGAGGTATCCGAAGACGTTACCACTAGTTTGGTGTCCGTCGGCTCGAAGTGATCGCAATAGAAACTGCGGACCGGATAGACCGTTTCGACGAGAAGCAGCAAGGCGGCGCCCCGGTGAACCTGCCCGTCATGCAGTAGGCATGTTCCGGAAAGCGTGAGGCCGTCGCCCGCAGAGCCCCCGACTAGCGGAATGTCGCCGAGCGCCCAGGCAATGGCCGAAACAATGGCTTCCTCGCATTTGGACAGCCCGTCGATGAGCGACACGGCGAACAAGTTTTCGTAGCGCTCGCCATTCACCCTATCGAGGCCGGCGCGCAAGGCCTGCACGGCATCGGTCGCCCGCTCCACGCTCAGAGCCTGCACCTCGGGAATGACGCGACTGACGAATCGGAAGCCCTTCCTCGGAAAGGCCACCACCAGGACGCTGCGGTCGCTGAACCCCGCCGGCGTGATTTCACCAGATGTACTGCAGCCCGCGACCGGCACGCCGGCGAAGGCCTCCGACAAGGCCTGGCTTAGCGCCTCAGCTTCGTAGGGCTGGGGAAAGAAGACCAAAAGTTGGCCGATCTCCGATGAATCAACGGCCTCGGCGATCTCGGCGATCGCAGCCTCTGGGCTGTTTGCACTGGTCCAGGCGGTCTGGACCCCACAAGCCCGACGGTTTGCATGCGCTCCGTACACTGGACGCTTCCTCCATCGTCCATGGCACGCCCGATTGCCTTAAGTCTGACCTGAGTCGACGAAATGCGGGTCTTTTTTGCCATACTAACCGGCAACAGTGCCAATATTCGACCAAAGTACAATACAGGCTGTCAGACGCAATAATTTGCGTCCTGAATAAGGGTAACGTGTGCGGACGAATAACGGCGCAGGGCTCGACAATCGACCGCTATGGGCTTGGCGTGGTTCAAGAGATCGACGCAGCCGCCATGCATGTGTTCGCAAAATGGCAGCTCCAGGAGATTGATCTCGGATTCACTGGCAGGGACCAAAACAATGTGCGCCGGAACGTGAGCCAGGGCTATGACACTTGGAACCTGTTCCAGGTCGGCGGGGTCATATTCTTCTAATACTCCATAACCAAACAGACTAGTCCTGACTTCGAGGCCGCCATTCCCCAAACAGGCGGCCTCTTTTCTTGTCTGCTGATAGAGATCTTAT
>JAOUCL010000419.1 GCA_029859805.1 Rhodospirillales bacterium | reverse complement strand
AGCGGCCGGCCGGGGCCGAGCGCTGGAACGGCCCCTACCTGAAGAAGGCCGAGAGCCTGATCGACCCCTGGGGCAACCCCTACGTCTACCGCCATCCGGGCGACCACGGCGAGTACGACCTCTACTCGCTCGGCAAGGACGGCCGGGAGGGCGGCGAGGGCGAAAACCAGGATCTCACGAACTGGTAGCCCGCCAGCAGAGGCCGGACCCGACAAGAGCCATGAACGCGCCCCGCGAAACGAACGGCTTCACGTTGATCGAGGTTCTCGTCGCCTTCACTATCATGGCCTTGATGCTGGGCGCATTGCTGCAAACCTTCG
The DNA here is from genome assembly GCA_029859805.1 of Rhodospirillales bacterium. Classification (GTDB taxonomy): domain Bacteria; phylum Pseudomonadota; class Alphaproteobacteria; order Kiloniellales; family JAKSDN01; genus CAMYKD01. The sequence continues at coordinate 3,007 of JAOUCL010000419.1, read as the reverse complement.
CCACGGGGCTGCGCAGCCAGCAGGTGGCCGAGTCTTACGCCACCGCCGCGCTGCAGGCCCGCTCGAAGGCGGCGGAAATCGGGCAGATCATCCCCCTTGAAACCGGCGAGCATTCGGGAGAGCTGGACAACGGCTTTCAATGGCGCGCGGTGGTGGGGCCCTACGAGCCGGCGGTGCCGGCGGGGGTCCCCGGCGGTCCGCGACTGTCCGGTTACGAGGTCGAGGTTACTGTCTCCTGGGGGGGCGAGCGTGCGGTCAGCCTGCGCACGCTGCGCCTGGCGCGCCAGCGATGACCGGCACCCGGCCCGGCCGGCCAAGGAGCGGCGGGTTTACCCTAGTCGAGCTGCTGGTCGCCTTGACCTTGCTCGGATTGATCTTCGTTGCGCTGTTCGGTGGCCTGCGATTCGGCACGCGCACCTGGGAGACCGGGAACCAGCGCAGCGAGGCTTTCGCCGAAGTCGAAGTCATGCAGTCGCTGCTGCGTCGGCAGCTGGCCCAAGCCGTCACGCTCCGCACTCCCAAGGGGGACCAGGCCGTCTTCGTCGGGGAGGGGGATCGGCTCGGATTTGCCGCGCCCGGACCGTCTCAGACCGGTGTGGGCGGACTCTATTTGTTCGAGATTTTCACCGAGCCGTCGGACGAAAATCATCGCCTGGTTCTGCGCTGGCAGATCCACCGCCCGGCCCTGGAGTTCCCGTTGGATGACGAGGAGAGCAAGAGACGCGTCCTGCTCGAAAATGTGGAAGGCCTTCGATTCTCATATTTCGGCGATACCGAGAAGAGGAAGGACGTCCAGTGGAACGACAGCTGGTCCGACCTCGAATTTCTGCCAAAGCTCGTCTTGATCGAGGTGGCTCTGCCATCGGGCGATGGTCGCTACTGGCCGGACCTGATCGTTGCGCCGCGCTCGACCTCGAGCGCCAACCTGCCGTGATCTCGGGGACGAACTGTTTTGTGGCAAGAGGGTTCGCAAGGGCCGATATAATTGAGCTTGTTAAGGTGGTTCGGTGTATGATCACGGTGGCGGTCTAGCGCAAGGTTCATGATGGATCTATTGACGTTAATCAAGGACCGGATCGGCCGGTTTTTCGCTTGGTGGTTCGGCGAACTGGCCGGATGCCTACCGGATCGGTTGCGCCTGCTGTTCGGTCGGAACGGCCGAAAGCTGTGGATCTCTGTTGCCGGGGACAGCGTGACCTTCGAGCAAGTCAAGGGCGAAGCCGTGCAGCAGCTCGGCTCGTTGGATCTCTCGCAGCACGGTCTTGCCGGCCAGGCCGAGAGCGCGCGCGAGATCCTGAGCGGTGGGAAGCTCGGTCAAGCCGAAGTGGTGATTCGTCTGCCACGGGACCGCTCGCTCAGGCGTACGGTCGATCTACCGTTGCCGGCACTGGAAAACCTGCGCGAGGTTCTGACTTTCGAGATGGACCGACACACGCCCTTCAAGTCCGACGAGGTCTATTTCGACAGTCGCGTCACGGCGCGCGACAGCCAGAACAAGCGGATAAAGGTGGACCTCCTGGTCGTGACCAGGGAGGTCGCCGATCGCGCGATCGATCTCGTGACCGGCTGGGGGTTGCGGCCGGACCGCATGGAACTGGCCGAGGGCCCGGGCGAGGACCAGGAGTTCAACCTTCTGCCGGCGATGGCGGGTGCCGCGAAGCGGAGGATCCCGTTCCGCCTGTCGGGGGTCCTGGTTCTGGCGACCTGCGTGGCCATGGCGGTGGCGGTCTACCTGCCCCTGACCCACAAGCGGGCCGATCTCCGGAAGATTGAAGCGCGTTTGCAGAAGGTGCGCACAGAGGCGACCGGGGCCGACAAGCTCAACAAGCAATTCGAAGAGATGGTCAAACGCAGCCGCTTCGTCGTACGGCAGAAACGCAGCCGCTATACGGTCACGGAACTCTTGAACGAGGTGACCCTGCTGCTGCCGGACAACACTTGGCTGTTGCAGTTCGCGCGGAAAGGCAACAACTTGACGATCTCCGGTTACTCGGTCAAAGCATCGGCGCTGATCGGCTTGGTCGAAGAATCCGAAATGCTCTCGAAGGTCAGCTTCCGGTCGCCCGTGACGACCGACCCGCGCGTCGGACGCGAACGCTTCAATATTTCGGCTTCGGTGCTCTCGCGGAGCCAGGAATGACTGCCCTTCGGCCACCGATCGCGCGCACACAACGTGATGGGTGGGGGATGCCGGCGGCACGTTGCTCGCTTGATTATTGAACGCTGGAAAGGCAATACGCTTATGGCTAACCTGCCTGTCGGAAGCACGGTCGGGCGCTGTGAATTCGCCCGCGGTCGGCTGCTGCGAACGTCTTGGATGCTTGTGGCCTGATACCCCATGATTGCGACCCGGAAATCTGGACCACTCTTGGCGTTGGCGTTCAGCGCCGCGGGCCTAACGGGGGCGTGGTTCACCTATCAGGGCCTGGAGAGGCCGGTCACCATTGACCGGCCCGCGGCCACGGGCCAGGCGGCGAAACCGGCTGCCGCCCCTTTGCCGGCCGCAGGGCAGTTCAAGATGCCGCCGATGAAGACCTTCCAGGCGACTCTCGACCGGCCGGTGTTCTCGCCAAGCCGGCGTCCGAAAGCCGGCGCGGCGGTGGTGGCCACCAGCCAGGATCTGGCCGTCACGTTGACGGGTATCTCCGGTACGGCCACCAGCCCGGTCGCCAACCTGGTGCCACAGGACGGCGGAGACTCCGTGCAACTGCGCCAGGGCCAGAGTTACCGGGGCTGGACCCTCAGCGAAATCAATTCCAAGAAGGTCGTGTTTCGCCGCGGCGACGACGAGGTGCAGGTCGAAATGAAGTTCGAAGCCGCGCCGCGTCAGGTGAGACAGCGCCCCGCCCGGCCGGACGCGCGCCAGCCGCCAGGGGCGCAACGCAACGTCCGGCAAGACCGGCAAAGGCAGCAGCAGAACCTGCAGCAGAAAAAACAGCAGGATCGGCAGCAGCGGAACCAGCAGCAGCGGAACCAGCAGCAGCAGAACCAGCAGCAGCAGAACCAG
>JAOUCL010000018.1 GCA_029859805.1 Rhodospirillales bacterium | reverse complement strand
CAGGCCCGTTCTTTCTTCATGCTGCGCGGCCCCAGCGGATGGTCCGCGTGCGGATAAGGGTGGTGATGGCCGTGACCGTGACCGTGATCATGACCGTGGTCGTGATGATGATGGTCGTGACCGTTGCCGTCGGTCTTGTCGGCGTTCGTGCCGATGCCCTCGACGTGGTGGTGATGGCTTTCCTGCGGCAAGCCGATCTCGGCGCCGAAGCCGACGATCTGCTCGCGGTACTTGCACAGCTTGCAGTTCATGACGTTCTCGCCGGCGGTGATCTCCTCGACGCGCTCGGCGAAGGCATCCAGCACCAGGAGATGGTCGGACAGGTAGGGCGCCTTGAGGAACTGGATCTCCGGGTGCCGTTCCGCGACCACGTCGGTGTAGTGGTAGATGCGCTTGACCAGAACGCCGGTGAAGAGGAAATAGGGAAAGACGACGATGCGCCGGTAGCCCAGCTTCGCGGCGTGCTCCAGGCCGGGCTCGACCAGCGGGAAGGTGACGCCGGAATAGCAGGTCTCGCCCCAGCCGAAGCCGATGCCCTCCCAGAGCATGCGCATGACCTTGGCGACGTTCGAGTTGGCGTCCGGGTCCGAGGCGCCCCGCCCGACCACCATGAGCAGGGTCTCGCCCAGCGGCACCGCGCCCTCTGCCCGATCCAGGGCCTCGCCGATCCGCGCCTCGGCCGCGGCCAGGAGCTTGGCGTCGATCCCCAGCTCGCGTCCATAGAGGATCTCCATCCCGGGATGCTGCGCCTGATAGGTGTTGAGCACCGAGGGGATGTCGTTCTTGGCGTGCCCCGCAGCGAAGAGCATGCCCGGCACGGCCAGAACCCGGTCGTGGCCGCTTTCGCGCAGGCGGTCCAGACCCTCGCGGATGACCGGCGTGGCGAACTCCAGGAAACCGCTCTCCACCTCGTAGTGCGGCAGGCGTTCGCGGATGCCCCGCGCGACGGACTCGAACTCCCGAACCGCCTCCACGTCGCGGCTGCCGTGGCCGCAGACCATGACACCGATCTTGGTCATCGTCCTGTTCTCCCTGATCGGCCCTCGAAAGGGCATGTTCTGCCGTTGACCGGTGGGGCATGCGCACCCATGCTCCGGCCATGCTGACTGCCTGGCTCATCGGCGGCGGGATGCCGGCCGACCTGTTCCTGATCCTGTTCCTGGCGCTTGCCCTGGACGCGGCCCTGGGCGACCCGCCATGGCTCTACGGGACGGTGCCGCACCCGGTCGCCATGATCGGCCGCCTGGTGGCCTTGGGCGACCGCCGGCTGAACGACGAGCGCGCCGGCGAGGGCGTGCGGGCCCTGCGCGGCGCCCTGCTGACGGCGGCGGTGGCCCTGCTGGCCGCGGCGCTTGGCTGGGTGCTCACGGCCGCGCTGGAGGGGCTGCCCGGCGGCTGGCTGGTCGAGGCGGGTCTTGCCAGCACGCTGATCGCCTTCCGCGGGCTCTACGACCATGCGGCGGCGGTGGCCCGGGCTTTGGGCGACAGCCTGGCCGAGGGTCGTGCCGCCGTGGCCCATATCGTCGGGCGCGACCCCGACAGCCTGGACGGGCCGGGCGTGGCGCGGGCCGCGGTCGAGAGCATCGCCGAGAACTTCTCCGACGGGGTCGTCGCGCCGGCCTTCTGGTACGCTCTGCTCGGGCTGCCGGGGCTCTGCGCCTATAAGGCGGTCAACACCCTCGACTCCATGATCGGCCACAGGAGCCCCCGCTACCGGGCCTTCGGCCGGGTCGCGGCGCGGCTCGACGACGCGGTCAACTGGGTCCCGGCGCGCCTGGCCGGCGGCCTGATCGTCCTGGCCGCGGCCCTGCTGCCCGGCGCGCGTGCCGGGGCCGCTTGGCGCACGATGCGGCGCGACGCGCCCCGGCACCGCTCGCCCAATGCCGGCTGGCAGGAGGCGGCCTTTGCCGGGGCGCTCGGCTTCGCCCTGGCCGGTCTGCGCCGCTACCGCGACGACGCGGTTGAGGACCCCTGGATGGGCGACGGCCGCGCGGACCTGGACGCGGCCGACATCCGCGCTGCGCTCCGGCTCTACGTCGCCACCGGCGCCCTGCTGGCCGCCCTGGTTCTGGGGCTCTGGTGGTTGCTCTAGCAAGAAAATGGGGACTGTCCCCATTCTTGCCTTTTGTGAGGGATCAGGACGCAAGTGCCACCTCCAGAAGGCGGTCGAGGTCCAAATGCGCCTCCAGATGTTCGGCGAGCCCATCCAGCGTGCGCTCGACTTCGGCCTCGTAGGCAAGGCCGCTCTCGCCGCGCTCCCGGATGCGATTGAGGAAGGCGTGGCGGAAGCCGTCGGCGGCGAAGAGGCCGTGGAGGTAGCAGCCATAGACTCGGCCGTCGGCCGAGACCGCGCCCTCCGTCCGGCCGCCCAGGCGCAGCATGGGATGCTCCAGGCCGGGGCCGGCGGTCGCGCCCACATGCATCTCGTAGCCGCGCACCGCGGCCCCGCTCAAGATCTCCTCGCCCTCGGCCGGGGCCAGGGTCTTGTCGCTGGTCAGTTCCGTGGCGACCTCGAGCAGGCCGAGGCCCGGCGCCTCGCCCGGATCTCCCTCGACGCCGAGCGGATCGCGGATCGCGCGGCCCAGCATCTGGTAACCGCCGCAGAGGCCCAGGAGCAGGCCGCCGCGCCGGAGGTGCGCCTTGATGTCGAGGTCCCAGCCCTGCGCCCGCAGGAACGCCAGGTCGGCCAGGGTCGCCTTGGAGCCCGGCAGGACCACGAGGTCGGTCGTGCCGGGGAGCGCCTCCCCGGGCCGCACGAAATCGACCGCCACGTCCGGTTCGGCGATCAGCGGGTCGAGATCGTCGAAGTTGGCGATGCGCGAGACGACGGGCACGGCGATCCGGATCGCGCTGCCGCCGGATGCAGACCCGGTCCGGTCAATCGCCAACGCGTCCTCCGCGGGCAGGCGCCGGGCGGCGGGAAAATAGGGCACCACGCCGAAGCACTCGAGGCCGGTCTTCCGGCCTATCACCTCGAGCCCGCCATCGAACAGGGAGACGTCGCCGCGGAACTTGTTGATGATGGTGCCGACCAGGCGCGCCCGCTCGGCCTCGCTCAGCAGAATGTGCGTGCCGACGATGCTGGCGATCACGCCGCCGCGGTCGATGTCGCCGATCAGCACGACCGGGACTTGCGCGGCCTCGGCGAAGCCCATGTTGGCGATGTCACCGTCGCGCAGGTTGACCTCCGCGGGGCTGCCCGCACCCTCGACCAAGATCAGGTCCGCCCCCTCGCTGAGGCGCTGAAAGCTCTCCAGGACGCTGGGCAGCAACTCGCGTCTGAGGTTCTGGTATTCGCGCGCCTGTGCGTTGCCTCGGACGCGCCCTTGCACGATGACCTGGGCACCGACATCGCACTGCGGCTTCAGCAACACCGGGTTCATGTCGACCGAGGGTGCCAGCCCGCAAGCGCGCGCCTGCAGTGCCTGGGCGCGGCCGATCTCGCCGCCGTCGGCCGTGACCGCCGCGTTGTTCGACATGTTCTGCGGCTTGAAGGGGCGGACCGTCAGGCCGCGCCGGCTGTAGGCGCGGCCGAGGCCGGCGGCGAGCAGCGACTTGCCGACGTCGGAGCCGGTTCCCTGCAGCATGATGGCGGCGGCCTTGCTCAAAACTCGATGCCCTTCTGGGCCTTCACGCCCTGCTCCCGGAAGGGATGCTTAACCAGCGTCATCTCGGTCACCAGGTCGGCGGCCTCGACCAGTTCCGGCTTCGCGTTGCGTCCCGTCACGACGACATGCAGGTCCGACGGCCGGTCGCGCAGGAAGGCCACGACCTCGGCCAGCGGCAGGTAGTCGTAGCGCAGCACGATGTTGAGCTCGTCGAGCACAATCAAATCGTACTTGGGCAGCGTGCCCCGGCAGGCCTCGATCATCGCCTTCGAGGCCTCCCAGGCCGCCTCCGCCGCGCGGATGTCGCGCGCGCGGTCCTGGGTGTCCCAGGTGAACCCCTCGCCCATGGTGCGGATCTCGACCTGCTCGGGAAAGCGCTCCAGCACGACGCGCTCGCCGGTCTGCCACTTGCCCTTGACGAACTGCACGACGCCGACCTTCATGCCGTTGCCGAGCGCGCGCACGGCGAGGCCGAAGGCGGCGGTCGACTTGCCCTTGCCCTTTCCGGTGTGGACGATCAAGAGACCTTTCTCCTTGGTCTTGTCGGCCAGCATCTTCTCGCGCGCCGCCTTGCGCTTGCGCGCCTTCTCGTTGGCGCGCCGGTTGATGTCTTGGTCGTTCGGATCCGCGCTCATGACACCTCCTCCAGCGTCGCGCCGGTCAGCTTCTCGAGCCGTGCGCGCGCCGAGTTGGAGCGCGGCCGCCAGAGCGCGCGCTCCTGGGCTTCGATCAGGCGCTCGGCCATCTCCTTGAGCGCCGCCGGGTTGTTCTCCCCAAGGAAGTCCCGCACCTCCGGGTCCTCCAGGTAGGCCTCGAAGACAGCGTCGAAGTGGTGGTCAGCGACGGCATGGGCCGTGGCCGCGAAGGCGAAGAGGTAGTCCACCGTGGCCGCCATCTCGAAGGCCCCCTTGTAGCCGTGGCGCATGACGCCGGCGATCCATTTCGGATTGACCACGCGGGCGCGCACGACGCGGGCGACCTCCTCCTCCAGTGAGCGCACCTTGGGGCTTTCCGGCCGCGAATGGTCGTTATGGTAGATTACCGGCTGGCCACCCGAGAGGTGACGGACCGCCGCGGTCAGGCCGCCCTCGAACTGATAGTAGTCGTCGGAATCCAAGAGGTCGTGCTCGCGGTTGTCCTGGTTGTGGACCACGCCCTCGACGCCGGACAGCCGCTGTTCGAAGAGGCCGTGCTCGGCCGTGCCCGCGGCGCCGGACCCATAGGCATAGCCGCCCCAGGCGAGATAGGCGCGCGCCAGGTCCGCGTCGCCCTGCCAGCCGCGCTCGTCGATCAGGGCCTGGAGGCCGGCGCCGTAGGCGCCCGGCTTGGAGCCGAACACCCGGAAGCCGGCGCGGCGCCCGGCCGCCGTCTCGTCCAGGCCGCTGGCCCGGAGCGCCGCAGTGTCGGCGCGCACGCGCGCGGCCAGGGGGTTGCCGTCTTCCGGCTCGTCGAGCGCGGCCACGGCGCGCACGGCGGAATCGAAGAGGTCGATCTGGGCCGGGAAGGCGTCGCGGAAGAAGCCCGAGATCCTGAGCGTCACGTCGACCCGCGGCCGGTCGAGCACGGAGAGCGGCAGGATCTCGAAGCCGGTGACTCGGCGCGAGGCGACCTCCCAGGTCGGCCGCACGCCCATCAGCGCCAGGGCCTGCGCGATATCGTCGCCGCCGGTGCGCATGTTGGCCGTGCCCCAGGCCGAGAGCGCGAGCCTGCGCGGCCAGGCACCCTGCTCCTGGCGGTAGCGTTCGATCAGCAGCGCGGCCGACTTCCAACCCAGGTGCCAGGCGGCCGGCGTCGGCACGACGCGGGTGTCGAGCGAGTAGAAGTTGCGCCCCGTCGGCAGCACATCGGGCCGCCCTCGGGTCGGCGCACCCGAGGGCCCGGGCGCCAGGTAACGACCGTCGAGCCCGGTCAGGAGACCGGCGATCTCGGCCCGGCCGCAGGCCAGCACCGCAGGGTTCAATTCGCACTCGATGTAGTCCAAGACCGCGCGCGTCGCGCTCCAGGACATTTTAGGTTGGTAGTCTCCGGCGACCAGCTTGCGGGCCATCAGCTCGAGCCGCTCGACCGTATCGCCCCGGCTGCGCCACGGCCCGGGGCCGCCAAGCGTGGTGGGACGTGGTCCCTGCCAGGGCGCTGCCATCTCGCAGTCGAGCGGATCGAAGCTCGCGAAGCCCAGGTCCGCCGCGAGCGCGCGCAGCAGCGAGGCGCCGCCGCCGGTGCCGTCGCCGCGCGGCAGACGGACGAGCGCCACCAGCAGGTCGGTCAGCTGGTCGACCCGCGGCGAGATTCCGAAGACGTGCAGGCCGTCGCGGATCTGCATCTCCTTCAGCTCGCAGAGATAGTTGTCGAGCTTGGCGAGCGCGGTATCCGCCGGGTCGTCGCGGGCGATGCCGCAGTCCTTGTCCAGGCCGATCCGCGCCGAGAGCTCCAGGATCTCGCCGCGCAGCACCACGAGGCGGCGCGGATCGACGCCGGCGGCCTCGTAGTACTCGTCGACCAGCTGCTCCAGCTCGGCCAGCGGCCCGTAGGACTCGGCGCGGGTCAGGGGCGGCGTCAGGTGGTCGACGATGACCGCCTGGGCGCGGCGCTTGGCCTGGGTGCCCTCGCCCGGGTCGTTGACGATAAAGGGATAAAGGTGCGGCAGGGGGCCGAGCGCCGCCTCCGGATAGCAGGCCTGCGACAGGCCGAGCGCCTTGCCGGGCAGCCATTCCAGATTGCCGTGCTTGCCCATGTGGACGATCGCATGGGCGCGGAAGTCCTCACGCAGCCAGGCGTAGAACGCCAGATAGCCGTGCGGCGGCACCAGGTCAGGGTCGTGGTAGCTCGCCTGCGGGTCGATGTTGTAGCCGCGCGCCGGCTGCAATCCGACCACGACGTTGCCGTACCGGAAGGCGGCCATCGCGAAGGCCCCGCAGTCGGTCTCGCCGGGCAGGAAGAAGGGGTCGCGTTCCGGCGGCCCCCAGCGCGCCAGCACCTGTTCCTGCACGTTCGGCGCCAGCGCGGCGAAGAACGTCTGATAGTCGGCGAAGGAGAGGGTCTCGCGGACCTCGCGGAAGGCCACGGCGGCGTTGGTCGGCCCGGCGGCCAGGCGCGCGATCAACGCGTTGCCGTCGGTGGGCAGGTCTTCGGTTCGGTAGCCCGCGGCCTCCAGCGCGCGCAGCACCTCCATCGTCCCAGCCGGCGTGTCGAGCCCCACGCCGTTGCCGATGCGCCCGTCGCGGTTGGGGTAGTTGGCGAGCACGAGCGCGACGCGGCGCTCCGCGGGGGCGGTGCGCTGGAGGCCGATCCAGTTCGCGGCGAGCGCGGCCACGAAGTCTACGCGGTCGGACACCGGGGCGTAGGCGACCACCGGACACTGAGTCGCAGCGTCGAAACGCGCTTCGGACTTGAAGGAGACGGCGCGCGAGAGGATGCGCCCGTCGACCTCGGGCAAGGCCACGTTCATGGCGATGTCGCGCGCCGAGAGGCCCTGGCTGCCCTCGGCCCAGGCGACCTCGGTGCCGCCCGAGAAGACGACCTGTAGCACCGGCCCGCCGACCGTGTCGAAGGGCGTCTCCCGGCGCTCGGCGCCGGGGCTGGAGACGGCGAATCCGGTGGCGTTCAGCACGATCCCGGCGCCAGCCTCGGCAAGCAGGCGGGAGACGGTCCCGGCCGAGACCGGCTCCTTCAGGCTGGCGCAGAATATGGGCAAAGGATTGACGCCGCGCGCGGCCAGCGCGGCGATCAGTCCGTCGACCGGCGCCAGGTTGTTGGCCTGAAGCAGCGCCCGGTAGAACACGACCGCGGCCACGGGGGCGCCTTCGCGCCACTCCTTCCGCAGCTCCTCCAGCGTGGACCGGGCCCGACCGGGCCAGTAGAGCCCGGCGCGCAGAAGAGGCTTGGGCTCGATCCAGTCCGACTCGCGGCCCAGGAGTTGGGCGGCGTAAGCCAGGAGATTGCGCGCGTTCTCCGGCCCGCCGTGGACGCAGTACTGCCAGAGGCGGTGGCAGGCCTCCTGGGGCAGGGTGCTCTGCGCGGCCAGCTCCGCGTCGGGCTGGTCGTCGCCCGGCAGCAGGGCGAGCGGGATGCCCCGCTCCGCACAGACCGCGCGCAGCTGCTCGACGCCGTAGGGCCAATAGCCGATCCCGCCCAGCAGGCGCACGACGACCAGCCTGGCCTCGGCCGCCACGGACTCGGCATAGATGTCGACCGAGAGGTTGTGGCCGATCTGCATCAGGTTGGCCAGCCGCAGGCTCGGAAAGTCCTCACCAAACGCGCCGCGTGCCGCCGCCAGGTTGGCGAGCTCGGTATCGGCGGCGGAGAGCACGACGATGTCGCCCGGGGTCTGGCCCAGGTCTACGGCCTCCGAGCCGTCGGCGATCGCACCGGCCTGGGCTTGCAGGAGGTGCATGGGTTACCCCGCCAGTGCCGCGCGGACGGCGGCCTCGTCCAGGCCGGCCTCGCCGATCACCACGAGCCGTGTCGCGCGCGGCTCGTCCGGCCGCCAGTCGCGGTCGTAGTGGTGCTGCAGGCGCCCACCGACGCCCTGGACGACCAGCCGCATGGCCTTGCCGCTCACCGCGGCGAAACCCTTGATCCGCAGGATGTCGTGCGCCGCGATCGCGGGGGCGAGGCGGGCGAGCAGCCGCTCCGGCGCGTCGACCTCGCCGAGCTCGACGGCGAAGCTGGTGAAGTCGTCGTGATCGTGCGGCTCGCCGTCGTCGTGGTGCGAGGGCCGGGAGTCCAGGTCGTCCTCGGCGGCGGCTCCCAGGCCGAGCAGCACGCCCGCGTCGATCGCCCCGTGCGCGGCGCGTAGCACCTTGACCGCCGGACGCAGGTGTGGCGCGACCGCCGCGTTGACCCGGCCGAGCTCCTCTCGGTCCAGCAGGTCGGTCTTGTTGATCACCACCAGGTCGGCCGAGCCGAGCTGCTCCTCGAACAACTCCTCCAGCGGGGTCTCGTGGTCGAGCGACTCGTCGGCCCGGCGCTGCGCCTCGACCGCCTGAGGGTTGCCGGCGAAAAGGCCCTCGGCCACGGCCGGGCCGTCGATCATGGTGATCACCCCGTCGACCGTGACCCGGGTGCGAATTTCGGGCCAGTTGAAGGCCTTGACCAGCGGCTTGGGCAGCGCCAGCCCCGAGGTCTCGATCACGATGTGGTCGGGCGGCTCGGGCCGGTCCAGCAGCGCCTCGATGGTCGGGATGAAGTCGTCGGCGACTGTGCAGCAGAGGCAGCCGTTGGCGAGCTCTACCACGTCGTCCTCATCACACGCTTCGAAGCCGCAGCCCTTGAGGATCTCGCCGTCGACGCCGAGGTCGCCGAACTCGTTGATGATCAGCGCCAGGCGCCGGCCGTTCGCGGTGGCCAGCAGGTGGCGGATGCTCGAGGTCTTACCGGCGCCGAGGAAGCCGGTGATCACGGTCGCGGGGATCTTTCCGTTCAGGGCCATGGAGGGCTCCGTCAAGCTGGCGTTTTGAGGGCGACCGGCAGGCCGGCCGCCATGAACAGGACCGACTGAGCTGCGCCGGCGACCGCCTGGTGCAGGCGTCCGGCATGGTCGATGAAGGCCCGGGCCAGCGGGCCCTCCGGCACGATGCCCAGGCCGACCTCGTTGGTCACGAAGACGACCGGACCCGCAAGGCCCGGCAGGGCCGCGACAAGACTCTGGGTTTCCGTTTCGACGTCGCGATCCGCGCCCAGCAGGTTGGAGAGCCACAGGGTCAGGCAATCGACCAGCACCGCGCCGTCGGACCGCACGGCGCCGCGAAGCGTGCCGACCAGGTCGAGCGGCTCCTCGAGGGTCTGCCAGCGCGCGCCGCGCCGCGCTTGGTGCCGGCGGATCCGCTCGGCCATCTCATGGTCGCCCGCCTCGGCGGTCGCGAGGTACACACAAGGGCCCGGCTGGCCCTCGACCAGCGCCTCGGCATGGCGGCTCTTGCCCGAACGGGCGCCGCCCAGCACCAGAGTCACGTTGGGCAGGGGGCTCATGGCGTACTCCCGCCGGCCGGCAGCGGGCGGTCGGGCAAGAGGCCGCCGGCCAATGTCTCGCCCGGCACCTCGACCCGCTCGGCCGGCAGCAGCAGGCGCCAGTCCTGGTCGATCGCCACGATGCGCAAAAGGTAGTCCTTGCCGAGGGTCCGCTGGCCGGCCAGCTCGGCGCCGGCGTAGCGGCGCAGGAGCGCCGCCAGGATTTCGCCACTGCTCGCGGTCTCCGATCCGACCAGGACGGTCAAAGCCCCGGCAGCGAGCGGAGCGCCGGTGTTCGGGATCGCCACCGGCCGCCGGCCACTGCCGTCGATCAGATAAAGCGCGTCGGGCACGGTGCCGGTGAACAGGCCGGCGACCCGCAGCATGCGCCCGAAGTCGCCGCCGTGGTTGGTCCGCAGGTCGAGCACGAGACCCTTGCCGCCTTCCTGGCCCGTCAGGGCCGCGCGGAGTTCCCACTCGACCTTGCGGCCGAACCGCTCGAGTACGACGAGCTTTTGCCCGTCTTCCGCTTGCGCGTGGGACCCGAGCGACGCGCGCGTCGTGACCCAGCGAATCGTGTCCGTGTCGGGATGAGCCCGCCGCTCGAGACGCGTCCGCCCGTCGCCCCCGGCGACGATCAGCCGGGCCGCGCAGAGCAGGTCCGTGCCGCAGGCACGGCCGAGCGCCTCGGCCGTCATTCCCTCGGTCGCCGGACCATGGGCCTCCACTGCCTCCAGCAAGCGCGCGACCGCGCTCTCGCCCGCGACCGCCGCGGGCGCGACGAGCGCGACCGCCGCCGCGGCGGAAAGCCTAGTGGCAGTACCCGATTGCGCCCACCATGGTGGCACCCCAAGGCTCCTCGCCGACACCGTCGATCATCTTGACGACCTTGCGCGCCCGGGTATCGATCACCGCGACCTTCCCGGCCGCACTGAGCGCAACATAAAGCTTCCTGCCGTCGGGCGTGGTGATGCCGGTTTCCGGCGTGCCGGGCAGGGCGATTTCGCCGGCGCCCTTCATGCCGACCAGGTCGAGCACCACGGCCTTGTTCTCGCCGCGGCTGATGACGAAGGCCGTGGAGTCGAACCAGCCGGTGTTGACGCCGGTCATGTCGGCGGCGCCGGGCAGGGTTGCCACGACCTCGAGCGAGGCGGTCGAGATGACCGAGACGCTGCGCTCGCCGTTGTTGGGCACCAGCATGAAGCGGCCGTCGGCCGTGCCGTAGGCCCGCCACGGCAGTTCACCCAGCGCGATGTCCTTCACCCTGCGTTGGCTTTGCAGGTCGATCACCGCCAGGGTGTTGCCCTCGCCATGGGCGGCGAAGCCGAGCCGGCCGTCGACCGTCCGCGTTACACTGACGATGCCCTGGAACTCCCCTGAACTATCCTGCCCGGCGTCGGCAAGCGGCGTCGGTTCGGCCACGGAGATCTCGTTCACGACCTCGGCCTTCGCGACGTCGAGGACACTGATATGGTCGGCGCCCAGGTTGGCGACGTAGATCAGCGTTCCGTCCGGGCTGAATGTCAGGTTGTGCGGCTCGATCAGGTCGGCGACCCGGGCGATCTCGCGGAGCTTGGCGAGCGAGACCAGCGAGACGGTGCCGGCGCCGATATTGCCAACCGCGAGCACAATGCCGTCTGGGCTCAGCGCCATGTGCTCGGGCGTATCGCCGAGCTTGATCGTGGCCTCGACGGCGAGCGTCTTCAGGTCGACGACCGAGATGGTGTCGTCCTCGGTGTTACTGGCGACGAGTTTGGCCAGGGTCTCGGCGACGACCACCTGGTGCGGCAACTTGCCGACCGGTACACGGGCCACGACCTCGTCCTTGACCGTGTCGATGACCGCGATGTCCGCCGAAGCGCGGTTCGGCACGAAGACGTAACGCCCGGCATCTTCGAGCGCCGTGGCCACGCCGGACCAGCCGGAGATCACCGCCGCGACGGCGGCGGGCAGAGCAAATGTCAACCTGCGCAAAATGGACCTGGAACACGACATGGGCAGTCCTCCCGATTCAACTACATGACCCATGCCATTGCGAAACGGGAGAAACATGTCGGGAACCGACATGCAAGTGCCCCCCTTGTTCCACCGGTTCGCCCCGCCCGGCGGTTTCGCAAAGGCGCGTACAACGGCAGGTCTCCTGACTCGCGGATCCCGGCTTCGCGCCCTGCCTTCCCGGTTGCCCAGTGGCTCTTACGGCGGCGCGGGCCATCCGCACACAGTTGCGGGGGCAGTCAGGGCCTTGGCGCTTCGGCGCCGCACCCTGTTCCCTATTGTTCCCCGAAGGAAACCGTTGCAGGGCAGAGACTAAGACAGATTCGCAGCGGAATACAGGCAAATCGCGCCGCTTTGCGAATACGTGGCCGGGCGCGGTCGGCGCAGCCCGCAATAGCGCGTGAATTCGGCGGACTTCGGCGCCCGACCGGCCGTTCAGTCCCCGAGAACCTCCGCGACCATCCGCTCCAGGCGCGGCACGTCGCGGACAACCAGCGAGCCGTGGCGGCGCTCCACGAGCTCCTGCCGGGACAACTCGGTCAGTTCGCGGGTCACGGCTTCCCGGTGCGTCGAGATCCGGCTGGCGATATCCGCGTGCGTCGGAGACGGCACGATCACCGCCGTTTCCTCATCGACGATATGATCGCGCGCCAGGCGAAGCAGTTCGGCGTGAATCCGGTTCTTGACCGCAAGCGTGCTGAACTCGAATACCCGGTCGGTCAGGGTCCGAACCTGCCGGGTCAACTGCTTCAACATGATGGCGTTTGCACTGGGGTGGTTTTCCAGGACCTCCCAGAAGCAGGTTGCCGGCATGGCGGCAACATAGGAGGGCACGAGGGCCTTGATGGTCGCCGAGCGCGGCTTGCCGTCGATCGCGGCATACTCGCCGAACATGCCGCCAGCCGGAATGTCTCGGTAGGTCACCTCCTTGCCCTCGAGGGAGTAGGTGATGGCGCGCACCTCGCCCTCCACGACGAAATAGACGTCGCGGGTGTCGTCATGAAAATGGATGATCTGCTCGTGCGCCTGATAACGCCGCCAGCTGCAGCGCTTGGCCAGGGCCCCGAGATCGGCTTCGCAAAGACCGTGCAACAGCCCGATGCCCGCTAGAGAGTCCGCGGTTACCTGCATTCCGCACCCCTCCCTTTTTTCACTTCCTTCGCCGAACACAACAGTACGTCGCAACACGGAAATTATAAAACCACAATGTTTGTATGGTTACGGTTGACGACTCGGGATCGCCAGCCATGGCCCGTGGATTCTTCGTCGGCTGGTATCGGCCGGGCCCCGCCGCTAGGCTGCGGCGGCGCCTTGACGCCCATAGCCGCCGCGCTCAACCGTCTTCTAGCAGGCCCCGCGCCTCGCCCAGCGCCGGGGACTCCTTCGTACCGGGCGCGGCGCGCAGGGCCGGTGCTAGCGGCAGCGGCAGGGCCGGCAGGGTAACCCTGCCACAGGAGAGTTCGGCGGCGAACTGGCCCAGCGCCGTGAACTGCGGATCCTCGAGCGCTGCCTCGAGCGGGCGGACCAGGGCGCAGCAAGCGTCCTTTCCCGCAAACAGGCCCTGCCAGTGGCCCGCCGGCTGCGTCGCGATGATCTCCGCAACGGCGCGTTTCGTCGCGTCGGGATCCTTGGTGTCGTCGCGCAGCGCTTCGGGCAGATCGATCAGACGGCAGAAGGTTTCCCAAAACTTTTGCTCCAGCGGCGCGGCGGCAAGGAAACGGCCGTCGGCGGTGCGGTAGATCTGGTAGCGCGGCGAGCCGCCGGTCAAGAGCTCGCCGCCCGGCCGGGGTGGCCCCGCGCCGGCGGCGAGCTGCGCCTGCGCCCAGAACTGCCAGGCGAAGAGGTTGTCGCACATGGCGACATCGAGATAGCAGCCCTCGCCGGTCGCCTCGGCCCGGCGCAGCGCCAGCAGGATGTCGATCACCGCCGGCAGGCTGCCGCCGCCGATGTCGGCGATCAGGCCCGGCGGCACGACCGGCGCGCCGTCGGCGTCGGCGGCAAGTGCCAGCAAGCCGGTCTCGGCTAGGTAGGTCAAGTCGTGGCCGGCGTCCTGCGCCTTCGGGCCACTCTGCCCGTAGCCGGTAATGGCGCAGTAGACCAAGGCCGGGTTGACTTTCTTGAGCGCGTCCCAGCCGAGGCCCAGGCGGTCCATGACGCCGGGCCGGAACTGCTCGACCAGCACTTGGGCCTCGGCGACGAGCGGCAGGAGCCGTGCGGTCTCTTCCGGGTCCTTGAGGTCGATGGCCAGGCTGCGCTTGCCGCGGTTGAGCAGCGCAAAGCTCAAGCTCTCGGTGCCCAGCTTTGGCGGGTAGCCGCGCATCCCGTCGCCCTCGCCCGGGCGCTCGATCTTGATCACCTCGGCCCCGGCCTCGGCCAGCAGCAGGGTGGCCAGCGGCCCCGGCAACAGGGTTGAAAAGTCGAGCACGCGCAGGCCCTCGAGCGGCCGCATCTTCAGGCCCTCCCGCCAGGGTCAGAGGTGAAGCGAAATGACATGGGGCTGCCTCCCGATCTGCTCAGCGGGCGATCTTACGGCCCGGCGGCCCGGCGGCGCCAGTCTCGATCGGTTCGGCGTCTTTATCGACACGCTCGGCTTTGTCTAAGTCGAAGCGCGAGCGTGCGCGAGCGAGCAGAGGATGACATCGAAGAGAAAGGGAAGGTGGAGTCCAGGTTCCGGCAATATGAACAAATAATTAAGGGAATGTCTGTATGAGGAAATCTCCGGCATAGGGTTCGCCGGAAAGATACCCCGTCGTTGCCGAAATTCGTGAAGGAACCATCGCGATGCGTCTGCTGCCAACCCCGGGATCGAGAGCCAGCGGGCCGGTCTGGGCCGCCGTGGGCATTCTATTCTTGACGTTGGCCGGTTGCGCCACCCCGGAGAAAGAGGCGGAAGCGCCGGACTTGGAGGAACTCGTCTGGCCCCTAGCGCCGGACCAGCCAAGGGTCAAGTTCGTGAGGACCGTCAGTTTTCGCAAGGACGTGGAGGAGGAGTCTGGTATCGACTTGGCAGACGTTCTGCTCGGCAGGCGGAAGGGCGCGGGCGAAAGCCTGAAGAAGCCCTACGGTGTCCACGCGGACAAGGACGGACGGATCTTCGTGGCCGACACCGGCTGGGGCAAGGTCATGGTGTTCGACTTCCAGAGCAAGAAGTTTTCCGTCTGGGGAGAGAGCGGCCAGGGCTTCCTGAGCAAGCCAGCCGGCATCGACTCGGACAGCGAAGGCCGGGTCTATGTGACCGACGTGCTCCAGCAACGGGTGGTGGTTTACGACCGGGACGGCAACTTTGTCCTCGCCATGGGCAAGAAAGGGGAACTCGAGCGCCCGGTGGGAATTGCCGTGAACGAAGACCTCGGTCGTGTCTACGTCGTCGATACCAAGAAACACAACATCGCCGTCTTCGACTTGGGCGGTACCCTGGTCTCGACCATCGGCGAGCGGGGCACCGGGCCAGGCCAGTTCAACCTGCCGACCAACCTGACCCTCGACAGGGACGGCAGACTCTACGTGATGGACACCATGAACTTCCGGGTCCAGGTCCTCGACCCGGACGGCAGGACCCTGAAAACTTTCGGCAAAAACGGCGACCAGCCGGGCCAGTTCGCCCGTCCCAAGGGAATCGCCGTGGATTCCGAAGGGCACATCTACGTCGTGGACTCCGCCTTCAATAACTTCCAGATCTTCAGCTCCGAAGGCGAACTCCTGCTGTTCGTCGGTGCCGGAGGGCAAGAGCCCGGCCAGTTCTGGTTGCCCGCCGGGGCCTATATCGACGAGCAGGACCGGATCTACGTGGCCGACCAGTACAACTACCGCGTCCAAGTCTTCCAGTACCTCCGGGAAGACGGCGCGGAGACGGCGGCGGTTGAGGTCGAAACCGAGGGCGTCGAGACACCGGAATCCGCAACGGAGTGACCGGCCCGAAAGGTACGGAAAAGCCGCGGCCGCCGGCGTCGGGGATTGCCCGGGCCTGCTCCGGCGGTTCGCCCTCTCTCGGGTTCCCTCGTCCGTCGCCCGGGAAACCGTCCGTGGGGTTCTTTTCGACTTAGTTCAACGACGAATTTTCGAAGCCACGTATACTGTTATTTTACTGTTTTTTAATATACTTGGCTTCTCACCGGAGCTGTCCGGCGGATATCGAGCATGGGGGCCCAAGATGCCGTTCCGAAAGGCAAGCTGGCAGTTCGCCGCCCTGGCGGCGCTCGCCATTTCCCTGGTGTACACCGGTTCACCTCAGGCACAGACGGTCCAGAATCCGCGCCGCATCGCCGAAGGCCCCGTGGGTCAGCTATTGGTCACGGACCGGCAGTTTGGAGCGGTCGTCGCGGTCGATATGGACAGCCTGGAGCCCATTTGGAGCTTCCCGCTGCCGCAGGAGGGCAACCCTTTCGGATTGGCGACCTGGAACCGCTTGGTCTTCGTGGGCAACACCGAGACCAGGAATGTCGAGGTGTACCAGATACAGGGGGCCCAGGCCGATAAAATAAAGGTCACCTTCAAATACAATCTCGGCGACACCCCGGAGGGCGAAGTGGGCCCCATTGGGAACCCGATCAGCATCGCCGTGGACCGGAAGCACCAGTTGGTGTTCGTTCTGGATGGCTTTGCGAAGAAGATCAATGTCTTCGATCGGAAAGGCGCCTTCGCATATGCTTTCGAGCCAAGGGGCGGCGACGATACGCTGCTGAGCCCGGTGGCGCTGGCGGTGGACGAGACGCGCCGCGAAGTGCTGGTTGCCGACTACGGAGATCCCAGCGGCGGCTTCAGTGCAAGGAAACCTGCACGCATTCTGATCTACGACTACGACGGGAATTGGCTCGCTCAAATCGACGGCAGCGACTCATTTGGGGGCTCTTTTCTTTTCGCCCGGGTGCAGGGAATGGCGACGAGCGCGGATGGACGGATCTTCGCCGCCGATCCCTTGGGCGGCCGGATCCTCGTCCTCGATCGGAACAGCGGCGCGTTGCTTGAGGTGCTGGGCACCCAAGGACAGGAGCCGGGCCAGCTCATGCTGCCGCTGGATGTCTTCTTCGACGAGCGGACCGGTGACCTCTACGTCTCCAACAACCAAGGCGCCCGGCGCGTGGAAGTGCTCCGGGGCGCGGGGAGGTCGCGATGAGGCGCTGCACACGGATCGTCCTTGTCCCGCTCCTGGCCTGTGGTTGGCTGTTCCTATTACTGCCGCAGGTTGCCCATGCCCAGATCGGCGGGATGACCTGTATCGAGTGCCATGCGGACCCGCTCGCCGGCGGCTTCCACGGAGGCTTCAGGCCGCTGAGCAACCTGACGAACGACCAGATCGACGTCGTTTGCCTCAGCTGCCACGACGGAAGCTACACGAATCCCCAAGGCGTCCCGGCCCCCGAGGCCGCGGTGCATCAAAACAAGAACCCCGGCGCCGGCCGCGACGAGTACGGGGACTTCAAGGCCGGCTGCCGTGACTGCCACACCACGCACTCCCCCTTGCTGGCCGGTGACGAAAGCGGGAACACCAATCTGAAACTGCTCGGCCCGCCGGTCCCCGAAGCGGTCTCTACCGACGGGATCGCCCGTATCCGGAGGCCCATAATCGTCGATCCGAACGGCGACGACGGGGGGACGGGCCGGACCCGCTTCGAGGACGATTTCCAGGACGGGTGGGAATGCAACAGCGGCATCCCGGACGACCCGGCCTGCATCGAGATGGATCCGCCGGACGCCTTGGACCACGTCCGCAGGCTGGTTTTCTACAGCAATATCACCTGCACCCCGAACTGCGGAGCCGGAAACGATTGGGCATCGTCCGCGCCGCCCTACAACGGCGCCTGCAATTCGTGCCACACCCGTGCTTCCCACCACCGCCGGGACGACAGCGTCGGCGGAGACCACAGCCACAACGTCGATAAGGCGTGCAGCCAGTGCCATAATCACAATGCCGGGTGGGTGAATAAAGGCGGTTAGGGACAGCCACACCGAGCCGTTTCAGGAATCCGCGACCGGGTCCGGAGGCCCGCGTCGGCCGCCGTGGTCGCTCCATGCGCGGGTTTCGACCGGGGCTGCACGGCCTCATTAAATATTTGTTAACGATTTATTAGGCAATTGTTAAGTAAGCGCGCATAAATATCTCCGTAACGAGCAATATCACATGAAATTGTAAGAAAAGATCTTCATGTGATTGATATAAATCAAGGACAGGCCTTGTATCTTCTGGAATTATCTCGGCTGACGTAACCGCGACCGGCCTCTGCGGGTCGAGAGCGGTGTGCGTTGTCGAAATGGATGTGGCCTTCGGAAGCCAAGGGGGGGCCAAGTCAACCTAGAAAAGGGGGTTCTAATGAAGCACCTATTTGTCAAAGCGCTGTCCGTAGCCGCGGTCGCGCTACTGGCGGTGGCGGGGGCCTCGGGCGCCCGCGCGGACATCGTGGGTTCTGTGCACGACCTGACGACTGCCACGGGCACGGCCTTTTCCACGACCGGCGTTACGGCGGAGGTCTGCGTATTCTGTCATACGCCCCACGAGGGGAGTTCCGCCGCGCAGCCGCTGTGGAACCGGGCGATAAATGTCGCCGGCTATACGATGTACAACGCCGCCTTCAGCAGCACGATGGAGATGACCGTCGCAGCGCAGCCGCAGGGCGTGTCGGCGGCCTGCCTGTCGTGCCACGACGGCACGCTTGCCTTCGACCAGTTGATCAACGGCCCGACGCTGGCATCGGGCGCGTACGATGTCGATCCGGCCGGAGCCAGCCGCGCCTGGGCTTTCACGGGCGCAAACAGCCTTTCGGGACGGACGGCAACCGATCTGACCCAGGTCCTGACCAACGACCACCCGATCTCCGTCACTTACGACGACACGGCGGATACGGGCGGACCGGGCGGAACCAGCGCGTTCGATACCCTCGCCAACGTGCAAGCCAGCAGCAATGTGCGTCTCTTCGGTGCCAGTAACAACCAGGTCGAGTGCGGGAGCTGCCACAACCCGCACGAGACGGCAAACGTTCCGTTCCTGCGGAGTACCAATGCGGCGAGCGCCCTGTGCACGACGTGCCACAACAAGTGACGTCTCTGTACACGTGACGTCTGCAAGGCGGAAGAAGGCGGTGCACGGTCCGATGCGGCTGTTGCCCCTTCTTCCGCTGATTTTTCTCGCCGCCTGCAGCGACGAGAACCTAAACCTGTTCTTCGACATCCCGCCGCCTTCCCAGCAAGAGTTGGCTGCCAAGGCCGCTAGGGAGCAGGAAAAGGCGGCCGCCGAGGCCAAGGCCGCGC
Source organism: Rhodospirillales bacterium (assembly GCA_029859805.1). Taxonomy (GTDB): domain Bacteria; phylum Pseudomonadota; class Alphaproteobacteria; order Kiloniellales; family JAKSDN01; genus CAMYKD01. The sequence goes on along the minus strand of JAOUCL010000018.1, from coordinate 13,127 downwards.
GGCAGGCGGCCGGCACCGAGCAGCTTCCCCCCGAGGAGGAGGGCGAACCGCCGGCGATCGAAGCGGTGCGGTCCTGGGAGCAAGCCGCGGAGATGCTGCCCAAGGACGGCATGGACCAGGCCGACTGGGTCGAGGCGCTCGAGCAGGGTGTCATCAGGCCCCGCGAGGCGATCGGCGGCCCCCGGCGCGGGTCGATCGCCGTCTTCAAGTTCGACTTCTTCCTGCCGGGCCCGGACCCCTCGTTCGATGCCTTCTTCCCGCATTCCGCCCATACCGAGTGGCTGGGCTGCGAGAGCTGCCATCCCAAGATCTTCCGCGTGCGCGGCACCGCGATCACGATGGACGAGGTCTTCGCAGGCAAATACTGCGGCGAATGCCACGGCACGGTCGCGTTCGGGTTGGATGCCTGCGCGCGCTGTCACACCGCGATGGAGTGAAGCCGTGAGCGAGCGGAGCGCCCTGAATATGGCGAAGATCGGCGGGACGGTTCTCCTGTTGACCGCCTTGCTCGTGGCGACCACGACAGGTGGATTGGCCGCCCCCGGCGACATGTTCTTCCCGCGCGGAACGGAGGGCGGGGCCTTCGCGCCGACCGTCTTCCCGCACTGGATACACCGTATCCAATACCGCTGCTCCGTGTGCCATCCAAGGATCTTCGAGATGGAGCGGGGCGCCAACGACATCACCATGGAAAGCATCAACGCGGGCGAGTTTTGCGGCGCCTGCCACAACGGCCGGACCGCGTTCGCCGTGGGTTTCGACACCTGCACGTGGTGCCACAAGGAGCCGGAGCAATGACCCGGGTTGAAACGACAGGCCGCGGAGGGGCCGCGTAGCGTAAGGCGGGCACAGTCCAACGGATTTCAGGAAGAGGAAGGGGGCGGACCTTGGGCCAGACATTCAAGAAGGGGCTCAAAGGACCGTTTGCTTGGAGTCCGGAACCGAAGAAATGACATGGCGCGTCCAAATGCGACATGAGCGAAGGCATGGAAAAGCTGGGCCCGAAACTGTGTATAGCCGCGTTGACCCTCCTCCCATGGATGGTGTCCGACGCGTGGGCCCAGGAGTGGCTCCACCTGAGGCCGCTGCAAGGGCGGGTGTCTCTCGGGTTCGACGGTTTCTGGCAAGACAGCGAAACTGTAGGTAGGTCGAGCGACATCGAGTTCGAAGAGCGGATACGCCTCCGGCAGAGCGGCGATATCGTGAATCCGGGACTCGCCAGTTTCTCGCTGGAGGTCGAGCCGACCTTCACTCAGGGACGATTCGATTCCGCAGACCGGGACGACACGCGCGACGGGAGTTTTCTCAACTACAACGGCAACCTAAGCCTGCTGCAGGGCCCAATCTCGCCGGTCGGCCTGACCGCGGGCGCCGGTCGCAGCACGGGCGAAACCGACGGAGGCCTGGGCAGCCGGACCGAGTTCGACTCCGAGTACCGGAATGTCGCCCTCAACTGGAAGTACCGCATGTTCCCCGGCTCGCTGAGCTACTCGGAGCAGTATCGGGACCAGACCTTCCGCTCGGGCCTGGGCGGGGCGTCCTCCAAGACCGACAATGTTCTGCGCAGCGTGCGCCTCACGGGGCAAAGCAGCAAGACGGGCCTGCTGCTCGAACGGGACTGGTACGACGACCGGGTCGAGGTCACGGATTCGGATTATACGTCGAACCACGCGAGACTGACCCACCGGTTGGACTGGGGCAAGGGAAGCCGCCTGCAATCGCGTATCGATTACCTCGACAGAGGCGGCTTCAATGCCAGCAAACACTTCACGGTCGACGAAAGCGCCCGTATTCAACACACGGAAAACCTGGCCAGCACGGCTGCATACGGACTCTTCTGGTCATCGGTGCAGGGGGTGGATACCACGACGAATTCGGGCAATTGGGCCCTCAATCACCAGCTCTACCGGAATCTCAACACCACTCTCGACGTCACCGCCCGTGTCAGGGACTCCGACCTGAGTACGCAAGAAGACTACAGCGGTGGCATGAACCTCGCCTATCGAAAGAGAATACCCTGGGGAGGGACGTTTTCGGCCGGCCTGGGCGGCGACTACCGCATCACCGACCGCGATTCCGAAGGGGGCCTGAACAGTGTCGGTCTCCCGGGCGAGCGTCATGTTGTCGACGCCACCCTCCGATTCTTCCTGAACCAGCGCTTTGTCGTGCAATCCACTATCGTCGTCTACGCCACGACTTGCGCGCCGAGCGGGTGCCTTTTGAACCAGGATTACCGGGTGTTGTCGGTGGGCGGCGAGTTCACGGAGATCGAGATCCTCCTCGGCGGGCCGGGGAATCTCAACGTCGGCGACACGGTCGACGTGACGTACGACTATGAGGTCCTGCCCTCCCAGAAATTCTCCACGACCTCTCTGGAGTACAATGCGGGCCTGAATTTCGGCTGGATCTCGATCTACCACCGGGGCTCCGCCTCGAACCAGAAGCGGATTTCGGGTGCGGCCGATGGCGGCTTGACCGACAGACGGCAGTCCACGACCGGCATGAATCTCAAATGGAACCGTCCCGACTTTTCGGCGAGACTGGGCGCGGAATGGAGGTATCTGGACAACGGAAGCTTCGACACCATGAGTCTGAATATCACGCAAACCCTGTCCTATTCGGCGTCGCGGCGGATGTCGCTCAATTTCAGCGCAAACGAGGTGTTCTCCGAAACAGACGGGCGCGACAGCGATGTGTACTCCGCCGACCTCTCCGCAAGTTGGCGGCCCTGGGGTGCTCTTTCCCTCACACCGCACGTGGGAGCCTGGTTGCAGCGGAACGAGGAAACCGGGATCGGTGGAACGCAGGAAGAACGTTTCATCACGGCGGGCCTCGACCTGCACTGGAGTTGGCGCGCTATTGAGCTTGACCTTCGGTACAGTCACAATCATCGCGAAGGAGCTGCCGCGACCACCGACGAAGACCGGGTGGCGCTGAACGTATCCAGGAGGTTTTGATGACCCGCGCGCCGCTTGCTCTGCTCGCCTTGCTCCTGGCGGCCTGTACGGCCGGCGAGGAGCTGCCGGCCGACCTCGCGGCGCCTGCCGAGCCGCTGGTCTGGCCGCAGCCGCCCGAGAAGGCCAGGATCAAGTTCCTCTATGCCTTTCGCGAGCCGCAGCATCTCGGCATTCAGATGCCGTTCCTCGAGCGCGTCTGGACCTTCATCGCGGGCGAGGAGCCGCGGGGGATGGTCCGGCCCTACGCGGTCGCCGCCGAGGGGCGACGGCTCGCGGTGGCCGATCCGGGACTGCGCGTGGTCCACCTCTACGATTTGGAAGGCGAGGACTACGAGCGGATCCGGAAGGCGGGGGACGACTTCCTGCGCTCCCCCGTCGCGGTGGCCTTCGCCCCGGGCCGGATCTATGTCGCCGATTCCGCCCTGGGCAAGGTCTTCGCCTTCGACACGGACGGCGACCTCCTGGCCACCATCGCGGGACTGGAGCGGCCGGCGGGCCTCGCCTACGACCAGGGGTCCGGACGGCTGTACGTGGCCGACGCGCTGGGCCACGGCATATCGGTCTTCGATGCGGCGGGAAAGAAGCTGTTCTCCTTCGGTGCCCGTGGGCCGGGAGCGGGCGAGTTCAACTATCCGACCCATCTGTTCCTGCGCGGTGACAGGCTGTATGTGAACGACACGATGAACTTCAGGCTCCAGGTCTTCGACCTCGAGGGGCGGCCGGTCGCGTCCTTCGGCTCGCACGGCGACGGCTCGGGCGATTTCGCCCAGCCCAAGGGAGTCGGCGTCGACGGCGAGGGGCACGTCTATGTCGCCGATGCCGTGTTCGACCGGGTCCAGATTTTCGATCCCGGCGGCAGGTATCTCCTGGCCTTCGGCGGAACCGGAGCGAAGGTCGGGGACTTCTGGCTGCCGGGCGGCCTGTTTCTCGTGGACGACCTGATCTATGTCGCCGATTCCTACAACCGGCGGGTCCAGGTCTTCCAGTTTCTCGGAGGAAGCTAGCGATGTGGCGTTTGGCTCTCTCGTGTCTCCTCATCCTGCTGCCCTTCGAGGCCTGGGCGGTCCAGGACGTGGCCAATACCCGCCACAACCTGTCCACCTCCGGCCCGGGAACAGTCAAGAGCACGAGCATTACCCAGGTCTGCGTGTTCTGCCACACCCCGCACAACGCCCTGCCGGACGCGCCGCTCTGGAACCGCCAGATGTCGGGGGCGAGCTATACCCCCTACGACAGCACGACCCTGCAGTCCACCCCGCCCGCCATTCCTACCGGCAAATCCAAGCTCTGCCTGGCCTGCCATGACGGCACCGTTGCGCTCTCGGCCATGGTCAACCCGCCGACCGGCGTGACTATTCTTCCCGGCGACCCGATCCTGGAGACCCTCCAGAGTCTGGGCGCGCGGGGCAACTTGGATACGGACCTCGCGAACGACCACCCGATCTCCTTCGCGTACGCCACTGCCCTGCCCAACCCGGAGCTGATCAACCCGCCTCCCGCGGACCTTCCCCTCGAGGCCGGCGAGGTACAGTGCACGACCTGCCACGACCCCCATGAGGCAACCCTCCAGCCCTTCCTGCATCGGTCCACCACAGGGACCGACCCGCTCTATCTCTGCACCAGCTGCCACGACCGGAAGAGCCCGACCTCGGCCTGGACGTGGGACACGTCTTCCCACGCCACATCGACGGCGACGCCGTCCAGCGGGAACCCCTGGGCGGACCGGCGGACCGAGTGGCAGGGGAGCAACGTCGCCGAGAACGGCTGCCTCAACTGCCACACGCCGCACAGCGCCGCGGCGCCGCCGCGGCTGCTGAAAAATGTCGAGGAGGACACCTGCTACCTCTGCCACGACGGCACCGTGGCGGCGACCGATATCCAGGCGGATTCCCTCAAGACCTACCGCCATCCCGTCGAAATCACCCCGAACGCCGACCACGACGCGACCGCGAACGAAAATCCCCTGACCATGGCCTTTCACGCGGAATGCGCGGACTGCCACAACCCGCACGGGGTGGCCGATGCCCCGCCCATGATTTCGTTCAACCCGCTCAGTACGACCGATCCCCATACCGCCCCGCCCCTTGTCAATGCCAGGATCGCCGGGGTCACGGGCATCGATGTCGTCGGCGCGGTGAAACCGGAGATCGACTACCAGTACGAACTCTGCTTCAAGTGCCACGGCGTCGGCGCGGGGCCCTGCGAAAACCAGCAGTGCCCCACCACCTTGACGCGCACGCACGTCAGGGTGGACGGCGTCAGAAACATCAGGGACAGGGTGAACCCCGCGACGCCTGGGCTGCTGTCCTACCACCCGCTGGTCGAGAACAATCAGAACAACAACAACGGCGTTTCGCCCTCCGGTCTCGAGGGGGTTCCGAGCCTGAGGACGGACCTTCCCACGGAGGTCAACGACACCGACGCCCTGATGTACTGCACCGACTGCCACGGCAGCGACGTTTCGCCGGCGGCCGGCGGAACCGGACCCAACGGCCCGCACGGTACGATCTGGGAGGGCATGCTCGCCCAGCAGTACACCTTCAACACCGACCCATCCGACAATACGGCCTTCTATGCGCTCTGCTACAAATGCCACGACGAGGGGCTGCTCCGCTCCAACCTGAGCGGTTTCAACCATAACGGCCACATCGGCGCCAGGGGCGCGGCCTGCATCGATTGCCACGACCCGCACGGCTCCCACGAGAACACGCGCCTGATCAACTTCCTGTGGGAGGCCGACGGCATCTTCGTGGTCGACTGCATTCGACAGAAGGGCGGCGGGACACAACCCTGCGAGCCCGCCACGCCCGAGCCGATTTGGATCGACGACCCCGTGAACCCCAACCAGGGGGAGTGCTGGATCAAGTGCCACGGGTCCGCCCACACTCCGAAGACTTACTAGGCGAAACGTGAGGAGACACCGGCGATGCGTCTGTTGCTTGCAATACTGGCCCTAGTGCTCGGCGCCGCTTCGGCCCAGGCCGGCCCTTCGGCGGGCGCCGACTTCCCGATCTCCGAGATCGGCGGCATACAGGGCCGGCCGGCGCTCGCCCACGATCCGAAGCGCGACCGGTTCCTTTCGACCTGGCTGGACTACCGCAACAAGACGACCACCGGCCTCGACGTCTACGGCCGCATCGTCGACGGCCGCGGGCGGGCCGTCACCGCCGACATCCCGGTCACCCGCGCCAAGGGGTCGCAGGGATTTTCCGCCGTCGCCTTCGATCCGGTGAACGACCGCTTCCTGGTGGTCTGGACCGACTGGCGGGACGCCGCCGACATCGACTCCGACATCTATGGCCGGCTGTTCGACGCCGACGGGACGCCGCATGGCGACGAATTTCCAATAGCGGCCCGGCGCGGCATTTCCCAGAAGTTCCCCAATCTCGCCTTCGACCCGGTGCGGCAGCGGTTCCTCGTTCTCTGGGTCGACAACAGGACCGCCAAGGTGGACAAGATCTTCGGCCGCTACGTCGGCGCCGGCGGCAATCTCGAGGGCGGCGAGTTCGCCCTCGCGCTCGAGGGCAACTACCAGGACAGTCCCTCCCTACTGTTCGACCCCCGGCACGAGCAGTTCTTCGTCGTCTGGCGGGACACCAAGAGTATCCCCCCTGACAGGCTGTTGAAGGCCGTCATGGGGACCTACGTCCATGCCGCGCGCGGTCCCCTCGGGTCGAGCTTCCTGATCGCGCTGGAACGGAACGGCTGCACGCCCCTCTCGCTCTACGCGGCCAGCTTCGCCCCCGGCGAGGATTACTATTTCGTGGCCTGGTCGGCGGGACGCGACTACTACAGGGAGATGCCGACCGAGGGGTATATGGACCGGCAGAACGGCCTCGACGTCTACGGCGCCTTCGTCAGGACCGGCGACGGCAGCCTCAGCAAGCCGCCCTTCATGATCGCCTCCGAGATCGACTACCAAGAAGCCCCTTCCGTGGCCTACGACCCGAACGGCGACCGGTTCCTGGTCGTCTGGTACGACCTGCGCCGGCCGCCGACCGGGCGCAACATGGACATCTACGGCAAGTTCATGTCGACCGGCGGGACGCTCTCCGACGAATTTCTCATCTCCGACCTCGAGGCCCCCGGGATCCGGTGGTGGCCCGCCGTTTCCTTCAGCCCCAAGAGCGACGCCTTCCTGGTGCTCTGGGAGGATTGGCGCAACCGGCATACCTCCGGGCGCCAAATCTTCGGAAAGGTCCAGTAGGCCGGCCGGCCGTTTTCCTCTTCCCGAGGGGGCCACTAGCACTCACCGACCGCCCGCCTTGGCGGACGGCCTCCCGCGGCGCCGGGCCTATCCTGTCGAAACCGAACGCCGGAACCTGGCGTCCGCGGCCGGAATCGGTCTCGCCGGCCGAAAGAACTTGAACTAAATTGATTTAAATCAAAGTCACGCATAGGCTGTTAATGTTTCATCAACCTTACCCCTCGATCAGGTGCGGATGCCTGGAGCGGGAATCGGGGGTGCGAGCTTGAGAATGGGTGGGGAAGAGAAAAGTCAGCGTTTGTACAAACCTGTAACCACATTGACCCACGTATGGGAAAGGAGGGGACAATGAGGCGTTTCTGTAGCATCTTAACCAGGGTGTCGGCGACGTTGGTCGTCGGTGCCGGTCTGGTCATGCTGGCGGGCTCCGGCCCGGCCATGGCAGTCGGCCAGGGGGACGGGATCGTCGGCAGTCCACATGATTTCAAGGCAGAAATCTGGAACTTCCGGGGCGAGATCTGTCGGGTCTGCCACGTACCGCACGATCACGCGCTGGCGACGCAGTACTACTTGAATGGACTTCTGTGGAACCGCGGGGTGAGCGCGGCGACCTACACGATGTACAACAACGCGTGGTCGTCGAGTATCGATAATGTGCAGTCGCCGCAGCCGGACGGCATCTCGAAGCTTTGCCTCAGCTGCCACGACGGCACGGTCGCCATCGACCAGTTCGACACCCAAGTTGGTGGCAACATCTTCATGGGCCCAGAATACGGTGACAACCGCGTCATCTCGATCTTCCGGGATGGCAGCAACATCGACCTCAGGGGCACCCACCCGCTGTCCATCGTCTATGACGACACCGTCGATACCGGTCTACGGCCGGATACGACGACCATGGGCACCAGCGGGAGCATCGCCGACGTGCTCGATTTCCAAAAGGTTCAGTGCTCCTCGTGCCACGACGTGCACGACGAGGAGTCCGTGCCAGGCACGAACCTGCTCCGGGTGGCCAACACGGCTGCGGCGGGCGGAGAGGCCTCCGGCCTGTGCCTGACCTGCCACAACAAGGACAACCGTTAAGTCCAGCGACGTTTACCGTTTCTAGGAAAGGGGGCCCGCGTGGCCCCCTTTTTTTTCTTGCCCCTACGTCCAGGAACGATTGGTCTAGGACATGTCGTAATTCCGGCGGTCACTTCCCCGGGCCCAGGATACGGGTTCGCTCCCAGCCCGCCGTCGCCACTCCGGAGCTGGCGTCCATAAGAACCTGACGCGTGGCGTTCCCAAACCCGTATCTGCCCGGGCCATGAGCCTGCCCGGGGGTCAGCCTGATCACCCACAGAAAATTGATCGAGATCAATGCGCTAGGGCGCTAGAAATCGAACAATTCGGCATCTTTTCATGGTTGGGCGCCAGGGAATAAAGGGGGACACGTGGGGAATGCTCAGACTGCTGGCCGCGACCGTGCTGTTCTTTCTCGGGGCATCCGTCTCCGCCTTGCCCGCGGCGGCCCAGGCCGGCTTTCCGATCGATCCCGAGGCGTCATGCGTATCGTCGTCCTGCCACGACGATATGGCGAAGCAGGAATTCGTCCACGCCGCGGCGGCCGACGGAGAGCAGTGCGTCACCTGCCACGAGCCGCCGCAGGAGGGCCGGCACGCCTTCGAGCTGGCTGTCGCGGAGGAGGAGCTCTGCGCCATGTGCCACGGCGACATGGCCGACAAGGAGTACAAGCACGTGCCCGTCGCCGAGGGCATGTGCACCTTTTGCCACGACCCGCATCAGTCCGACAACCCGAAGCAGCTCAATTTCCCGCCCAATTCGGAGCTGTGCTTCAACTGCCACGACAGCGAGGAGTTCGAGGGGCCAACCACCCACGGTCCGGTCGGCGAAGGCCAGTGCCTCAAGTGCCACGATCCGCATACCTCGGACCACGCCTATCAGCTTCGGGCGGAGCCGCCCGACCTCTGCTTCGGGTGCCACAACCGGGCCCTTAAGGACCCCAAGGGCAGGACCTTGCCCGCGCCCAAGAACACCTTCCGGGACGACACGCTGAACCTCCATCCGCCGTTCGAGGCCGGTATGTGCCTGGGGTGCCACTTGCCGCACGCCGGCGCCAACTATCGTCTGCTCTTGGAGCCCTATCCGGAGACGCTCTATGCGAGCTTCTCGCCCGACAAGTACATCTGCTTCATGTGCCACGACGACGAGGCCTTCGCGGAACCAAGGACGCTCGAGGCGACGGGCTTCCGCAACGGCAACCTCAACCTGCACTACCGGCACGTGAACCGGCAAAAGGGCCGAAGCTGCAAGGCCTGTCATCACCATCACGGCGCCCCGAACGAGCGGCTCATTCGCGACAAAATTCCCTTCGGCAAGCGCACCATCAACATCCGGAAATTCGAGCGGACACAGACCGGCGGATCCTGTAGCCCGACCTGCCACCGGCCTGTCTCGTACGATCGCTACGAGCCTGTATTCAACACCCTGAAGGTGACGCCCCGCGAGGGTGTCGATGCCACGCCGGAGGAGCTGGAACGCGCAAAAGAAGAACAGCTTGACGAGTAGAGGAGATACCCGGATGACGATCTTTCAAGGCCCCCTGAGGCACACGATTCCAAACGCAATAGGCCGCCCTATTGCCGGTGCCGGCCTACTGCTGCTTGCGGCCTGCGCCGCCGAGGGGCCGGAGCAGGAAGGACCCGTGTTCTATCCGGCGGCGCCTGAGATCCCGCGCGTGCAGTACCTCACCACCATCAACACGGAGGAGGACGTTGGCGGAGAGACCAGCGAATTCAGGGCGTTCCTTCTGGGCACTGACGAGCCGACGGCCGGTCTTGTGAGGCCGTTCGACGTTGCCCACGAGAAGGGCAAGATTTATGTGATCGACAGGCGCTTCCAAGCAGTCGTCGTCATCGATCTGGCCGAAAGCAGGTTCAATACCATCAAGGAGACCGCGGGCGGGCCGCTGCGCAAGCCAATGAGCATCTTCGTGGCGGACGACGGTTACAAATACGTCGCCGACAGGGATCGCGGGCAGGTCATAGTTTTGGACCAGCAGAACGAATTCCACAACGCCTATGGGGCCAAGGGTCAGTTCCAGCCGCTCGACGTGGTCGTCCATGGCGACCGTATCTATGTCTGCGACGTGAAGGAAAACGAGATCGAGGTGCTCGACAAGAACACCGGCGAGCTCATCACCAAGATCGGCGAACCGGGCCCCGACGACGGACAGTTCCACTGGCCGACCCACCTGGCGATCGACTCCGAGGGGAACCTCTATGTCACGGACTTCCTGAACTTCCGCGTCCAGAAGTTCGACCCGAACGGAAACTTCGTCAGGGCGATCGGCCAACTGGGCAACTTCCCCGGTTCGATGCCGAGACCGAAGGGCATCGTGGTGGACGATGACGGACACCTCTACGCGGTCGACTCCGCCTTCGAGCTGATCCAGATCTTCGACACGGGATCGGCGGAGGTCCTTCTCGGCTTTGGCAAGTTCGGGCCAAAGCCCGGCGGCAGCTGGCTGCCGGCCGGGATCGATATCGATTACGACAACCTCGGGTACTTTTCCGAGCACCTGGACCCCGACTTCCGCGCCAAGTACCTGATCTATGTCGCAAACCAGGCCGGTCCAGCCAAGCTGAACGTCTACGCCTTCGGCGAATGGACCGGACCCGCGCCGAAGGGGGCCCAGCCAGCCAGGAAGGAGGACTCCCCCGAGGAATGACCTCTGCCGGATCGAATTTCGCGGCCCTCCGCTTCCCGCTATGCCCGAGCGCACCGTAAGAATGCTGATCGGGACCCTGGCGCTGGTCCTGCTCGCCAGCGCCATGAGCGGTTGCACCCGGGAGCACCGCCACGAGCTCCTTACCTTCTTCTTCACCGGCGTGGAACCGCTCGAGCCGGAGGGGCCCGAAGACGACGAGGCGGCCAGGGCGAGGGCGGAGGCAAGCCTTACCCGCGGAGAGAGGCGCGCCGCGCGCATTCGAGAGAACCAGACCGTGGTCCTGCGCACCCAGAAATGGGGCCATGGTCCCTATGCGGCGACGCAGTGCGAGCTGTGCCACGCGACCGGGGGATCCCTCGCCTTTCGCAAGGATGGCGCACAGGCGGGCGGATCGTCTCTGGCCCTTGCCGGGGCTACGCGCCGGCTCGTCGCGCCGCTGCAGGAGCTGTGTTTCGGGTGCCACACGGCAAAAAGCATCGATGTCGCCGACGCCTTGGGGCTTCGTCTCCACGGGCCCGTCGCCTCCGGCCTTTGCATCGGCTGCCATTCGCCGCACCAATCCTCGCGCCGCTACATGCTGCGAGGCAAGGATAATACCGAGCTGTGCGAGGGGTGCCACGACCTCGCGGGCATTCGCGAGAGGACCCCCCTCCACGCCCAGAACGGCGACCAGGTGTGCACCGCGTGTCACAATCCGCATATGGGCCGGTCGGCGACGAATCTGAAATCCGAGTATGACGAAAAGGGAGGGCCATAGAAGTGCGGCGGGAGCCGGCATATTCTGCTGTCCGCCACCATGGGGGCCGGGAAACTGCGGACGACCTTCCTCCCAGCCCCACCCAGCGGCGGCCCCCTCTGGCGCTCATGCTCGTGGTCCCGCTGCTCTCCGCCGGCTGCGATGCTATGCGGGTTCGCACTCCCTATTTCGCCCTGGATCGCCCCACGGCGATCTCCGAGACCAGGTACGAGATCGAGGAGGAGAAGCGAAAAACCCCCTTCAGCGACACCAAGCAGGATACGAACAGACTCACCCAGGATCTGAAGATCGCAACGAGGGGCTGGGCGTATCATCCGGCCCTCGCCGTCTTTTCGCTCGAGCTGCGGCCAAAGATCAAATTGCAGGACCAGGAAACGAAGGGTGGCCCGGACAAGGACGACGACCTGCTGTTCCTGGGCTACACCTTCGATTCGACCTTCCTCCAGAAGAAGCCATACAGTCTGAAACTGTATTCCAGCCGCACCAGAAGCGAGTTCGACACGTCGCTGGCGCCCGACACGACCACCAAAACGGCTCTCGACAGGGCCACCGTTTTGCTCAAGAATCAGACTCTTCCAACCAACATCACCGCCGAACGGAGGCAAACGGACACCGAAGGATTCAGAGATTTCACAGACACCTCTTACAGTGGGAGCATTGACACCCGGCACGAAACAGACAGGAGCAGAACGTTCCTCAGGTCCGAGTATATATTTCAGGATCGAGATTTTGAAAATACGCAGGCGACCGTCGAAAGGCTCTTGGTGAACGCCAGGAACACGTACCAACTCACCGAGGACGCCCGCCTGTCCTCTACCATTTTCGGCCAGATGAATTCGACCGAAGACACCACCATAGACTTCAAGACCAAGAGCGTGAGTGCCGCCGAAAACCTCTTCCTGCAACACAGTCCGAATTTCAGCAGCGACCACGAGGCGCGTCTCGATTGGCGAGACGAGGACGACTTCTATTCAAGGACGATCCGAGGAACGTCCAGCTTGAACCATCAACTGTACGAAAATCTGAACACCAGATTGCGCTTCGACGTCACAGACGAAAACTTCAGCGGCGGCAAACGGAACACCTATGAAGGCGACCTCGACTTTCGCTATCGGCGGCGGATACCCTGGGGCGCGGTTATCCTGCGGAACGGTTACCGAGTCCGCCTGGAAGACGACGAGTCGAAGGCCCCGTTTCGGAACGTAAGCGACGAGCCCCACGTCTTGGTCGGAACCACGCCGTCTTTCCTGGATAACGTCGACGTCGACGTGGACTCCATAGTGGTCACGGGTTTGGGCGGGGTCCCCCTTTACGTAGAGGATGTTGATTACGAGGTCCAGAGCTTCGGCGACAGCGTAGCCATAGCGCGGATCAGCACGGGGAGCATACCTTCCGGAGCGACGGTGCTGGTCACTTATCGCTTTACCTCGCAAGAGCCCTTCAAGCTCTACAAGACCCAGATCCGCGAGGTAAAGC